>DHGO01000166.1 GCA_002402795.1 Deltaproteobacteria bacterium UBA4796
CCGCCCGTGAGTATGATGGTGGGAGAAGCAAAGAGGCTTATATCGTCTATAATCTTCTGGCATTCTTTTAAAGACAATTCGCCGCTGTGGGGTCCCTTTGATGCAGAAGCCCTGCAATGGATACAGTTCAGATTACAGTTACGGGTGAGTTCCCATGCAAGCATCCTTAGAGGGAATTCTCTTGCGCCCATTTTCCAAGGTCCCTGGCAAAATATGTAATCAGAATATCTGCACCTGCCCTTCTGATTGCTGTTGTGGCTTCTATAACTGCCCTTTTGTAATCAATAATTCCCTTCTGTGCCGCAAGTTTAATCATTGTATATTCTCCACTTACAGAATAGGCAGCAAGGGGAAGGTTAAAGGATTGTCGTGCAAGCGTTACAACATCGAGGTAGAAAAGGGCAGGCTTGACCATGATAATGTCTGCACCCTCTTCAATGTCCATATGTATCTCTCGTAAGGCCTCTCTCTGATTGGGTGGATCCATCTGATAACTTTTACGGTCACCGAACCGGGGTGTCGATTCGGCCGCATCCCTGAAGGGGCTATAGAGACATGAGGCATATTTGGCAGCATAGCTCATAATGGGAATTGTGGAGAAACCGCTGATATCAAGGGATTCTCTGATTGCCTTTACCCTCCCATCCATCATATCCGATGGGGCCACAAGGTCTGCACCGGCGCGGACGTGGGATAAAGCAGTTCGTGCAAGAAGCTTCAGCGTTTCATCATTATCCACCTCACCATTTTTAATGACTCCGCAATGACCGTGACTCGTATACTCACACATACAGACATCGGTGAAAACAAGAATATCATCACCAAAGAGCTTTTTAATCCTCATGGTTGCCTTCTGGATGATGCCATTTTCATCATAGGCGCCACTTCCCATTTCGTCTTTATGGTCAGGTATACCGAAAAGAAGGATAGCAGGTATGGAGAGACTCACAATCTCTTCTATTTCTTTTAAAAGTCCTTCTATGGAAAACTGGAACATATCAGGCATGGAAGGAATGGGAATCTTTTTCTCAGCCATCTCCTTCACAAAGAGTGGATACACGAGATGCTTTGGTGAGAGGTAAGTCTCCTCAACCAGGCCTCTGAATTTTTCATTCTTCCTTAATCTCCGTGGTCTATTTACTGGAAAGTTCATGCGATCTCCTTTGCCCCTATTTCTTCATCGGTGAGGTAACACTGGGGATCTTCTGCCCACATATCCCCTGTCTTTGCCTCAGCCCTTACGCGAAAATTGCCGCCACAAATATCAAGCCACCTGCATAGAGCACACCTGCCCTTAACATAACGCTTCTTGTCTTTTAATTTTGCCATGAGTTCATTGGAGGTATCCATCCAGATTTTGCTGAAGGGTCTTTCTCGCACATTGCCAAAACTGTAATGCCTCCAGAACTGGTCTGCGTGGACATTACCCTCTTCGTCCACACATGCGATGCCCACGCCAGAGGCATTTCCTTCATTCATCATAAGTAGCTCCAGCACCTCCTGAGCCCTTTTCCTGTTTTCCTTTAAGAGCCGTAAATATACGTATGGTCCATCGCTGTGATTGTCAACTGTAAGCACTTCAATAGGTTTTCCTTTAGTGAAGAATACCTGCGTTCTATCCATGATATAGTCAACAGTATCACGCCGTTTCTCGTGAGAGAGATCCTCTTCCATAAGTCGGGAGCCTCTTCCTGCATAGACAAGATGGTAGAAACAGACGCGCTCAATACCTTCCTTTTCGATGAGGTCAAATATTTTTGGCACTTCATCCACGTTTCTTTTGTTTATGGTAAAACGTAGCCCGACTTTGATACCTGCCTTTTTCGCATTGCGGATCCCGGTGAGCGCTTTTTTAAAAGCCCCTTTTATGCCACGAAAGGCATCATTTACACCACCGATGCCATCAAGGCTCACACCAATGTAAGAAAGGGAAAGGTCTGCAAAGGTTTTTGCCTTTTCTTTTGTAATAAGCGTTCCATTTGAAGAGATAACAGCCCTTATTCCCTTCTTCACTGCATATTCAATGAGTTTTTCGAGGTCTTCCCTTAGAAGGGGTTCGCCACCAGAGAAAAGTATTACAGGTACACCAAAGTGAGCAAGGTCATCAATAAGACGCTTCCCTTCTTCAGTGGTTAATTCTTTACCCTTAAACCCTTCTTCCATAGCCTGGGCATAGCAATGGGCACACCTGAGGTTACATCGTCTTGTCATATTCCACACAACAACGGGTTTTTTATCATGGGAGAACTGGAGAAGATGGGAAGGTAGCTTTGATGATTCCCTGCCATAGCGTAACGGATCTGATGGCTCAACAGCACCGCAATAGAGTTTTGAAATGCCTATCATATTCCTTTATTGTGTGCTGAAACGTGTAAAAAGTCAACGGCTCAACCCTCTGGACATAGTTATTCTTGCAATGGGTTTGCCCATGTGGTAGTTTAAACAGATGCGGGGCGTGGCGCAGCATGGTTTAGCGCGCTTGCCTTGGGAGCAAGAGGTCGCTGGTTCAAATCCAGTCGCCCCGACCAGATTAAATTTGGCGTTTTTCTCTGAGAAAATTAAAGAGAGAGACTTCCTTCAACACCGTTTTTACAGGCACCATGATGGATGAATTACACTGTGCCACATCGCAAAGAAATGATTCCAGCCCGTCTTTTGATTATAGAAATTTTACGGGTAATAGATGTAACTATACAAATTTGGCTTTGCCGAACTTCTTTTACACCGGAAACGTTATATGAAGTAGCACATTTAACATAGTGTGTAAAAAACGAAGGTTACTGATATGGAGCCATTAAGCGAGGCAGATACAAAGGCAAAACTTATTGATCCTGCACTACATAATAGGGGATGGACAGAAGACCTCATTCATCGTGAAGAAACAGCTTGCGGGATTGATATCATAGATGGCAAGCCAAAACGAAGAGAGCGTGGAAGAATAGATTATCTTTTACGCATCAGGGTCAATATCAGCACTCAACCGATACCAGTTGCCTTGCTTGAGGCAAAGAGATACGCCCGCTTGAATAATGTTCCACTCGTTTATTCCTCTAACGGACACCTTTTTGTAGAATGCAACACTTTCACCGGTAAAACCTCAGACCCTCAACCACTTGAAAGATTTCCAACACCATCTTAAAACCCAATATCATGTTGCTTCAAAGCTTAAAGCAAAAATGGCCCATTTTGAAAAACTTCAATCTGCAATCCGCAATCCTAAATCAGCAATCCGCATTGAAAGCCCTTCCGCAGACAATCTTAAGAAAGGCATTTAGAGGTGAATTATGATGAAAAAGCAAAATAACCGCAGAATCACATCCCCGCAATTGCTCAACGTCTATATAAAATCCATCTGCGACCTTTCCACTCACGCGAACGGTGCGTTATTGACTTTTAGAACTTTTATGGTATTATTTTACCATAATTATGGTAATAGGTGACCACGATGTTTGATATAAGGTCTCAGGTTGAAAATAAAATACTTAATTACTTTTTCTTAAACGAAAACAGCAAGGTTTATATCAACGAACTTGCGCGTATTATTGAATCTGACCCTAAAAATATCTACAGGATATTATTACGATTAGAAAAAATGGGGCTGTTAACAACCGAGTTCAGGGGTAAAGAGAGATATTTCTATCTTAACAAAAAGAATCCCCTTTACAAAGAATATAAAAATATTTTTCTCAAAACTACTGGTATTGAGGCATTATTACGAAATAAAGTTCATACAATACCTGAAATAAAAGAGGCGTATATTTTTGGCTCTTATGCAAATAACCGCTATAATTCTGAAAGTGATATTGATGTTCTATTAGTGGGAACGCATAGTCCATTAAAGGTACAACGGTTATTCTATAAAATTCAAAAAAATATTGGCCGGGAAATAAACATTGTAAATATTACCCCATCAGAATTGAAGAAGAGACTCGACTCTGGTGACCAATTTATCAAAAATATTTTTACTGGCAGGACAATAAAACTTTTATGAAATTAGACCCAAATTTTTTTGTAAAACAACAGTTTAGTTTAGAAGAAATAGAAAAATATAAAAAATCTGCTAAACGTAATTTAGAAACAGCCATCTCCAGCAAAGAGCCTGAGGTCATTTTTCATTTTGCTTATATGTCATTGATTAAAATGGGAATCTATCGTCTTGCTAAATCTGGCTATAGAGTTAAAAGTAAACCCGGGCATCACCAGAAAATAATTGAATATTTAAGTCAAATGCTTAAATCAGAAGACATCATTATAATTGGCGACAAAATGAGAAAAGACCGAAATCTGGATTTCTATTCTGCTGATGTTATGTATTCTGAAAAAGAAATAAAAGAATACCTGGAGTTTGTTAAAAATATTTATAAACAGATATAATCGGATGAAAATCAATTACACCATAAAAAACAAGAACACTCGCAGACTCACATCCCCGCAATCGCTCAATGCCTACATCAAGTCTATCTGCNNACCTGGATGCTCTTCTTAAGGATTCTTGATGAGCGCGAGGAAAAGGAAGAAGAGCAGGCAAAGGCGTTGGGTATTAAGTTTACACCATCTCTGGGATATCCCTATAGATGGCAGGATTGGGCAGCGCTTTCTGGAAAAAAGAGAAAAGAGTTGCAGGAGGGCACCCTCGGTGCATTTATGTCCTTTGTTAATGGCGAACTTATCCCCTATCTTCGCAATCTCAAGAATAAACCAGGAGCAACCCCCCGTCAGAAGATTATAAGCGAAGTCTTTTCCTTCACAGAGAGAACACATATAGATACGGAGAGAAATCTTTTGGATATCCTTGACAAAATAGATACCCTCTCATTAGAAAGCATTGATGAAACTCATATGTTTCCTATCTCTCAGGTGTATGAGGGATTACTGCAGAAGATGGGAGAGAAAAATAATGATGGCGGTCAGTTTTTTACGCCAAGAGAAGTCATTCGTGCGATGGTAAAAGTGATTGACCCTGAAATAGGCGAAACTGTTTATGACCCCTGCTGCGGGACAGGCGGGTTTTTAGCACAGGCCTATCAGCATATGAAAGAAAAAGCAAAAACAGCCTCGGATATAGAGACCCTCAAGACCAGAACCTTTTATGGCAGAGAGAAAGAAAATCTTGTTTATCCCATTGTTCTGGCAAATCTTGTTCTTCAGGAGATAGATGAACCCCATATATGGCATGGAAACACATTAACCGGTTTAGAGGTCTACGGCGGGTTGTTTCACGATGCGCCAGGGCTTTTTGATGTGGTGCTTACCAATCCTCCCTTTGGTGGAAAAGAAGGCAAAGATGCCCAGACAAAATTTGCCTATAAGACAGGTGCCACCCAGGTTTTATTTTTACAGCATGTGATAGACAGCCTCAAACCCGGTGGCAGATGTGGAATTGTAATGGATGAGGGAGTTTTATTCCGTACAAATGAAAATGCCTTTGTCCAGACGAAACGCAAACTCCTCAATGAATGCAACCTGTGGTGTATTATTAGTCTTCCACCAAGAATATTTCTTAATGCTGGCGCAGCGAGCAAGACCAATCTTTTATTTTTCACCAGAGGAGAACCAACAAAAGAGATATGGTATTATGACCTCTCTGACCTCAATATTACAAAAAAACAACCTCTTACCATAGAGCATTTTGAAGAATTCTTTAAATTGATGGATGAAGAATTCGGAATGAAGAATAGAGATATTCCACAATCCGAAATCAAAATTCAGCAATCCAGTTGGCGTTCCTGGCGTGTTTCAGTGGAAGAAATTGTGGCAAAGAATTATGATTTAAAAGCAGTCAATCCAAATCGTAAAGAAAAAGGGGATACAAGAACACCACAGGAATTGCTATCGATAATAGAATTACAATCAGATGAAATTAAAAATATCCTGTCTCTATTAAGAAAAAGGGAAATATAAATTACGTTAGAAAACATTATACGGGGCATATTTTTATTGCTATGCTCCTTGCAAGGGGTGTATCCTTATAATATTAATCCCATAGAGAGGAGGACGGGGTGGAAGAGAAGGTGCAATCATTTCAAAAATCTATCGTTGATAATCTCATTCATGGTCTTGCCAAGGACATGTATTCTGCCACTCCAAAAGATAAGCTCCATGCTTCTGCACTATCCGTTCGCCATGTGATTGCCGAGCGATGGATAAAGACACAGCAGGAATATTACCACGTCGATGCAAAAAGGATTTATTATCTCTCCCTTGAATTTCTCCTCGGTAGACTTTTAGCAAACTATGCCATAAACCTCAGTTCTTCAGATGATTTCAGTAAAGCCGTAGGTATCCTTGGTCTTTCCTATGAAGAACTTCTTGAACATGAGTTTGATGCAGGTCTTGGCAATGGTGGTCTTGGAAGGCTTGCCGCATGTTTTCTCGATTCTCTTGCAACACTCCAGTATCCTGCCTATGGGTATGGTATTAGATACGAATATGGGATATTTACCCAGAGAATTCAAAACGGATACCAGGTAGAGGCGCCTGATAACTGGTTAAGATATGGGAATCCCTGGGAGTTTCCACGGCCAGAACTACTCTATCCTGTAAAATTCTATGGGAAAGTAGAGGCAGTTGATGGAGACAACAGACGGTTACGTATGGATTGGGTAGAGGGTGAAGATGTTATGGCTATGGCATACGACTATCCTGTTCCTGGCTTCCGGAATGAGACAGTAAATACACTCCGTCTCTGGGCAGCAAAGTCCACAAGGGAGTTTAATCTCGAATATTTCAACAGCGGTGATTACATCAAGGCAGTGGAAGATAAGAACAATAGCGAGAATATTTCAAAGGTGCTCTATCCAAATGACGAATCTCTTGCAGGCAAGGAGCTTCGACTGAAACAACAGTATTTTTTTGTGAGCGCCACATTACGGGATATCGTACGAAGATACAAGAAGTTTCACCTCAACTATAAGGACTTTCCTGATAAGACAGCCATTCAGCTTAACGATACCCATCCAGCCCTTGCCATTGTAGAACTTATGAGAATCCTTGTAGACAGGGAGAGTATTAAGTGGGATGAGGCGTGGAAGATCACGACCCAGACCTTTGGTTATACAAACCATACCGTATTGCCAGAAGCCCTTGAGATGTGGCCAGAAGACCTTTTTGCCCGCCTCTTACCTCGTCATCTACAGATTATTCAGGAAATTAACAGGAGGTTTCTAATACAGGTTAAGGAATGCTTCCCTGACAGAGAAGACCAGGAGAAGGTGTCGATAATAACCGGTAACGGTAAAAGGGTTATTCATATGGCACGACTTGCCATTCTGGGAAGCCATACGGTCAACGGTGTATCAAAGATTCATACAGATATTCTTAAACAGCATGTCTTTCATAATTTTTACACAATGATGCCTGAAAAATTTAAAAACGTTACCAATGGAATTACACAGAGACGCTGGCTTCTTCAGTCAAATCCACGCCTGTCCAGTCTTATCACAGAGGCAATAGGCGATAGATGGACTGTCAACCTTGATGAGCTTAAAAAACTTGAACCCCTTGCGGAAGATGCTGAATTTTGCAGGCGTTTCCAGGAGATAAAAAGGACCAATAAAGAAGCCCTTGCTGAATATCTGAAAAAAACATGCCACCTATCCTTTCAGCCAAGATTTCTCCTTGATTGCCAGACAAAGCGTTTTCATGAATATAAAAGACAGCTCCTCAATATTCTCCATGCTATAACCCTGTTCAATCGCATCAGGGAGGGGAGGCTGGATGAAACATTTGTGCCGAGAACAATAATGTTTGCCGGAAAGTCTGCTCCAGGTTATTTTATCTGTAAACTTATTATTAAACTTATAAATAATGTAGCCCATACAATTGCTTCAGATTCCGGGGCACGCAAAAAACTTCAGGTTATATTTGTTCCCAACTACGGTGTAACCCTCGCACAGGAGATAATACCTGCCGCTGAACTTTCGGAGCAAATTTCCACAGCAGGTTTTGAGGCTTCAGGAACCGGTAATATGAAGTATGCCATAAACGGAGCTGTGACTATAGGAACTCTTGATGGCGCCAATATAGAGATTCGAGAAGAGGTGGGCAAGGAGAATTTCTTTATGTTTGGTTACAGTGCACAGGAAATTATGGAGATGCGAGCTAACTATAATCCTCGTTGCTATTATGAGGAGAATGAAGAGCTTAAACTTGCTATAGACCAGATTCAGAATGGATTCTTCTCACCGGAAAATCCCTCACTTTTTTACCCCATAGTTGATGTCCTTTTAAACAGAGACCAGTATTTTGTACTTGCTGACTATACATCCTATATTCGATGCCAGGAAGAAGTGGCTAAAGCCTATGGGGATGATGAGCGCTGGGCAAGGATGGCAATACTTAATGTTGCTCGTTCAGGAAAATTTTCCAGTGACAGGGCAATAAAGGAGTATGCCGAGCATATCTGGGAGGTTGTCCCTGTTCCTATAGAAAAGGACAGATAACAAACCGTTATACTAATCAAACCACCTTACAAAATTATCAAGGCTATCCCGTGGTGACTTGTAAGTATTAACAGGACTCGACGGATCAGGATAACCAAGAGCAACACCTATGACTACACTTTTATGCTCAGGAATATTGAGCACATCCTTTATATCATCTTCATAGGCGTTGATAAGCCCGATGGGGCAACTTCCCAGGCCATAACTATGGGCAACAAGAATTAAATATCCAAGGGCAATACCCATATCTACAAGTCGTGCCTTTGAAAAGGCATTATCGAGGGTCAATATAATTGCTACAGGTGCCCCATAAAAATTACAGCTTCCCTCATTAATAAAGGCATCAAAAGTGGCTCCAAGTTTGCTGATATAGGGTGTCATGAGTTTCACACACTCGATACCCCTTCTATTGAATGTATCTGCAAGGGGTTTTACGTTACCAGGACTGCAGGAGATATTCTTTTCTCTATAGGCTTTGATGAGCCTCCGGCTGAGCCTTTCTCTTTCTTCACCCATAACAACCGTAAATTCCCATGGCTGCAAATTAATAGCAGAGGGCGCATGTATTACATACTGGAGTATTTCTTCAACCACCGGCCCTGGTACAGGATTGGAAAGGAAAGCCCTGGTACTCTTTCTTTCCTTGACGGCTTGTAATAATTCCATAATTTCCCTCCTGATGAATGGTAATTTGAAGAATAACGAAGATAGTATCATTTGTCAAGGTATACATCCTGGTGGCTTGACATTGTAGTACAAAACCATTATGTTTCTTTTGAAAAATCACATAAAGGAGAAAGATTATGGTGAGGGCAAAGTTATGGTTTCGTTGTGCAGCTATGCATGACCCCGTAACACCAATGGTTGTGCAGCCTGCAATTGTTGGCTGGGAGGCAAAAAAAAGAAGGGTTGACCTTACCATTGAACGTGCTTTTAATGGAGAAGAACTTGTACGGAGAATGAAAGGATGGGTTACAACAGAACCTTCACTTGTTATCGATGTGGTAAAGAAATATGGAAAGCTCAAGGTAATTGATGATAGAGAACTGGTTGTGGAACTTGAAACTAAAGAAGATGCTGAAAGGCTTGCCAGGTCACTCCATGATTCCTTTGGCGAAGAGGTGGATATAGAACTTATAAAGAA
>DHGO01000124.1 GCA_002402795.1 Deltaproteobacteria bacterium UBA4796
GCTATCGATACAGCCTTTTTTGCCTTTTTCTGACCTATTATATACCGGTCAAGTTCTTCCATTATCTGTTTCGGTGTCAGTGTTTTCATAGCTTAGAGCTCCTCTATGGTCAATTGATCATTGGTATAAATACAGATTTGGGATGCAATGAGCATCGACTCCTTTACAATCTCCCGTGCAGAAAGGTCTGTATATTTTACGAGCGCTTTTGCAGCTGCCTGTGCGTAGGGACCGCCTGAACCGATTGCAGCAATCCCATCATCGGGCTCTATAACATCTCCTGTTCCAGAAAGTATAAGGGTATGTTCAAAATCAGCTACTATAAGCAGTGCCTCGAGGCGACGGAGCATTCTATCTGTACGCCAATCTTTGGCAAGCTCTACAGAAGCCCTCATAATATTGCCGTTATACTGCTCTAATTTTTTCTCAAATCGTTCAAAAAGAGTGAAGGCATCAGCCGTTGCACCTGCAAATCCAGCAAGACATCTATCCTGGAAAAGCTTCCTTATCTTTTTTGCCGTATGTTTCATAACAGTTGTGCTTAGTGTCACCTGACCGTCTCCACCAATGGCGACCTTTCCCTTGTTTCGTACACATAGTATTGTTGTTCCCTGCATCTTACCTTCTCGGATGGGATTTATCGTATACTTCCATTAATTTATCCATGGAAATATGGGTATACTTCTGGGTTGTTGAGAGTTTTGCATGGCCGAGAAGTTCTTGAATACTTCTCAGGTCAGCACCACCGTCAAGCAGATGGGTTGCAAAGGAATGACGGATACCGTGAAGGGATAGGTTCTTAAAAAGCTGTGCCTTAATTTGATGTTTTTTCATAATCTTAAGTAACCCTCTGTAGGATAATCTATTTCCCCGCTGGTTTATGAAGAGGGGGCTTTTTGCCGAATACTTTCCCTTTTCTTTTAAGACCCTGAGGTATTCTTCAAGTGCATTTTTTGCCTTTTCACCAAAGGGGAGTATTCTCTCCTTCCCTCCCTTTCCTTTTACCTTTACCCACATACCATCTATTTTAAGATTATCAATATTCACATCAAGCACTTCCTGTGCCCTCATGCCTGTTGAATACATGAGCTCAAATATTGCCCTGTTCCTGATATTCAACCAGCCCTCTCTGGGTATAAAATCAAGAAAATGAAACATTTCGTCTATAGTATAGAACTTCGGGAGATGTTTTTCTATCTTCGGGGTTTTTATAACAAGGGCCGTATTCTCATCTGTATAACCCTTTCTTTTCAAAAATTTGAAAAAAACCTTGATAGATGAAATCTTTCTTGATAAAGAGGATTTTTTCAAATCCTTATAAATGTTTACAATGTAAGACCTGATGGTTTGATGATTCACAATGTCATCCGGGGATTCCTCAATAAACTTTAAAAATTCCTCTATGTCTCCTTTATATGCCCTCTGAGTATTAAAGGCAGCATTCTTTTCCATTTTTAGATATTTATAAAATTCCTTTGAGAGTATCCGCAATGTATGCTTATCCATTGAGTAATTATTGTATTCTTTTCTACCAAATAATCAAGAAAATTCCCTTGGAGGACTTCACATCCTGAACAATTTCGGTAACGTTAAGTATTTTGTGTCACACTGTCATTGCAATATAATTATGTTACCCCTTAACTGCAAAATGAAAATGTCACCCCCTGTAGTATATAACAGGAAGCACAAAAGAAAAGAAGTGAAGGCAAGTCCTATAAAGAGGCGGTCATTGCTACCTCTACAAAACTCCTTAGGACTATCTATGCGCTGCTTAATGAAAATAGGTACTTTAAATAGATTATTCATTTTTATTTAAAATAGTTGACTCCTTTTTGTAGAGGAATATATCACTTAGAGTTCACTTTTCAGTCGTAAATTACAGGACGAGCACAGTGATTTGACATTTAAGAAGTATTTAGTGTATTTTAGTTCCCTATGAACTTTAGAAAAAGATTAATACTTCTCTTTATTTCCCTAACGGTATTCCTCTGTTTTACTGTTGCCTGTGATACGGTTTTAAGAACACTTCATGACCTCAGAAAGACAAAAATCATAAATCGTATTATCCACTATGTGAAAAATGAGAATGTAAAGCTTGAGGAAGATGAACTGTGTATCATTTCAAAGGTTGTATATGAGGCATCAAGGCACCACGGTCTGGATTACAGACTCGTCCTTGCGTTAATGAAAGTGGAGAGTAATTTTCAACATAACGCTATATCACCTATGGGTGCGAGGGGATTGCTTCAGATAAAACCCCATCACGCCAGTCTTCTTGCTCAGGAGATAGGCATAGACTGGAAGGGAGCAAAGACCCTTGATGAACCTGATAAGAATATAAAAATAGGCGTTTACTTTCTTTCAAAACTGCAAAAAGAGTTCAATGGTATGGACATGGTACTCCATGCATATAACATGGGTCCCACCCGGCTCAAAGAGATATTAAGCAAGAAGAGGTTGCCTAAGAATTATTTTTCTCAGCTTGTCCTCAACGAATACTATATAAATAAAAGATCCCTTCCAGATCCCAAGTTATAACGTGTACCCCTCTTGATTTATAATATAAAGGTGATGAGTTTTGTATAGCCTCAATGAAAAAGGCTTTATCTATCTCACTGGCAGGATAGGTTCTTTTGTATCATTCCTTATCTCAACATTACAAAGAAAAACCATAATTTTTTATGAAACAGAAGATGAAGCACTCCTTTACAGGGAAGAGATAGAGTTCTTTTCTCAAAAAATCCCCTATTTTTTCCCCCTTTATACAGAAAGAATTTTTTCAAAGGAGGACGAAGCCCAACGGGTACGATTTCTCTATCACCTGGTAATAGATAAAGATTTTATCGGACTTTTTCCTTATAGTGCCATAGCAAGGGAGTTGCCAGAGGAAAAGACGATTCTTGCAAATATTAAAAAGGTTACATTTGGTGATACCCTTTTTCATGAAGACCTTACAGGGTATTTAGAACAGACAGGCTATGAACTTGCATCGCTGGTACGGGAAGAGGGTCAGTATGCAAAACGGGGGAGCATTATTGATGTATTTTCTCCTACCTATGACAGCCCCCTGCGTATTGAATTCCTCGGTGACCAGGTTCTCTCTGTAAGATTTTTCGACCCCATAACGCAGAGGTCTCTCAAGGAGGTTGAATCATGTTATCTCATGCCTATTGCTACACATATGGGTGGAAAGGCAACGATTGTGGATTACATGATAAACCCTGTGGTACTGGTTCATAATGGTTTCCAGTATTCATTACAGGTAATGGACCCCCCTGCGACAGAGAATCTCAAGGAAAAACTAAAGGAAAAATTCAAGGGTAACCTTAATATTGATATATCTGGTATCAAAGGGAACGAGGAAGGTACCATAATCCAAGCCTCATCTAATGAAGACCTTCGACACTTTTTCGAGTCACATCGTACAGAAATTTTTAAAAACCTCACCGGGAAGATGAAAGAGGAGTGGAGCGGCTACAGGTATGTTTATTTATGTGCCCATAGCCCTCACCAGGCAGAGCGGCTACAAAATATCTTTGAAAATTACGGTGTTACATTACCCATCCTTACTAAAATATCCTTTCCCCAAAAGACACATGAGTGGGGGATTGTTGTTGGTCCTTTACGCAGGGGCTTTAGGACAGATACCATTGTCGTACTCACTGAAGAGGATATTGTAGGACCGAAAAAGAGGGTGGTGAAAAAAAGGTGGAATGGCTTTGATGAATTTCTCAATTCCTTCAAGGACCTTGCTGTGGGTGAATGGGTTGTCCACATTGACCATGGTATTGGCATCTACCAGGGCATTACTGAATTGGAAATAGGGGGATATAAAAAAGATTTTCTCCTCATAGAATATCAGGATGGTGACAGGCTATATGTACCTGTAGAGAATCTCCACCTTGTCCAGAAGTTCATCGGGAGCGAAAGATACAAACCAAAGATAGATAGACTCGGTTCTTCTTTGTGGAAACATACAAAGAAAAGGGCAAAAAAACATATAGAAGATATTGCCCGTGAGCTTCTTACAATATATGCAGAAAGAGAGCTTGCAGAAGGTTACCAGTATTCACCGGAAGATGAACTCTTCCGAGAAATGGAATCAAGTTTCGAATACGAAGAGACTGATGATCAGCTCAAGGCTATAGCGGATGTATTGAATGACCTCGAGGGTCCAAAACCCATGGATCGACTCATTTGCGGTGATGTGGGATTTGGAAAGACTGAGGTGGCACTCAGGGCATCATTTAAGGTTGTGATGGATAGCAAACAGGTGGTGCTCCTTGTCCCTACGACGGTTCTTGCGCAACAGCATTATAAGACGTTTTCTGAACGTCTTCAGGGTTACCCGGTAAACGTAGAAATGCTCAGTAGATTCAGGACAAAGGATAAACAGAAGAAGGTTATTGAAGGTCTTAAAAAAGGGCAGATTGATATTGTGGTAGGTACACACAGACTCCTCCAGAAGGATGTTGCCTTCAGGGATCTCGGGCTTCTTATTATTGACGAAGAACACAGGTTTGGGGTCAGACATAAAGAAAAATTTAAAACCATGAAAACAAATGTTGATGTACTTACCATGACAGCAACGCCTATTCCTCGCACACTTCACATGGCTACAACAGGTATAAAGGATTTAAGCATTATCAACACACCTCCTCTCGACAGACTCGCTGTAAAGACATCTGTTGTAAAATTTAACGACGGGCTTATCAGGCAGGCTGTACTTAAAGAAATCCAGAGGCAAGGACAGGTTTTCTTTGTCCACAACTTTGTCCATAATATTGGCGTCATCTATGAACATCTTTCCCATCTTATCCCCGAAGCACGCATTGCTATTGCCCATGGACAGATGAAGGAGAAACAATTAGAGAAGATTATGCTTGACTTTATTGGAAAGCAATACGATATATTACTCTGCACGAACATCATTGAATCAGGTCTGGATATTTCGAATGTAAACACAATCTTTATCAATAATGCCCACAGGATGGGTCTTGCAGAATTATACCAGTTGAGAGGCAGGGTAGGAAGAAGTACGAGGCAGGGTTATGCTTATCTTCTTGTACCAGTGAATGAGGTACTCACAAAAGACGCCCTTATCCGTTTGAAGATTATCGAGGAGATGATAGAGCTTGGATCAGGTTTTCATATTGCCAATTATGACCTTGAAATTCGTGGTGCCGGTAACCTTCTGGGCAGGGAACAATCAGGCACTATAAATCTTATTGGTTTTGAGCTTTACTGCCATATGCTGGAAGAGACAATAAAGGAAATAAAAAATACAAAGGAACAGGAAAAAGAGGAAGAGGTTATTCCAGAAATCGCAATACCTGTCGATGCCTATATACCTGATGCCTATATAGGAGATGGGACCCAGAAACTGCTCACCTATAAAAGGCTTTCCCGGATAAGGGATGATAAGGAATTGAAAGAGATGGAAGAAGAATTGAAAGACAGGTTTGGAAATATTCCTGAACCCTTACAAAATCTATTGGACATCATTTCATTGAAATGCTTTTTACAGAGAATCAAAGTAAAAAAGCTCGAGTATTCAGACCACCATATAATCTTTCACGTTACCAGACACACACCTCTCTCCATGGAGAAGATCGTACAACGAGCACAGAAAGACCATACAAGGTTGAAACTCTTACCCAATGGAAAGATTGTTGTTTATACTGAAAAGAAGTCAAAGGAACTCCTTTCATTGACAAGAAATATATTGATGGAAGCCATTATACTGTGATATAAAGTAAAAACAAGCAGTTAGCATTGCGTAATGGCCATATAATGCTTACCTATGAGGTGATATGATGAAAAAAATAGTAATTCTCTTATGTGTGGTGATATGGAGTATCTTCGCATGTGCATGTGCAAAAAAGGATGGAGGAAAAATACTGGCTACTATAGATAATGAAGTCATTACCCTTGAAGAATTCAACCGTGAACTGGATAAAATTCCCACTAACATGAAGATGCTTGTAGCTTCAGAGAGTGGCAAGAAGAACTACCTGGAGCGGTTCATCGTGAAAAAATTACTCCTTAAGGAAGCGGGTAAAGAAAAAATCGAAAAACAGAAGGACTTCGAGGAAAGGCTATCAGACTTAAGAGAACAGCTCATCATAGAATCTCTTTTGAAGAAAAAAATAGCCGTTGAATCCGCCCAGACAAACGAAGACCTTAAACAATATTATGAAAAAAATAAGGAAAGATTTAAAAGGGAGCGGGAAATCAACACCCGCCATATCCTTTTAAAGACAGAAGAGGAGGCAAAACAGGTTCTGAACAGGCTTGCAAATGGAGAAAATTTTGTGGAACTTGCCCGACAGTACTCGATTGACCCAAATGCAAAGAGTACAGGTGGAGAGATTGGATTTCACCCAAAGGGTTCACTACTCCCCGAGTATGAAGCTGAAGCATTTAAATTGAACAAAATTGGACAGGTAAGCGGCATTGTGAAAACCCAATTTGGTTATCACATCATAAGGCTGGAAGGAGTACGCCCACCATCATATGTACCTTTCGATGAGGTTAAAGATTTCATAAGACAACAAATTTCTCAGGAGAAACAGAAAGAAATATTAGAAAAATACATTGAAGATTTGAAGAAATCCGCAAAGATTACCATTAATGATGCACTCCTGAAGGATGAAAAAAAGGATGAAAAGGCAGAAAAACAGGAAACTCCTGCCGGTAAAGAGGCCACACCATCAAAAAAATGAACATTCTGTTTCCACTGATCTTTTTTGCCCTTTCTCTATTCGTGCCCCTCCATGTTTCCTCTGAGGTGGTTGATAGAATCATCGCTATAGTCAACGACGATATCATTACACTCAAGGAGGTTGAAAAACATGTCCAGGTAGAAAAACAGGGTAGCAGGTTTGTTTCGGTCAATGAATATTTCAGAAACATTCAGCTAAGGGAAAAGATAGATGCGTTCATTAATGATCTTTTATTAAAACAGCAGGCAAAAAAATTAAAGATCGATATATCGGATAAGGAAGTGGAGGCGGTTATTGAATCCATCCAGAAACGAAATCTTATCACCAATACTGAACTCATAGAACAGCTCAAAAAGAACAATATTGACTATAAGGATTTCTTTGAGGGAGTACGAATGAATCAGCTTCGTGGAAGGGTATTGACGCGCGTTATTTCCTCGGAAATATTAATAACCGAAAATCAAATTAAAGAATACTACAATGCCCATAAAGATGAATTCAGGGATGAAGAGTATCATGTGCAACAGATATTTATTTCAGGAAAACATAAAGATGCACCACAAATTGCTTTAACTGCCTATGACCTCTTAAGACAGGGAGAGCCCTTTGAGGCTGTTGCAAAAGAGTTTTCTGATGACCCTTCTGCATCAGCAGGTGGTGACATCGGTTTTGTGAAGAGGGGAGACCTCTTCCCTGAATTACAGCAGGTACTCAGTGCCATTACGCCTGGCATGTATACCCAGGTCGTAAGAACAGGATACGGATTTCATATATTGAAGCTTCTGGAAATAAAGAAAGGGGAGTCAGCTTCCTATGAAATGGTAAAGAATAATATTCAAGAACGAATAGCCTTTGAAGAATCAGAAAAACGTTACAAAGAGTACATTGAAAAAATCAGAAAATCTTCTTACATAGAGGTAAAAATCTGAAAAGGATAGCCATTACCTTAGGTGACCCTGCAGGTATAGGTGGAGAAATTATACTGAAGGCCATGCCATACCTTTGTGCACGTACCATCCCTGTTGTTATTGGTGATTTAGAAGGGATAAACGCTTCGGGGAAAGGGCTTTTAAAAAAAAGCAGGGTTCCTTTTAAACCCTTTGGTAAAGGAAAGAAAGGTGATGTTGAGGTCATTGATTGCCGATTGATTGATACCATAAAGTTTGGTGTTGTGGATCCGGGCTATGGTGAAGCATCATACCAATATATCATTGAAGCATTGAAACTCATCATGCTTGGAGAGGTTTCAGCTATCGTTACGTGCCCCATAAATAAAAAATCATTTCATCTCGCAGGCATCCCCTTTACAGGACACACAGAACTTCTTGCCCACTATGCTGGCGTAACAGAATATGTCATGATGATGGTAAATAGAAATTTTCGGGTCTCCCTCGTGACAATCCACATTCCCCTCAAAGAAGTCCCCTTAACCCTTTCGTGTGAGAAAATTGTACGGTGTATCACGATAACCAATCATTCACTTCTGTACTACTTTGATACCAAAAAACCGTACATCAAGGTATGCGGCCTTAATCCTCATGGAGGTGAAGAAGGTATAATGGGCGATGAGGAATCTATAATCAGAGACGCAATAGATAAGGCACGGTCAATGGGTATCCATGTGGATGGTCCCTTTCCCGCAGATTCCCTTTTTCATACTATCAACTGCGATGCCTATATTGCAATGTATCATGACCAGGGTTTGATTCCTGTCAAAACAATGGATTTTAAACGAACCGTGAATATTACGCTCGGGTTACCCTTTATCCGTACTTCACCTGGCCATGGCACAGGTTTTGATATTGCAGGGAAGGGCATTGCTGACCCGAAAGGCCTCATTGAGGCATATAGGATTGCTGAAAGGATGTCCCTTCAATCATGATATATTCTCAAATTTCCCCTAAATTAGTACTACTCCGACAAATATCTTGAAA
>DHGO01000080.1 GCA_002402795.1 Deltaproteobacteria bacterium UBA4796
AGCCTGTGAAAGGTGGGCTGGGAAACATTCATATTTTGTGCAGCCTCTTCCTGAGCTTGTCCAAGGAGGTCTTTTAACCGTATGGCTTCAAGCTCATCATGCTGGAGTACAACCTCGTCGAGCTCTGCCATTCTAACACCAGCAGGTTTAAAGTAAGTTATCTGTGGAAGGAAACCTATATTTCTTATGCATCTGGGGCGTGGCATATATCATATAACCTTAAGTCTTAATAGAATCTGTTATGAATATATATTCATAATATGTATTTGTCAAGGATAATTTAATAGTAATAGTATTATCAATTATTACAATTAGTTATAGTAAAATAATAAACTAATTAATAAATGTTTTATGAGTTTGGATATAAGGGATGTAGTTTAAAAAGTAGGAGACTAAACGATTTTAACAAAAACTTTAATTTCTCTTGTAAGTAAGGATAGAGTCTCTTTCTTCCTTAGGCCACTGAGTACAGTATGGAAGTGTTCCCTTCATGGTGCTCTTTAAACAATGAGAACATATAGGATTACAGAGGACTATTGGTTCTTTTATTAAGCCCTGAGCCTTCTTGGGCCAGAGGGGGTCAGCAAAAAGTATTCTTGCAAGACCGATAAGGTCAGCCCTACCTTCCCTGAGAATGCTTTCTGCTCCTTCAGGGGTTTGAATTCTCCCTGCAGTAATAATAGGTGTTTTTGAGACAGCCCTTTTTATACGGAATGCATACTCTGCCATATAACATTCGTTTTTTTCCATTTCAACATAAGGAGGAATGTGTAAAGATTCATGAGTACCAACCATGACTGAGAGGTATGCAATATTTAGTTTCTCTATTTCTTTTGCAAGTATTTCAGCCTCATCAATATGAAATGCCTGTGGCAGAAGCTCATCTGCGAGAAATCTATAACCCACCGGATAATCAGTACCAACCTTATTTTGTACTGCCTTTATGGTTTCTATGGGGAAACGAAAACGATTTTCCATGGATCCCCCATAGATATCATTTCTTTTATTAATTCTCGGTGATACAAACTGGGAGAGGAGATAGCCTGTTCCTCCATGCAATTCCACACCATCAAATCCAGATTCCTTCACCCTTCGTGCTGCATCAGCAAAAGCGTTGATCGTCTCCCTGATTTCCTGAAGAGTCATTTCTTTCGGTATAATGTCTCCAATCTTTATTGGTGATGGTGCAAGCCTGTGGGGCGTAAACGCATATCTGCCTGCATGGTTTATCTGGAGAAAGGCAAGGGTACCTTCATTATGAATTGTTTCTGCAAGCTTACTCAAACCTGCTATATAGGAGTCATTATCAACACGTAAGGTAAATGGTGAACCCAGTCCTGATTCATGGATAGCAGCGTTTTCAACGACTATCAGTGAAGCACCTGATTGTGCCATTTTTCTGTAATGCTTGAGTATCAGTTCACTTACAGTTCCGTCCTTATTTGCATAACCAAGATATAAGGGTGTCATGGTGATACGATTGGCAAGGATAAGCGTTCGTATCTTAATCGGGCTAAAGAGCATGGATTCTTTTTTCATTATAACCACCTTATATATTTTATGGTAATTATAAAGGAATCTTTTAAAAATATAAAGTAAACAATATGAACGAGTTGCCTTTTGGAGTGTCTGCAAGTATAATGAAGCATATCATAAAGGAAGTGAGTACACTGAAATGATCCAGCGTATTGGTTTTGACAGCGAGAAGTACTTAATGGAACAGAAGACAGAAATCATCGAAAGGATAAAAAGATTTGATAATAAATTATACCTCGAATTTGGAGGAAAACTTTTTTATGATTACCATGCTGCAAGGGTATTGCCAGGTTATGAGCCCAATGCCAAGATTAAACTTCTTTCAGAGTTGAAAGATAGGGCAGATATACTTCTTTGCATTTATGCCGGAGATATTGAACGAAAAAAGATTAGGGCTGATTTTGGAATTACCTATGATTCAGATTCACTTAAACTTATAGACGATCTAAGAGCGTGGGGTCTCAATGTCCTGGGAGTAAATATTACCCGTTTTGAAGATCAACCTGCTGCCATATTATTCAAAAATAAACTGGAGAGAAGAGGCATAAGAGTCTATACCCATCGATATACAAGGGGTTATCCGACAGATGTAGAATTAATTGTTAGCGATGGGGGCTATGGAGCAAATAAGTATATTGAAACTGAAAAGCCTCTGGTGATTGTAACAGGACCTGGTCCGGGAAGTGGTAAGTTAGCTACCTGCCTGTCACAACTTTATCATGACTATAAAAATGGTATAAAATCAGGTTATGCCAAATTTGAAACATTTCCTATCTGGAATTTTCCACTCAAGCACCCTGTGAATGTTGCGTATGAGGCAGCTACGGCAGACATAAAAGATTTTAACCTTATCGATCCCTTTCACATGGAGGCGTATGGAAAGGCTGTGGTCAATTATAACAGGGATGTAGAGATTTTCCCTGTTCTGAAAAGAATTTTAGAAAAAATAACAGGGGGTGATCCATTTTATAAATCGCCTACTGATATGGGTGTAAATCGCGCTGGTTTTGCGATTATTGATGATGAAGCAGTACGGGAAGCAGCCATGCAGGAAATCATCAGAAGGTATTTCCGTTATCGATGTGAGTATGTCATGGGATTTACAGAAAAAGAGACCGTGCAAAGGGTGGAGCTTTTTATAAAAGACTTTAACCTTGAACCAGAGTATCGCAGGGTTGTTATCCCTGCGCGTAATGCTGGCATAAAAGCACAGGATGAAAACAAGGGTAATGAAGGAATTTTTTGCGGTGCTGCAATTGAATTGAAGGACGGTACGATCATTACGGGAAACAATTCTCCCCTGATGCATGCAGCGGCAAGTCTTATCATTAATGCCATTAAGTACTTAGCAGGC
Source organism: Deltaproteobacteria bacterium UBA4796 (assembly GCA_002402795.1). Taxonomy (GTDB): domain Bacteria; phylum Desulfobacterota; class Syntrophorhabdia; order Syntrophorhabdales; family Syntrophorhabdaceae; genus UBA8905. Next base: position 2,891 of record DHGO01000080.1, read on the forward strand.
ATTCCTGACCAGATAAAATTGCTCCCTCAGTATATTACAGAGTCAGTGTCCAATCTAAAAACAGCAATTCTCAATGAGAAAACGGTGAGCCTTGACCTGGAGGAGACCCTTATAGCTCTTAGTATAAGTGCGATGACAAATCCCGCAGCGCAATTGGCAATAGAAAGGTTAAAGGATCTCCGAGATTGTGAAGTTCATATGACCCATATCCCGACACCTGGAGATGAAGCAGGGTTACGGCGGCTTGGAGTAAACCTTACAAGTGACCCCAATTTTTCTACAAAAAATCTTTTCATTGCCTGAAATCGTTAATAATACTTTTTACTTAAATTTTTTTTGTAAGGATGCTACTATGTTATAAGACAGTATGGCTCGTATCATCTTTTATACTCTCCTTTTTATATCTGCTATAACTGCTGGGAGTACCGATGCCTGTGCCAATACATGGAAATATTTTGCAAGCAGTAATGAATCTAACTTTTATTATGATAGTAAAACCATTATCTCTGTTACGAAAAACACAGCAACCGTAAGGGTAAGGGAAATACCCATACAGGCAGATAGGTCAGCAAGTGGCAGAGCAACAAAAAAAGGGAAATCGTCAGGCCAAGAAAGAAACTATATCATGACACACAACGAGATTGATTGTTCCAGCAGGGAATTCAGGGTGCTGGAGACCATAGAGGTAAGGGCTGGCAAACAGGTATCCTGTTTAAAGACAGCAGAAAGTAGCTTTGAAAAGATTCCTTCAGAATCTGTTATTGAGCATATCTATAGAATTGTATGTAAGAAGAGAAGATAAGGTACGCTATTGGATGGTTAAAAGAATTTTGCTATGTTTGCTCCTTAATATAGAATTGAAGTTTTAATCCTCCAGCCTCAACAATGTCGCCGTCTTTCAGGTCATGTCGCTTATCTATCCGTGTCCCATTCACCTTCAACTCTTTGCCACCTGATGGTGTGATGAAGTATCCTTCCTTTCTCCTGTTTACAAGGGCTGCAACCTTGGGAGCAAAAAAGCCCTTCAATTTAATCAAAGCACCCTCATCCTTGCCGATAGTTGTAACCCTTTCTTTCAATAAATACTCTTTCTGGTCTGTTGAACCCTCTATCACTATAAAACCACCGAGAACTTCAAGCTTTTCAGTAGCAGTTAATATTTGCTCCTGCGCTTTAGTATCAAGAACAATAGTTGCATCCATAGAGCGGGTCTTATATGCCTGTGTGGGTTCCACCTCTTTTTTGATATCCGCCATAAATTCAATTGTGTGACTTCCAATGAGAATAACATCACCATGATTGAGTACGTGTTTTGAAATCTTTTTTCCATTAACAAACGTCCCGTTGGTGCTATTTAAATCTTCCACATATACGGTATCATTAGATTTTATCAGCTGAGCATGAAATCCAGAAACTGCCATATTGTCAATCACAATATCATTCTCAGTCTTCCTTCCAATCTTGTAAATATCTTTTTCAATCTTCATCTCTTTGATTACTGCGTCTTTAAATTTTAATAAAATTTTGTTCATCCTTTTACCTCCTGAACCATTTTTTAACATTAAAAAGGGAAGAAAACCATGATTCTTTTTTTATATACGCTGTAATAACGGTGATATTATCCTCTCCACCGTTTTCATTTGCCAGACTTATAAGCTGTTCACAGGCGATTGCAGGATCCATCGTTGATGTTACTACAGAAAGTATATCCTCATCGGGTAGCATTGTTGTAAGGCCATCACTGCAGAGAAGAAGTGCATCACCCTGCATTAAAGAAAGCTCATCAAGATCCACTTTAACATCAGGTGCAACGCCCAACGCTCGTGTAAGGACATTTTTCATTTTCGATTCACGTGCCTGTTCTTTGGTTATCATTTCTCTTTTTACCTGTTCCGATACAAGCGAATGGTCATCGGTAAGTTGTTCAATATCTCCCAATCGAATAAGGTAGATTCTACTATCACCTACATGGGCTATGCTTAATCGTTTTCCATTGAGGAGTGCTGCTACTATTGTTGTGCCCATGCCTTGCCATAGCGGATTGGTGTGAGCCGCTTCGTAGATTGCCTGATTTGCCAGTCTTATTGCTGAACCCAACCTGTTTGTTGTTTCAGAATAGTCTTCTCTATATTCTCCAATCTGGAGCTGGCGGGATGCATCTGGATTATTGAAATAATCCCTTATAATATCAATGGCTATTTTACTTGCAATCTCTCCTGAGGCATGTCCTCCCATACCATCAGCCACCATGTAAAGTGGTTGTTTCTCAAGAATACAAAAATTGTCCTCATTATTTTCCCTGATAATACCTCTGTCTGTTTTTCCTTCTACAATTATCTTCAATAAAATCTCCTTGGTGTCATAAGTTTCTCAAACATTCTGCAAGGTCATTCATGAGTTCGCGTCCAGTCTGGTAACGCTCTTCCTTATCCTTGGAGAGCAATCTATTGATAATGGATTCATATACCACTGGTATTGTCGGTGCCTTTTCTCTTAAAGGAGGAGGCGGTGACGTGGTTATATTATACATCAGGGTTGCAATGCTATCTCCTTCAAAGGGTTTAGAGCCTGTCAGGAGTTCATAGAATACAACACCAAGGGAAAAGAGGTCAGAACGTCCATCTACTTTCTGCCCTGCAATCTGTTCAGGAGACATGTAACTGGGTGTACCAAGAATAACACCTGTATGGGTTTTGGAGCTTGCCATTACTCTGGCAATACCAAAGTCTGCTACTTTTATCTCTCCATTTTTCAGCAGCATGATATTTGCTGGTTTAATATCTCTATGAACTACACCATTACTGTGTGCATAATCAAGTGCCCCTGCTACTAAAGAGATAATACGTATTACTTCAGCTGGAGAAAGTAACTTATCTTTTTCACAAAATTCTGCCAGGTCTGTACCGTCAAGGAGCTCCATAGCCATGTATGCAATATCGTAGTCTTCTCCTATATCATATATGGTAACAATATTTGGATGGGATAGCTTACCTGCAGCCTCAGCCTCTCTGAAAAACCTCTTTTTCAACTCCTCAACCTGCTGGGGGTCGAATTCTTCATACCGTAAGGTCTTTATGGCAACCTCACGATTGATCTTCGGATCTTTCCCGAGATATACAGTACCCATAGCGCCCTTACCGAGTTCTTTGAGAATTTCATACCTACCGAGTGTGGGTTTTGTCTGAGCGCTCTCCATCAGAACAGTTGCATCTTTTTTAGTACCAACCAACCCAAAAATTGCTGTTTCACCAACTGCCTTGAGCTTATGAATCTTCTCCTCAATATCTTTAAAAGAACCTGCCTGTGCAATATGTTCATAAACAGCAACAGCCTTGTTAAACATCCTTTTTCTTTCAAAATCAAGGGCAAGGTTGTAAAGGAGGTCTTTCACCGACTCGTCTTCTACAGGGCACTTTCTAAACTTTTCAAAGGCTATGTCCAGCATGCCTTGACCCTGAAATGAAAGCCCGAGCATCTTGTTAGTCTCGATACTGTCAGCTTCAATATGTTCTTTTACCCTCTGAGTGAAGAGATATTCCTGCGAGACAATCACTGTATAACCAATAAGAAGAAGAAGTCCTGGATATATGAGCTTCAACCAGTAGCCAAAGCTCATGAGAAAGAATATTGCCACCCCACTCCATACAACGAGAAGACACAGGGAGATGAGGGCGCTAATCCCTGCATGGAGGCGTGGCAGTAAAAGAGAGAGGAAAATGCCGAAGAGAATAATTATACCAAGTTCTGCATAGAATGCCCACAAAGGCCGTATAATATAATCGTTATTGAGTATATTACTGATGACAGTAGTGATGACAAACCAGTTGGGGATATGAGGTCCAATGGGTGTGGCAAGTGTTGAACCTAAACCGGTGGCACTGGGAGAAAG
>DHGO01000165.1 GCA_002402795.1 Deltaproteobacteria bacterium UBA4796
ATGAGGGTACGGGATTCAATCGATTATCCTCTTGTAAATGCAGCATTCACCCTTGAAAATGGGAGGGGAAAACTCTCCGTAGGTGCAATTGGAGCCTGTCCTACCCTCCATACAGTTGATAACATGAATGAAAATACACTCCGCGATTTAATGGATCGCATATATACTGATGTAAAGCCTGTTGCAAATACAATCCTTCCTGCTTCCTATAGAAAGAAGATGGTAAGGGTTCTTGCAAGAAGGGTAATAACAAATGTTCTCAAGGAGGCTAACGCATGAAAACAGTGAAGGTAAAATTTAGAGTTAATAACGAACCTGTAACGCTACAGGTAAAACCTTATGAAACCCTCCTTGAAACTTTAAGGGAAAGGTTATCCCTGACCGGTGCAAAAGAAGCGTGCAGTCTTGGCGCCTGTGGTGCCTGCACAGTTATTCTAAATGGTATCCCTGTTCGTTCCTGTCTTATTCTCACCCCTGAAGTTGATGGTATGAAGGTCACCACAATTGAGGGACTCAAGCAGGGTGAAAAACTTCATCCTCTACAAAAGGCATTTATTGAAAAAGGGGCAGTTCAATGTGGTTTCTGTACATCAGGTATGATCTTGACTGCAAAAACTCTCCTTGACCGTAATCCAAAACCAAAGAAAGATGAGATTATCCGCACAATCTCTTCCAATACATGTCGCTGCACAGGTTATAAAAAGATTATTGAGGCAATAGAGATAGCAGCTAAATAATCACAGTTATTGTTTCAGATGGAACTATATCTAAAACCCACAAAGGCTATTGATTCCGATAATGAAGCAATTATTAAAAAGGCAAAAGAACTAACCTCCCATTCTCATAGCGACCGTGATAAGGCAGTAGCCCTTTTTTATTTCGTCCGAGATAGCATTTACTATAACCCCTATATGATCTCCACATTTTTTGAAGATTTTATCGCCAGCACTACTCTTGCTCGGGGTAAGGGTTACTGCGTTCAAAAGGCAGTACTTCTTGCTGCCCTTGCACGGGCAGCAGGCATCCCCTCTCGACTCGTATTTGCTAAAATTAAAAACCATAGGTTACCTCAGGAATTCTTTGCTAAGACAGGTATCAATGTTCTTCTCAGCCATGGATACACACAACTTTACCTCAACGAAAAGTGGGTAAATGTATCACCTACCTTTAACAAAGAACTCTGTGAGAATATAGGTGTTCCAGTTGTTGAATTTGATGGTATCAATGATGCAATGCATCCTCCCTATGACCTCTCAGGTAACCCCTATATAGAGTATATCGAGAAGTACGAACCTCAGGCTGACCTGCCATTTGAGTGGATAAGAAACAGAGTATTGCCTGTATGGGGAGAAAAACGGTCTTGGAGCACAAGTGAAGACTCAAAGGGTCACAGGATGCCGTCGGGGTACATATTTGAATAGACTGCAAGTAATTTAATCCCTGGATGACTCTTTTAATGATTCCCATATAATCTTTGTTATATAGGTAATCTGTTTATCCATTCTGCTATTTTTATCAGTATAGCTAAGATTAAATGTACAAAACGGACAAGGGCTGACTAACTCCTTTGTTTCAGTCTGGTTCAAAAGGTTGCTGGCAATATCAAAGGAAAGCTCCTTAAATGCAGATTGAATACCACCACCAGAACCGGAACACAAGGTATCCTGCTGTGAGCGAGGCAACTCGTAAATCTCAGTACCACACCATTTTAGTAGTTCCCTTGGTTCCTCGATATAGCCTTCAATCCTACCAAGACAGCAACTATCATAATATGTAGCTTTCCTGTCTATCTTTTTCAGTAAATCAAGTGCATGTTTTATTTCATTGTAGATAGCCTGAACCACATGAAGGACTTCAAAATCAATTGAACCCAGAACCTCGGGGTAAAAATATTTAAACTTCAAAAGTGGATTTTAGGAAACATTGACCTTGGATAACAAGTTGAAAGCACAAGGCGATTTTCATGCCATATGCGGATGCCAATAGTTTGGGATTTTCTGTCCGGGATAATGTAAACATTAACCTCTTTGTAAGGGTCTACTTTCGGAACTTGCAGAGTTTGATTCCACAGTGAGATCTTACGATATCCATCGGTTTGGCGAGTTTCTCTCAAACAAAATACATCATCCAGATGCAAATACGGTTTGGGAATAATAAAAGGACGAAAGAAGCTTTGGCCAGACTCTCTTGCTCGGTTGAAGCGAACCTCTGGAATTTCACTTGTTGTAGAGTGAACTTGATGTGTGTTGTAGCGGTTAACTTCATACCGAAGAACTTCTCTTGCATCTCTAATGATAGAAATATTTTCTCTTGCACAGGTGCGGACAATTCTATCCTGCAGCCAGCAATATGGCCGCTCTACTTTACCCTTGGCTTTAAGGGGAAAGAGCATAAAGTACTTTTGAACCAACAGTTTCTATACATTTCTTCCACTGTGGGTTCACCTCATCGGTTTTGTGGTGTTGTGGCACCCAAATACTTTCTCCGTGGCAGACAAAGCGAAAGACACGCAAGCTATCAACATAATATTGCAAAGGAATCCCGTTTCTCGTTATAACTTCCCGTGATGCTTCGATATGTGCCCAGGTAGATTCTGCCTCAAAAAGGTCGGCATATAAGAGATAGCGAGAATAGTCATCAAGAGAAGCAACCAGCACCCATTTTTCTTTGGCAAAAGGACTCCAGAGATGATGCGAAGCATCATGTTGAATTAATGCGCCAATAGCCGTCGTAATTACTTCTCGATCATGGTATTGTCGCTCTTTCTTGGGTTGATAATAACCAAGTTTTTTGGCATGACAGATAATGGTTGGAACAGAAACATTAATTCCTTTTCTTTTTAAGTTGTCATGGATGGCTGAATAATTATAGGTAGTAATGGAATTTTGGGATTTTGAACAAGCTTGTGATTCTCGATCAATTCTTTTTGAATTTTTACTTCAGCTGTCTTCCCGATACGTTTTGGGGCATGTCGCACATAAGAAATAGAAAACCTTTCAGGGTCTTCCACATATTCCTTCTGAAGCGCGAAGAACTGGCTCCTGCTGATTTCTAATAACTGCAATGCTTCTTTTACAGAAATGAGCCCCTTGAGATGATTGCCAAAGATTACCTTAACCTGATCATTGGAAAATCGTTTGTGCAGATGCATTTAATATCCCCCTTTTTTGGGAAGATATTAGCACCCTGGGGAAGTCCAGTTTTCAACTTTAAATGACAATTGACTATAAAATAGTTGACATCTGACATGTAATAATATTAGATATAGCGTTATTTAAATTTTTTAACTATCAAAAAACAATAAAATTTAGGAGGAAGTATGAATATAAAGACTATTGGTGTTTTAGGCGCTGGCGTAATGGGAAATGGTATTGCACAGGTTGCTGCGCAGGCTGGTTATACTGTCATAATGAGGGATATTGAGGATAGGTTTGTTCAGGGCGGCCTTAAGAATATTGATAAATTTCTTTCTAAGACAGTTGAAAAAGGCAAAATGACAGCTGATGATAAAAATAATATAATGGGAAGAATTAAAGGTACCACAAAGATGGAAGACTTGAAGGACGTTGATTTTGTCGTAGAGGTTGTTGTGGAAGTAATGGATGTGAAGAAAAAGGTCTTTGCAGAACTCGATGAATTGACAAGAAAGGATGTAATTCTCTCAACAAATACATCTTCCATGTCTATTACAGAGATGGCAACAGCAACCAAAAGACCGGACAAGGTTGCTGGGATGCACTTCTTCAACCCGGTTCCTCTGATGAGGCTTGTAGAGGTTATAAGAGGTATGCAGACAAGCGACGAAACGGTTGCGGTAACAATGGAACTTTCAAGGAAGTTTGGTAAAGAACCTGTAGAAGTAAGATCTGACATTCCAGGGTTTCTTGTAAACAGGCTTCTAATTCCACACATGATAGAAGCGATAAAGCTCTATGAACAGGGTATTGCATCAAAAGAAGACATAGATAAGGCTGTTAAGCTTGGTTTGAATTATCCAATGGGTCCTTTTGAACTGATGGACCTTACAGGGCAAGATACAAACCTCCATATTATGCACTACTTCTTTGATAATCTTCCCAAGGAATTAAAGTGGGATCCACCTTTTGCAATCCGAAATCTTGTCAGGGCAGGCCTCCTGGGAAAAAAATCAGGTAAGGGCTGGTACGATTATTCAAAATAAGGAATGTTAAAGGAGGCTCACATGGCCTATAAAACTTTAATTATTGAAAAGGAAGCACCTGTCGGGATCATTAAGCTCAATAGACCTCCTTTAAATCCATTAAGCGTAGAATTATATCACGAATTTTATAATGCACTCTGTGAAATAGAAAACGATGATTCGATTGGAGCAATTATCATTACAGGCAGTGGCGACAAGGCTTTTGCTGCAGGACTTGACGTCAAAGATGTAATAGACAAATCTGCCGTAGAAATTTCTGATTTTTTATGGACAGCGCCGAGGAAAGCTTTCGATAAACTTACAGGTATTGAAAAACCAACAATTGCTGCAATCTTCGGTCTTGCTCTCGGAGGAGGTTGTGAGGTTGCACTGTGCTGTGATTTGCGGATTGCCTCGGAGGATGCGGTTATAGGGTTGCCTGAAATAAATCTTGGCATTATATCTGGATCTGGTGCAACACAGCGTCTGCCGAGACTTATAGGCACTACAAAAGCAAAGGAAATGCTTTATACAGGTGATAACATCAATGCACAAGAAGCTTACAGGATAGGACTTGTAAACAAGGTAGTCCCAAAAAATACATTAATGGAAGAAGCAAAGGTTTTAGGAAAAAAACTTGCATCGAAACCAAAGGTAGCCCTTGCACTTATAAAGAAATGCGTTGATAATGGTCTAAACATGGATCTTGACTCGGGTCTCACTTTAGAAATGAATTCCTTTACTATTGCATTCACTTCAGAAGATGGCAGGGAAGGAATCAGTGCATTTGTTGAGAAGAGAAAGCCCAATTTTAAGGGGAAGTGAAAAGGGTTAGCTTTCAGTAATATGGATGATATCAGTTTTTATATAATTCAGAATTATGGTAAAACTAATTTACAGTTGAATTTAATGTTAAGGAGGATTGTATGGCAAGAAAAGCAGTAATACTGGCAGGAGGCCAGTGCAAGTGGGGTGTAAGAGAGGCACACCTTGTTGACCTTTTTCAGGAAGCAGCAAAAATATGTCTCGATGATATTCCTGCGTTAAAACCAAAGAATATTGATGGACTCATCGTAGCTTCATCCTACGCAGGAAGATGCTCATTCCAGGTGAACACAGCGCCGGTAGTGGCTGAAAGATGCGGGCTGAAACCAACTTCAATCTGCACAAGAGTTGATGTTTTGTGTGCTGGTGGCAGTACGGGAATTATTCTTGCGAAAGGTTTGGTAGAAAGTGGCATGGCTGATATTATCATGGTGGCTGGAGGAGAAAAGCTCTATACACCGCAGAAGTGGGAAGTCTTTTACAGTGAACTTGCCTCCGTTGACCACGATTGGGACGGTGCCCAGGGCATGGGACTGCCTCCTCCATTCTTTGCACTTACTGCCCAGGAGCATATGATACATTATGGCACAAAGAAGGAAGACCTTGCATCAGTATCCGTGGCAAACTACAACTATGCATCCACCAACCCGGTTGCACAGATGCAGAAGGCTTTAACCCTTGAAGAGGCGATGAATGCCCCTACTGTTGTACCGCCACTCACGCTCTATGATTGTTGTCCAATTACAGATGGCGCTGCAGCGTGCATTATCACCACCGATGAGATTGCAAAGAAGTTTACAGATAGACCCCTTGTATATATAAGGGGTACTGCACAGGTTTGTCTGAACAGTGTTTCAGCCAATTTTCCTGGCACCCATCTTGCTGACTGGAAACATACAAAAATAGCAGGAGAAAAGGCATATAGCAGTGCAAAGGTAACCCCCAATGACATAAAGGTAGCACAGACACACGACTGTTTCTCTATTTCTGAGGTCATAGAGGTAGAGGAATTTGGATTCTGCAAGAAGGGAGAGGGTGGACAGTTCTGCGGCTCAAAACAGATAGAGATAGGCGGAAAAGTCCCTGTCAATACAGATGGTGGATTGCTTGCGTGTGGTCATCCCTTTGGTGCAACAGGTATCAGACAGGGCATAGAGATTATGAAACAGCTTCAAGGAAGAGCACGCCATCAGGTAAAGGATGCCGACATCGGACTTACCCATAACTTAAGTGGAGCAAATGCAGAACATACCGTTCTGATATACGGAAGAACGCCAGTAAAATAAGGAGGAATATATGGCTGTAGCAGGAATTCCAATACTTGAGAATTTGTATCCAGCAACGATGGATATGTGGCCAATCGAGGCAAAGGAGTTTAACAGGATATGGCCATTCTATGAAAATTTAAAACAGGGGAGGTTTACAACGACAAAGTGTAAGAATTGCGGTCATGTGGCATATCCACCGAGAGTCATCTGCCCTAACTGCTATTCAGAAAACCTTGAGTATATAGACCTTCCTAAAAAAGGCAAGGTAATCGTCTTTTCTGAAGAGGTAAGGGGTGTGCCCCTTGGATTTGAATCTCCACTCATCCATGCAGTTGTTGATTTAGGCGTGGATCCAGTAAGGAGACTTCTAACAAGGATCGTAAATTGCCCAGCAGGTGTATTGAAAAGGGGTGATGAGGTACAGCTTAGTGTTTTTGAAATACCTGCAATCCCTGTGGAAAAGGGAAAGGCAGGCACTATAATGGCAGAGAGAGTTTTCTTTGCCTTTGAACCTGTAAAGAAGTAGGCGTGTCACATTCTGTGGGGCGGAGAAATTACCGCCCTGCTTCTAAAATCTTGTACCAATAAGAAAAATATTTGAATTGATAGAATGGTTTGGACTGGCCAATCCAGCATTCGAATAATGCCTGAATCTATTTTCAATAAAGATCCTATCCCACTGATAGCCAAAACCACCCTGAAGTATAAATGGTGCATGGGTTCCCTGCTCTTTAAACCCGATTGTGGTATATGCAGCACCTGTTCCAGCTACAAAGAACAGGCCTTTCCTTTTTTCGTTGAACGGGTAAAACTTAAGCGAAACTCCCAATCCAACATCAAGTCCATCGTGGGGTTTCATCACATAGTCTATATATGGTTCAAGTAGAAGTTGAATATGAGGGGAAAACATCTGTCTTTCGTATCCATAAACGATGTGAATGTAACGATAATAGTCATCTGATTGAAGCCTGGGAGAGGTCTTATCATTAAATGCCCCAAAGCCATATCCTATAGCAAGGCTGTTTTGTTGTGCATATGTGATTACCGGTAACATAACAAAACACAAGCACAAAACTGCTATCCTTCGTTTTGTCATTATAGTAGCCTCCATATAGTAGAAAAAATTTCTTATCATACATAATTAAATTTGTTTAACATAATAGAAAAATGTTGTAAAGTTTTTTCTAATGAGAAGCGCATTAATCTTATTGATTCTATGTCTTTCTTTTTCCCACCATGTCTATGGAAAAGAATACGTTGTAAAAAAAGTCATTGACGGTGACACCATTCAACTTGAAAGTGGTGAGGTAGTCAGGTACTTAGGGATTGATACCCCGGAACTATTTTCAAAGGAGAAAGGTCCAGAATTTTATGCCCAGGAAGCTGCACGGTATAATAAAAAACTTGTATTTCTAAAAAAGGTAAGGCTTGAATTTGATGTGGAAAAGAAAGATAATTATAACAGGCTTCTTGCTTACGTGTTTGTGAAGAATATCTTTGTCAACGCAGAACTTGTAAGGCTTGGCTATGCGAAAGCAAACATAAAGCCACCAAATCTTAAGTATAAGGATATGCTACTCAAACTCCAGCAAAAAGCCATGGAGGAAGAGAGAGGCTTGTGGCAGGAAAATAAAAGAAATACAGAAACACACTATATTGGCAATAAAAGAAGCTACGTACTCCATAGACCTTCATGTTCTCTCGTAGATAAGATATCTGATAACAACAGAATTATTTTCCGAAACAGAATTGATGCAATAAAGATTGGATATACTCCATGCAAGATATGCAAACCATGATTGAAGAATATGTTTCCTATTGGGGTTTAAAGCAACATCCCTTTCTCCTTGCACCAGACAGTAAAATGATGTGTGTAACCGGACAGTACTTTGAGTGCCTGGAACGGTTGAGATATGCCATTAATACAAATAAAGGTGGAGTTCTGGTAGTATCTGAAGATGCAGGTCTTGGAAAAACAACCACTCTATTAAAGCTCATCGACGAACTCAAGGAAGAGTATGGCGATGCATTTAAATATGCCTTTATTGACCATCCCACATTAACATCTTCACAGATGATTTCTTATATAACAAAGTCTATAGCCCATAACTTTGTTGATGACGATAAATTGAAAAATCTTATGCTTTTAAAAGACGCACTAATCGAAGTGAAAGAACGGGGAGGTAAAGGTATCATCATTGTTGATGAAGGCCAGATGCTCTGTGATGCAAAGGATGTGCTCCAGGAATTAAGAACTCTTATAAACCTGATGCATAACAGTGAGTATCTTCATACTTTTATTCTCTCTGGTCAGAGAGCGCTCTGGAATACCATTAAAGGAATGCCAGAGTTCTGGCAGAGGCTTCCTGTTCGTTATTATTTTGTACCACTCAGATCCGAAGAAACAAAGGAACTCGTACGATACCGACTGAAGAAGGCAGGGCTCGATGAAAGAAGAGATATCTTTGCTGATGATGCACTGGATATAATACACAGGTATGCACGAGGTTCTCCTCGAACCATTATTGCTCTCTCAGATCTTGCTTTGCTGGTGGGGTTCACAAATCGAGCAAATAAAATTACCTTCAAAGAGGTTTCAAAGGCAATCAATGCCATGTCCGGTAAGGGGGAAACTCTTCCCTATATATCAGACGAGAGGGGGAAAGAAACGGGGCCATCTTTAAAAAGTTTTACCCATGTTGAACAGGATATTGATATAAAGAGAATACCCGTCGGGCACTCTGGACATCCTGTAAAAAATTTAACAGAGAGAGAGGAGACTCAGAGGCATATTCGTCGTTTGTACTTACTGATAGGGATTATATGTGTCATTATTGCAGGTATTGCAGGTTACTTTTATGCCCTGAGGGATATACACGACATTACTTCAACTGCAGTACGAAAAGAAGAAATCAAGCAACCACAGGAAATTGAAACGGTAGCAACCAAAAGCGTTGAAAAGAAAGAAACACAAGAAACACCAATAGCTCAAGAAGGTGGCAAGAAAGAAGTACAAACAGGTGAAGAAATACAACCAGGAGAAGAACCATTAAAGACAGACGTTGATGATTCAATAAAGAAAGAGCCCGTTAAGAGAGATATAATTGTGGTTGCAAAGATAGCAGCAAATGTACGGGTAAGACCTGACATTAATTCCCCAAGAATTGCGATGATATTCAGGGGAGAAAACACTCCAATCCTTGACGAAAAATTAGACCGCCGGGGTATGAAGTGGTATAAAATCGTTCTTTACGGAAAAAGAGAAGGCTGGATCGCTGATAGTGTCGTAGTGGTAAAAAACCAATAGATATACATGGCACTTTTTGCTTTCTGAATGTAATTATCAGGTCTTTGTTGTCTTAGAAATTCTGAGTATTCTTTTATCCCCCGTACGGATTGTCAATTTTATTTCATCAAGATATTCAAGAAGGGGTATCATATATTTCCGTGACAGGGGAAGCGTTGTTTTAAAGTCTGATGGGGTCATTTCTTTCTTTGAAGTGAGATATGAAACTACCTTTTCTTTAAAGTTTTCAATTGCGTGCCTGTGAAAATACATATCGCTCTTAATTTTAATGATTGTTTCTTCATAGACAAGCCTCTCCATAATGTCTCTGAAATATGCTTCTTTTATACCCAATTCAATTGCAAGATCTTTTATTGCTGGCGGTGTCAGATCGTATTTAAGAAGTATTGCAACGACCTTTTTTTGAAGGGCATCTGTATCTGCCTCTTCCTTTTTGTAACCTCCCTTCAGCCTTACTTTATCCTTTTCTACTTCAAGTAAATTCTCTTTTTCTAAATCCTCGAGGGCTCTCTGATAAACAGAAATGTCTACATGTGGTAAGCGTGTCCTTAATTCTTCCTTTGAGATGCCTATCTTTAATGGATTTTTTTTATGAAAATCAGTGATTGTTTCATAGAGTATTCTCTTATAATTTTCAAATACATCGGTATGAAATATAGTTTTCACAATAATTTTTATCTTTCCATTTTCTATGAGAGTTTTTATTGCACTATTCACGGTATCTTTGTCCTGACCCAAAAGAATCATGAGCTGATTTTGTGTGATTCCCTTAAAAAGAGCCTTTCGTATGTGATACTCAGCTCGCTCAATTGCTGTACCCCGGGAAAGGAGCGTATAAATTTCGCCCAGTTTCTCGTATCTCCTTTTGTGTCTCTGTGGCATAATATCAAGGATTGTACCTCCACCTATTGTCTGAATGGCGTAAGACCCCCTTATAATGTACCTATCACCTGGCAATGCAACCACAGGTTTAGAAAATACCCATTGAACAAACTGTTCTTCTCCCGGTGCAATACTATCATTTGTGAGTAGCACCATACGAGCCTCTGTCTGAGTTGTTGCTATATGAAACCTAAAAACTGCATCATTCTTTATAGGCTTATATGGTAATGGAAGATACGAGAAAGTAGCATCTATTCTGTCAGTCAGCATAAGCGTATCAGGTCTGCTAATAATAACGCCTCTTCCAATTTCATGTTTTTCTATACCCTGAAGGTTCAGGGCTACCCTTTGACCTGCAAAGGCTTCATCTACGTCTTCATGGTATGCCTGGATATTTCTTATTCGAGCCCTTCTTGATAATGGATATATCTCGATCTCTTCTCCGACTCGTATTGAACCTGAAATGCATGTTCCAGTGACAATAGTACCAAGGCCTTTCAGCGTAAAAACTCTATCTACAGGAAGTCGGAATACACCAGTTGTTGAACGCTCAGGTAAAGAATGCGCATAAGCCAGAAGGACATCTTTTAATGATTCGATATTCTCACCTGTAATTGATGATACCGCTATGATGGGGGCACCATCAAAGAATCTTCCTGAAAGGAAGGTTTTGATATCTTCTATAACGAGGGCTAACATTTCTTCATCGACAAGGTCTTTTTTAGTAATAATAACAACTCCCTTCTTAAGACCAAGCAGTTCACATATGTCTACATGCTCTCTTGTCTGTGGCATCACACCTTCGTCTGCAGCAACAACAAGGAGAACCATGTCGATACCCCATGAGCCTGCTACCATGTGTCGCACAAACCTTTCATGACCCGGGACATCAACAATGCCCATGAGCACATCATTTCCCAATCTATAATGAGCAAAACCAAGCTCTGTTGTGATACCCCGTTCTTTTTCCTCCTTAAGCCTATCACAATCTATACCGGTGAGTGCTTTGATAAGCTCTGTTTTTCCATGGTCAATATGGCCTGCAGTACCAATGACTATCTTTTTCATAGAAATTACACAATTTATACACTATTTTTTTTCATCACTCAATGCATTCTATAGCGCCTGCCTGTACCTTACCAACTAATCTCATGTCTAACTTAAGGAAAATCGTTGCATTAAACCTGGTACTATGTTTTTATTTATAGCAAAACAGTAAAGAAGGAGCGGTATTTATGAAGAAGATCCTTATCTTACCTCCTGTATGTTTCTTAATTCTTATTATTTCCAGCTACGGTAGCGCAAAGGAGACGATAAAAATAGGCCTCATTACACCTTTAACCGGAGATGTAAAAACCATATATTTTCAGGGCATGCTTTATAGACCCATTCCAGGGTACGGTGGCAGCAAATTTTGCTCTAAAGGAATTAAAAACAAAAACTGCTGCGGTTCTATATGACGTAGGAAATGACTATTCCAAGGGACTCGCGGAATTTTTTAAATCTACCCTTGAGAAGGGTAAGGGCAATGCCCTTGGATATACAATGGTATATGGTGTATTACGGCTTATAAACTTTGCGTATGGTGATATATTTATGATCGGTGCCTTTATCGGGCGCTATCTTATTTCTTACTTTAGTCTCCCCATGCATGCGGTCTTCCTTATAGCTATGATTTCCACTGCATTAGTAGGATATGGAATTGAAAAAATTGCTTATAAACCTCTCCGTGGTGCACCAAAGATTTCTTTGCTCATAACGGCAGTAGGGGTGTCACTCTTTCTGGAATGTTTTCTCAGTCTCAACGCTCTTTTTACGCCTAACTATATCGCCTTTAAAAGACCATTCGAAATTATATCATATGATTTTTCTCTCTTTACCATTACCAACATTCAGCTCATCATATTTGTCATTACATTTTCTTCATTATTCTTGCTCTACATCCTCATATACAAAACCAAACATGGAAAAGCAATGAGGGCTGTCTCATATGACCGGGAACTCTCCTCCCTCATGGGTATCAATATTGATTGGATAATCTCTTTTACCTTTATTGTAGGAGGAGCATTTGCTGGTCTTGGCGGTGTGCTATACGGGATTGCTTATCCTCAAATTAATGTATTTATGGGCATCATGCCCGGGATCAAATCGTTTATCGCCGCAGTGCTTGGTGGGATAGGCATCATCCATGGAGCAGTCATTGGAGGTTTACTCATCGGCATTTCTGAGGTTTTTGTTTCTGCTTTTCTCTCATCAACATTCAGGGATGGTCTAATATTTATAATACTTTTTATTGTTCTCCTTTTGAAACCAGGTGGTATCTTTGGTAAGTGGATTGAAAAGGTATGAATTTCTTTCGTGAATCAAAAAAGATACTTATCCTTTCGTGTGTTCTGTACCTCTGTCTAAAATTGCTCTTTACCTTCCAGCTTATTTCAGGATATATCCAGCAGATAACACTATTTTCATGCATCATTATTATTACATCCTTGGGACTAAATGTTATTTACGGATACACAGGGCAATTCTCATTAGGTCACGCTGCCTTTTATGGAATTGGTGCCTACATGGCTGCCTATTTAAGCAAAGTATTTGCCGTTGAAGGAACCATCTCTTTTATACCTTCCCTTATCTTGAGCGGAGTGTTATCTGGTTGTATCGGGTACATTATAGGAATACCCATACTGAAACTGAGGGATGATTTTCTTGCCATTGCTACCCTCGGATTCAGTACCCTTGTCAAAGTCTTTTTTGATAATTCGGACAGATTTATTGAAGTTCTTGGAGGTTCACGAGGTTTTGTTGGAATAGCAAAACTAACCAATCTGGAACTTGCTTTTTTTCCACCCTATTTCTTATAATCGTTACAAGAAACATCATTTTCCCCCGTTTCGGGCTTTTCTGGAGATGTATAAAAGACGACGAGCTTGCAGCGGCATCGATTGGCATTCATACTACAACAATGAAGCTTATGGCATTTAGCTATGGATGTTTTCTTGCAGGCATAGGAGGAGGTCTTTATAGCCACCTCTATACGTTTCTACACCCCTCTAATTTTGATATTCTTAAATCTATCGATTTCTTGATTATCGTCATAGTCGGTGGCATGGGAAGTATTACCGGTACAATTTATGCCAGTCTTATCTGGGTAGGATTCATTGAAGGATTGAGAATAGTGTTGCCTGTTCAAATACTCGATTTACGATGGGTCTTTATCCCCATCATGCTTATTATGCTCATGATGTGGAGACCTTACGGTTTGATTACAACAGGAAAAAAACAGTGAAAGCACTCGAAGTTTCTGGACTTAAAAAAAGTTTTGGTGGTGTAGTGGCTGTGGATAATATATCCTTTTCTGTTGAGCATCTTAGTATTATAGGTCCTAACGGTGCAGGTAAAACAACGCTTTTAAAGACAATCACGGGTATCATTAAACCACTGAAAGGAACAATTGAATTTGAAGGAGTAAGTATAGAGGGGCTAAAACCAGAAAGAATAGTAAAACATGGTATAACTATGGTGCCTGAAGGAAGAAGGGTATTCCCCCACCTGTCAGTAAAAGAAAACCTTGAACTTGGTGCTTATGCAATTAACAATAGCAGACTCGAAGCAGAATTATTCGACCTTGTTCTTTCAACGTTCCCTCGACTTGGTGAGCGTATTAAGCAACTGGCAGGCACACTGTCCGGCGGGGAACAACAAATGCTTGCAATCGGAAGGGCGCTCATGGGCAATCCTAAATTACTCTTACTTGACGAACCGTCCATGGGACTTTCTCCTATTGTTACAAAAGAAATTTTTTCATTAATTGATTCCATCAATAGAGAGAAGGGCATATCAATGATACTTGTTGAACAAAACGCCCATATCGCAACTGAACATTCCCATATTACTTTTGTGCTTGAGAATGGTAGAATAGTATTGACAGGTACATCGGCTGAAATGAAGAATAATCCGAGGGTGATTGAGGCGTATCTTGGTGTCTGAGCTTTTGAAAAAGAATAAAAGGTTTGTTGATTTTACCATTGCCGTTAACCCGCTGGGACCTTCAAGAAAGGTTAAACAGTCCCTGAGAAAAGGTATAAAAAAAATAGGTATATTTCCTGACAATGACATAGAATATTTGAAGAGAAATATATGTACAAGAGAGTCTATACCTGAGGACAGCATTCTTTTTGGCTATGGCTCAACGTTTCTTCTCCGTTTGCTCATTCATATTAGAAGGCCAGAAAATATTTTACTGCTTACCCCACTTTCCCGAAAACGGGCAGAAATTTTCGAGAATGCTGATAGTACGCTCTATTCATTTCCCCTTGTAAAAGAGAAGAATTTTATCATTGATAGCCAGAAATTTATTATGGCTACCGCTTCCGCAGACTTTATCTATCTTGCCAATCCCCATGATATTACCGGAACAATTATTCCCCTGGAAGAGATTGAACGTCTGATTGACGAGTCAGAAAAGCAAAACAAAACGCTTGTTATTGATGAAGCATATGGCGAGTTTGCCGGAGTTAAATCACCTGTAGCGCACGTTGTTTGCACTCACAGTGTTTTTATTGTAAGAACCTTTTCAACATTTCATGGATTAGCAGGACTCCGTGCGGGATATATTATAGGACCTCAAACACAAATAAACACAATGCGCACATGTATGATACCTCCACAACTCCATACCCTTGCTTTCAAGGGAGCTGCAATATCACTAAAAGATAAAGGGCATTATAAGAGGACCATACAGTTTATTGAAAACGAAAAGGACTACATAGTGAGCAAACTATCTCCCTTAAGGGGAATAACAATTTCAAATACAAAATGTAATTTTCTCCTTATATGCTTTGAGAACAGAAATATAACTGTAAAAGAAAAACTTTTACACTATGGAATACTCATTGATGACTATCAAGATGGAAACGAAAACTATTTGATTCGTTTACCTGTTAAAACACATAAAGAGAATGCATACATTGTAAAAAGGCTTAAGGCAATCCTTGAAAACAGTTGATATGAAAACCTCTTATTTTCAGCAGGTGCAATACCATGATTGACACTTTTCTTTTATCTTTTATCCCGCTCTTTGTGGCATTTGATGTAATAGGAGTCTTACCTATGTATATCAAGCTTGTTATGCATCTCGATAAAAATAAAAGAATAAAAAATTTAAGAGATTCTATTTTTACAGCTTTTGCATTGACCCTTGTATTTGTAATAATCGGCAATAAGGTAATGACATACCTTGGAATTTCTATTAACGATTTCCTCGTTGCAGGTGGGATCGTGCTTTTTATAATCGCTGCAAAGGATATCATAAGGGGTTATGAAGAACCCTTAAGCGAACATGATATGTTTGGTGTCGTTCCATTGGGAGTTCCACTTCTTGCAGGACCAGCAGTTCTTACAACGTCCATAATTATCAGGAATAACTATGGTTTTTACTATTTTTTACTTTCTCTTGTATTGAATCTCGTTATATGTGCTGTGGTTCTTAAATTCTCTGAATATATTTTACGTTATCTTGGAAAAAAATTTATTGAAGCCCTCTCAAAGATTTTTAGTCTTATTATTGCAAGTATTGCTATTATGTTTATACGAAAGGGTTTACAGGGATTTTAAAAAATCGATAGTTACTTTATTATACAATCACATTTTGCATAATAAAGTACGATAGTCTATCAAATCCCTGTTTGAAGTCTTCTGCAAAGAATCCGGGAGTCCATTTTCCATTATTAAATACATCTGATACGACTAAAAAAGCAATGCCCTTCAATTTTTTAAATTTACACACAGCATAAAATGATGCAACCTCCATCTCTACTGCTACGATTCCTCTCTTTTTGTATTTTTTTATTTTCTTCTGTGTTTCTCTATAAAGGGCATCGCAACTCCACACGATCCCTTTATAAAAACCAGGCATCGTAAGTGTATACTCCCATGTTTCAAACCAGTCTGTATATATAAATTTATTTGTATCAGATAAATAATGATATGAAGTCCCTTCCTCCCGTATAGCACCATTTACAAGAAGAACATCCCCAATCCTGATCTTTCCATCAATACCTCCACAGTATCCCAAAAGAATGAATTCTGTAACACCAAAAGAAGACAGCTCTTCAACAAGGGTGGCTATATTTGGACCGCCTGCAGATGACTTTGTAATAATTGTCTGTTTTCCCTCGACTTTATACATGGTTCTGAAAGACTTCCAGGCATCAATCGTTGTTGTCTGTGAATGTTTAAGCAGTGAATTGAGGCTACCTCTATCAAACGTAATAACCACCCGTGGGGGAAGAGAAAGCTCACTACCTTTCTTTCCTGTAAACGTTAAAACAATATCTTCAGGATTTAAGGCAGGCGGAGTTGAATCAAAGAAGCTTTTCAACAAAACGCCTCTTTAATTTTCTGAATGTTTCTGTGATATGTTCAGAGATAATTTTTGTTTCACCAATAACAGGCATGAAATTTGTATCACCGAACCATCTCGGAACAATATGAATATGGATATGCCCTTCCAGACCTGCACCAGCGGCCCTTCCCATATTAATACCTATATTGAGCCCATCAATATTAAATTCTTTTTTAAATACACCTGACATCTTCTGTACAAGTTTCATCATATCAAGGAGTTCCTCATCGGTGAGCTCTTCTATGGAACCCACATGTCGCACAGGTACAACCATAACATGACCATTTGTGTAAGGAAACCTGTTCATTACAACAAATGCTTTTTCATTTCTTCCAATAACAAATGCTTTTTCATCATCTTTTCTATCTATGCAGAGAAAACATTGCTCTTCCCTCGTCGAGGCAGAACTGCTGACATATTGTATCCTCCATGGAGCCCACAACCTATCCATTATGATCCCTTATAAATAAATAGTCTTTCCAGTATTCAGGAACAATCTTAATGCCAATATGAAGCATCAGCATGTAAAATCCATTTGGCCTTACTGATCTTTTTCTCGGATACATATTAACTTCTTCGGGAAGTTTGTCACCTTTTTTAAGATTGCATTGAATACATGAAGTAACTATGTTGGACCATTCAGTAACCCCGCCTCTTGATTTTGGAATAATATGGTCACACGTCAACCAGCGAGGATCAAATCTCTTTCCGCAATACTGACAGGCGTAGTCATCTCTGAGAAAAATATTTTTACGGGAAAACTTGACATTCATGTGATTGTTCTGGACAAAACGTAGGAGCCTTACAACGGCTGGTTGTTTGATGCTCATTGAAATACCTTTTATCTCCCGCTCATATTCTTTCAATACCTCAACCTTACCAAGAAATAAAAGCATAACAGCCTTTTTCCACGATACAATGCTTAAGGGCTCAAATGTTGTATTGAGGAGAAGTGTACGGTCCATAAATTATTTGAAAATTACTGTTTTTTCCTTTCATTGTCAAGGATTTTGAGGTTACCCATAGATATACAATATTGTGAAAGTAAGCCCCGATTATGTCCAGGGCTTACTTCTAAAGATGAGACGTAGTTATATTTCCTAAAAAAATATACAACCTGCAAAACTAACGGATGAAGCACCATCACTCCACTGTTTGTAACCAACTATCTCGCACTTACTGTTAGCAAGAAGACTGAGTTGAAAAAATATGGGCACAAGACCACATATCCTCCGTCTATCACCTTCATCTCTGACAGACTGAAAGAACCCCCGGGCATCAATCTTTCTGATATATTCAAGAAGTATCTCATCCTTTGTTTTCGATGAAGCAAGGGTCGTAAAATCGAGGGGATACCTGTCCCCGAACTGGGCACCTATATGGGCGAGGTCAGCGCCTGAGATAATGATAAAATGTTTTCCACTCTTCTGTAAAACCTCATGAAGGCCTGTAACAAGGTCAACAATCTCCTTTGAGTCTATTTCTTTTTCGCCGTTAATGTATTCCTGCATTGTGCCAGTCAGTATCGGAAGGATCTCAAAATCATCCTGAATCATGAACTGAAGGAGGGGCAATTGCAATTCAATAGAGTGCTCGCATCTGTGAGGCCATTCATCGATGTAATTACTCAGAACAGGGTGTTCTCTAATTAACGCTTCCATCTCTTTTGAGTGCAAAACAATATCGAGTGGTGTTTCAAAATCTTTCAGTGAGATGCTCCACATTTTTGATACTGTGCGGTGGGACGTCCCGAAAATCACTATCAGTGGTTTTTTTAAATTTCTCAAGTATGGGTATGTCTTTTTGTATACCTCCTTTCCCCTATCATAATCTATATGGGGCGCCAGGATTCCTTTAATTTCAGGATGCTTATTCATCTTAATGTCTTTTGCTTCATATTCGTCAGTTTCTTTGAACATCTCATCGAGAAACATGAGGAGTTCCATCCTGTTGGCAGAATAACTCTTTCCTGCCAGAAAAGGTTTTCGGACTTCTGTGCCTTCGTATTCCATTTTTAATCGGGCAACATGCTTTTCATAATGTTCGTTAAAAAGCAGTAAATGTTCATCCATAGTCTCAACAAATTCCTGGATACGTTCGATATAGAGCAGTTCTCCGAAGGCTCTCATATATTCAACCTGTATATCCCGCAATGTTCGTGTTCCATCCATCAGAGAAATAAGAAACAATACATCCCTCGATACAATGAGGGAATGCTCTGTAATGCCTTCCGGGTCTCTCAATAGCACCATTTCTTTTCCATCCTGGATAAAGGGCAGTGCTTCAACTAATCTCATTTTCGGCTTTTCCATAATAGTTGTATACCATACCTTAAAAAAAAGTGTAAATGAGGATTTCTTGCTACCCGTTTCGGAGTAAAAAGGTGGCCTTTATCTTACTCCTTGTTATTGATATCAGTCTCTTCTGTAAAGAATTTTTTGATATAAAGGCATAGGACGGAAATATCCATCTGCTCACATAAAGCAATACGACATAGAGGGCATCAACCATTATCAGGCATGTTTACAAGTTTTTGTAAAGAGGGATGGGTAAGGAGGATGGTTATATAATAGAGCATACCCCTTTTTTCATTCTCAGGCATTGGCATTTCTTGCACTATCTCTCTTAATCTTTCAAGAGAATTGATTATATCATCGAGCATCTTCAAATCGTCCAGTGTCACCATACCTTCATTACCGGTAACCTGGACTATCGGAAAAAGCCTATCCAGTTCCCCAGGTTTTTCTATAAGGTCAATACCTGCCTTTGTCAGTATATATGCATAGGGTGTGGGCGGAATACCATATTTTCTCCCCTGAGCAACAATCTCAATGTATCCTGCAGATTCAAGATAATAAAGATCAAAGATTGCTGTTCTTCCTTCAGGGCTTTCCCATCTGAATTGCTCGGTAATACTGCAGTCCACAATGTCAGGAAAGCTTTTATATGCCACTTCAAGAAGTGCACGTCTGTCCTTGTTTAACTGTCTATAAGGCCGTACAATAATATCTGGATATGAGTGCATCTGTTATATGATAAAGCATAATATAACATAATAGCAATAAAATGGTTCTGACACATTCTGTTGACAAACAAAAACCACTCCTGATACGATTGAAATATGGAGAATATATCTCTTGATGCAAATGCTCTCCTCGTTTTGAATCGCCGGTATGTCATAAAAGATGCATTTAATAACCCTTTAGAAACACCTGAGGAACTCTTTAAGAGAGTTGCAAATTCCATTGCTTTTGCAGAAGATAATTATAATCCTGACAACAGAAAGAAAGTAGCAGAAGAATTTTATGTAATGCTTTCAAGACTGGAGTTTCTCCCTAATTCACCAACTCTTATGAATGCAGGAAGAAAACTTGGCCAGCTTGCAGCATGTTTTGTACTACCCGTTGATGATTCTCTCGATTCCATATTTGAGAGTTTAAAAGAAACAGCGAAAATCCACCAGTCAGGTGGTGGTACAGGCTTTTCATTTTCAAAACTAAGGCCTAAGGACGATATGGTAGCATCCACTATGGGTGTAGCAAGTGGTCCTGTATCCTTTATTAAAATCTTCAATATGGCTACCGAAGTTATTAAACAGGGTGGAACACGGCGGGGTGCGAATATGGGTATTCTGAGAATTGACCACCCTGACATAGAAGAATTTATCACCATAAAAAGAAATCCTGCTGAACTTGTTAATTTTAATCTTTCTGTTGCTATTACCGATGATTTTATGGATGCCTATGAAAAGGACAGTATGTTTGACCTTATCAATCCAAGAACCAAAAAAATTGTGAAGAAGGTACGCGCCCGATATCTCCTCAATCTCATAGCTGAATGTGCCTGGTTGTGCGGGGAACCTGGTGTCCTGTTCATCGATACTATAAACAGGTGTAATCCCACACCTCATATCGGTAATATTGAGGCAACAAACCCCTGCGGAGAAATGCCACTTCTGGCTTACGAATCATGCTGTCTTGGTTCAATTAACCTCTCTAAAATAGTAACAGATGAAACAATTGATTGGGATAGACTCAAAAGACTGACCCATGCGGGTGTCAGGTTTCTCGATAACATTATTGATATGAACAAGTATCCAGTACCCTCGATTGAGGATTTAACCAAAAAAAATAGGAAAATTGGTCTTGGCGTCATGGGTTTTGCCCATATGTTGATAAAGCTTGGAATATATTATGATTCACCTGAAGCAGAAACAGTAGCAGAAAAGGTTATGTCATTTATACAGCGTGAGTCGAAAGTTGCCTCCAGACGTCTCGCAGAAGAACGAGGTACCTTTCCCAATTTTAAAGGAAGTATATGGGACAGTCAGAATCTTCCTCAGAGAAATGCGACAACAACAACCATTGCACCAACAGGAACGTTAAGTCTTATCGCAGGTACTTCAAGCGGCATTGAGCCGCTTTATGATACAGTCTATACAAGGATATTATTTGGAGATATAGAGGTTATCATCAGAGATCCGCTTTATGAAGAGATGAAAAAAAGAGATGAGACGTCCTGCAGTCTTAAGAGGCTCTTTAGAAAAACCTATCAGGTCTCTCCTGAGTATCATCTCAAGATACAAAAACGATTTCAGGGTCATGTGGATAATGCTGTTTCAAAAACGATAAATCTTCCAGAAGATACAAATCCTGAAACTATACTTCGTATCTATTGTGATGCATACCATATGGGAGTGAAGGGGATAACTGTCTTCAGGGATAAAAGCAGGGACTACCAGATACTTTCCTGCGGTGCCCACCATATCTGTTAATTGAAAAATTATTACATGCCTGAATGTTCTACCCAGCAAGCATAGCAGCAGGTAGACTCCTGTGAATAATTATGATATTTGCAAATATATTTTCCACAGAACTTACACTGTCTCACTTCGCTGATAGAATCACACAATACTTCCTGGCATATTCTATTACCCTGTTCATCAAAGATTCGCTCTGTCTTCCCTATCCATTCCTCGTTCTCTCGTTCTTTTTCCTTTATGAGTGCTGACATAATATCAGGCCTCATAAGAGATAAATATTCAATAATATGGAGTTCTATAAGAGTATTCTTAACAATTTCATCATGGGCAGTCTTTTCAATACTGCTGACGATCCCTTCAATCTCCTCATTATCGGTATCAGTGAGTTTTAAACCCAGTCTTGCTATAACATCAAAGATAGCCATGAATCTATTTTATCCCAGCTGAAAAAGAGAATGCAAATTCAAAAGATATTGCCCATGAATCATTTGCACGCTTAAAGGATTAATTGTATACTTCAAGAAGGCATGGATGATGAACCTGTTGTTATCCCTGTAACAGATGAGTTAGATCTCCATATATTTAACCCGAAAGATGTAAAGGATCTTCTCACTGAATATATTACAGCATGTTGCGAAAAGGGTATCAAAGAGGTGCGCCTCATTCACGGGAAAGGTAAGGGCAACATGAGACGAACCGTATACTCTGTCCTCCGTTCACTGCCTGAGGTTCTATCATTCCACCTTGCTGGAGATAGTAAAGGAAGCTGGGGTGCAACAATAGCTGTTCTGGAAATAGGGACAAGAAAGGAGGAATAGAATTTATGAAGTTCATAGCGCTATTCATGTGTGTATTATGTCTGGCTATGATGGCAATTGCCCCTTCTTCTTTTGCAGCAACTGCAAAGGAAATAGATGCAAGTGTTGACGTGGCTCTGGAGCGTTTCGAAAGTGAAGTAAAAGGAGGAAAAGAATTTTTGAAGGCAGCAAAGGGGGTTCTTGTACTACCCCGTGTCATTAAGGCTGGATTTGTCGTGGGTGGAGAATATGGCGAAGGTGCTTTAAAAATCAATGGAAAGACCGTCGCCTATTACAATATTGCTGCTGGCTCTTTTGGCCTCCAGATTGGAGCCCAGGAAAAGAATATCATGCTTGTATTTATGCAGGATGAAGCACTTACCAAATTTCGTAACAGTTCTGGCTGGCAGATTGGTATCGATGGGTCTGTTGCAATTATCGATGTTGGTGCCGAGGGTTCCATTGACTCAACCCAATTTAAGGAACCCATTGTTGGTTTTGTGTTCGGTCAGAGGGGGTTGATGGCAGATGTATCCCTTGAAGGTGCAAAAATTACAAAAATAAAAAAGTAAATTGTAAATTTAAGAGCCCATAAATCTACTCATAATCCTTTGGAACCGCACAGATTATTACCAGGGGTTTTGATGAATCTGCATTTCTATACTGATGTTTTTCTTCCGGTAAAACAAGTACAAAATCGCCCTTTACTACCGGCCTTGTTTCTCCTGCTTCCATTACCAGAGCACCCCTCCCCTCAATAACATAGTTCAGATGTTCAAAAGGATGAGAATGATAAGGTGTATGACCATCTGGTTCAATGGTAAATACTCTGAAAGAAAAATTCGGTGACCCGTCATTTCTCGATAATGGAACCTGTTTCCAGGTATTTTTTGCTCCTTCCATTTCCATTCTGGTCTTCTTTACCTTCGTAAGATTTGTAATTTTCATATAAACCCCCAATAGTTAGTTGTAAATATATTCAATACTCCGTATTTTCTAATTTAATTCTATTTTTGTAATTATATCATTTCATAATCTAACAATACATAGCTATGACCACCTTCTAAAAAGAAATTCGAGTAAGCGTCCAAAATTTCGGCTTAAGCGGCAA
>DHGO01000152.1 GCA_002402795.1 Deltaproteobacteria bacterium UBA4796
CTGAGAGCTTTTTGAGAAGGATTGACTTAGCGACAGGTGGGGCAACAAAGAAACCGATAAGGGAGAAAAGAACAAAAAACCCGGCAATCCAAAGAGTGATTTTCCTCAATTTCCATCTCTTTAATTTTTGAAGTTTCACGTTCATGGAGATAATTACATTATACCACTCTTGTTTTTATCTATGTCAAACTTATCTTTATAATCTTTTTATGTCATATCAGGAGTTCCTCTTTCTTTATTGCCTTCCCTGTTTTTTCTGTATGGCATCAAGCAATTCCTTTCCTTTCTGTGTGAGCCAACATGCCCTGTAGGTATCGCCCGCTACAGTTCCTCCCAATCCTTTTTCTGCCAGAGCCTTCTCACAGAGACTATCGAGTATTACCTTCTCCTTCTTATTACGACAGACCTTCTCGATCCACGTTGCGCGCTTGTAAGCACCTCCGGTGTATTGATTCTTTTCTATTCTGTCGAGTATCTCCTTTTCTTCTGAAGTGAGTTCCATAAAAAAGAAGTCCTTAAAATTATCTAATACTCTTTAGCTTCTTAAATATCCTGTATATTCCGTAACCAAGCATAGTAGTAGTGCCAATAACAAGAGGAATACCAAAGATAACCGTTGTCGTTGCTGCCCTTAAAAGGACAAAGGGGGTAAGCTTCTTTCTCTTTTTACTTTTGCCATTAGTTTCTGGAGTACCGGACGATAAATTCGTTAATTTAATATGCACCACTATTACCCATTCCTGAATAAGCCTTATACCCTCTTTCATTGAAATATTCAATGATAATAAATAAATATATTCTATTTTGTCAACACTCAACCGTGACCTGCCTGCCTATGCCAGCATGGCAGATAGGAGGGGCAAGAAAAATATTACAGACGGCTATAGAGCAGGAAGTTGTTGAATACATCGGTTAGCTTTTTCGTTATATATCAATATGTGGTACAATGTTGTATGCCTTTCTTTGTTGTTCATGAGCATCACTCAAAGCATCTTCATTATGATTTCAGGCTTGAAATGGATGGAGTACTGAAATCATGGGCAGTTCCAAAGGGGCCCTCTATGGATCCTGTTGATAAAAGACTTGCCATTCAGGTAGATGACCATCCTCTTGAATACAGGGTTTTTGAGGGTATTATACCTGAGGGGTATTATGGGGCGGGTGCTGTGGTTGTCTGGGATTCGGGTATGTATGAACCCTTAAAAGGAGATCCTGGTGGAGGTAAGTATGAGTTTATCCTTCATGGAAAGAAACTGAAGGGTGCCTTTGTGCTTACCCGTCTAAAGGGAAAGACCAAGGAATGGCTTCTCATCAAGAAGAAAGATGTGTATGCTATGACTCCGTATCTCATTAAACCACAGCTTACCCCGGCGATCCTGAAAACGATGAAAGAAAAAATACCTCCGTGTAATCTTGAGGAGAGTGCATAGATATGAAAACAGGGTTTTATTCTTTCTATCTGTTGCTGAAAGATTGTAAAATGGTATAAAAATCTCTATGCTTGAATACAAGAGAGACCCCGTCAATCACTAACGAGGGCCAACAGAAGTTATTTTGTCTATGCCGATACAACAATGAAAATTACAGGATGAAAGCAAGTAACACAGAGCTCACCGGAAGGCGAGTGCTTTTCCTCGCCGATACGGTGGAGCGATGGGTTAGACTATTTCACTCATGACCGCTTTAAGCACTTTTACCGCTTTTCGATAGTCTTCACCAGTGCTACCGTTTCTCACAAAGATAGATATGCCGGTTCCTCTTCCTTCGGGATCATTTTGTCTTGATACATAATGCATACCCTCTTTAGTAACGTCGGCCAAATGAGCAACACCGGCCATATCTGCCAAATACCAGTATGTGTCTACTTTAAACCGGTTTTCTCTTTTCTGTTCATTTACCCAACCAAAGACCCCCATCTTACCCCGCTCATCGGTATCATATTTCTTCAGGCTATAGGCGGGGGCTTTAGCAGTGTGGTGATAATAACAACCCACATCCCTGCATAATCTTACAGTGAATTCATGAAAGCTTTCCATTCGACCCTCCAAATTAATAAAGCTATGACAATTTTTATCTTTTTGGCTGTTCTTTTGTAATTTAGGTGCCAGATAGATTTTATGATAGGCAAAAAGGAGATATTGTCAATAGTTGTGTTTAAGGTTTTATCCAACGTATCCTTTTTCTTCATCCTTATGCCACCTCTATCTCTTTGTCTTCCATCTCACCATCAACAAACCTTACCCCTTTTATAACATGAGGTATGAGCTTATATCCCTTTATCCTCTTCCAGGTCTTCTGTGCCTCACATGCAAGCTTGAATACCATGGTAAGGGTGGCAAGCCTGGTTCCGCATCCCTTTGTCTTATTGGTTCTTAATCTTACAGTAGCAAAGGTTGATTCGATGACATTTGTAGATCTGATGTGTACCCAATGCTCTGCGGGAAAATCATAGAAGGTAAAGAGGACATCCTTATCCTTTGCAAGGCAGTTACAGGCATCAGGAAACCTCTTTCCATAAAGGGATAGAAAGCTGTTATAAGCAACAAGGGCCNNNTTGGGCATCTTATCAAGTATGTTTGCTGTTTTATGCACCCAGCATCTTTGTTCCTTTGTTTCAGGATATACCTCACGAAGCGCTGCCCAGAAACCCATGGCACCGTCACCAATGGCAAGAGAGGGTCTCCTATCGTGAGACCTCTCTGCTTGAGATCGGACAGAAGCTCTATCCAGGAAAGCGTGCTTTCCCTATATCCGTCAAGGACTGTAACCAGTTCTTTTGTCCCGTCTTCTTTCGCCCCTATGATAACAAGAAAGCATTGTTTTTTGTTTTCAGGGTCTTCTAATCTTACATCGAAGTAGATGCCATCTACCCAAAAGTATATATACCGCTTATCTGACAGGTCACGTCTTTTCCATTGTTTGTATTCCTCTTCCCATTGTCTTTTGAGACGCACTATGGTATTGGCTGATAATCCCTTTGCATTCTCCCCTAAGATGGCTGATAGAGCTTTAAGTGAAATCTCCTGTAGATATACCCTTCAGATACAATACAG
>DHGO01000177.1 GCA_002402795.1 Deltaproteobacteria bacterium UBA4796
TGTGGGTCGTATGAGGCCCACAAGTAATTTTATGGTTGTCGTCTTTCCTGCCCCATTTGGACCAATCAAACCGTATATCTCGCCCTTTTTCACCTCTATATTAAGGTTATCCAGGGCTTTTACATTGCTATATGATTTACTGAGATTCACACACTGTATCATCGCCGTGCCTCAACAATCTCAATCTTTATATTCTTCAAAAACTGCATAATCTCTATACCGTCCGATATATCGCCGATTGCAAGGATTATATGAGTTGCATCAGCTGGGAACTGACCAAAGGTGCTATCCACATCAACCCACCTGCCGTAAATATATACGAGGTTCCATGCATGGTAATAAAAATTGCCGTTATTGTATACCATACCTGAGGCAATAGCACAGGGAATGCGTGCTGCCCGTGCAAGGGCAGCAAAGAGCACTGCATGTTCGTTGCAGTCACCAACCCTCTTCACAAACACATCCTTTGCAAAGGGAATGGAGAAGGTAGGGCGCTTTTTGAGATTTTTATATACCCAGGACATGATGGAGCGCACCTTTTCGCCTTCGTCAGTCTGATTCTTTATAAGGGCAGGCAAAAGGTTACGTATGGAGGTATCATCGCTATTAATGAATGGTGATGGCGCAAGAAAATTATCAGGATTCAATTGAAGGGGTAAGGAACTCCCCCTCTCAATGGTTACAATGTTGTCATCCACCCTGTGGTATCTTCTTATCAGCTCCACAAGCTCCCTTTTTGAATCAACCTTAATCTTCATAAATGAGGTGTTTTTAGGGTCCTCAATCTTTCCTTCTGTCTCCACCAATGCAAGGAGGTTCGCATCAAAGTAGGTATCAGGCTCTTTCTCATCCTTCTCCCTCTCCTTTTGAATGACAAGTCCCAGAGGGCTCAACTCCTTCACAATCGTGCCTGTCTCATCAACCCATCCATGGATTTCAATACCCTTAAAGAGCGTCTTGATGTGAAAGGCACGTATCTTCTCCCCTTCTATGGTAATTGTTTCCCAGCCAAGCTGGGCAACATCTGCACTGTAGCCGGTTACAGTAGAGGGGTCAAAGATAGAGATGTTCGTGGTTGCGTCTTTTGTAAAACCTGACTTCATCATATACGGCACAATTGCTGAAGGAATAACAGGCCTCTCCTTTACAGGAATTCGATAGACATTCTTCTGTTCCTTCATCATAAAGGTAATGGCAATGGCACTCCCCTCCATCTCACCCTTCACCTGTATGTTGTCCTTATCTGAATTTATCTGAGCAATAAAGGTCTTGAGCCTGAAGTCTTTATCCATATCACTATAAAGATTCATAACTATCTCTTTCTTCTCACCAAGAAAGCTTATCTTCATGTTGCCTTCTTCAAAGAGCTTGTATCCCTCCTTTGTCGGAAGTATGAGCCGTTTCATATATCCAATCCGCATATCCCGCATATATATACCGTAGAGGTGCTCCTGGGCGCCCACCTTCTCTATATAATCTGCGGTAAGATAGGGTGTATCTTTTGGTGGGTTGTAATAGTGTTTCATCTTGAACCCGATAAAAAGAGCCCAGATAAAGATTATAGAAAAGGTTATGAGAAATCGTCTATTCAATCGAACCTGGCATCCTCAAGCGCTATCAATGAGGTCTCTATCTATTTCCATCCGCGCATAATAGTTAATACCTTCAAGGAGTATGGCAACGCGCTCCCTGCCATCCATCTCCTTTTCAAATATGCCTGTTAAACCCTTAAAAGGACCTTCAGTCACAATGATTCTCTCTCCTTTGCGGAAACGCTTTTTTGTTAAGGTTGCAACACCATCTTCGAGCCGTGCCTTAATAAAATCAATAAATTCCTCTGAGAGGGGGATGATTCTATCGCCAAAATGAACAATGGTTTTGACGCCCCTCGTATATTTCACAAGCCTGAAATCATCAACAGGGTGAAACTTCACAAAGATATATCCAGGAAACATGGGTTCTACCTGCGAGACTATGCGGCCATCCCTGTATTTCCTGTAGCGTATCTTTGGCGCAAGGGTTTCAAATCCGCCATGCATAAAATTTCCTGCTGCCCGTTCTTCGTTCTTCGGTTTTGTATTAACCACAAACCACTGTCTCATGTTTCTCATATTTCCCTTTTTCCTTATCTCAAAAAATCCTTGACATGCTTTATTCTATTTTACTACAATTCGTCAAATGAATATAAACATTTTAGGGTGTTATGGCAACATCATCGGTGAATACCACTCTACTGCTTTTCTAATCAATGATAGTATCCTTCTTGATGCAGGGACTGTTACTGAAGCCCTTAATGAGAATCAGCTAAAAAAAATAAAACAGATTATAGTTACCCATACCCACATAGACCACATTAAAGGCATCTTTCCTTTTGTGGATGAACTTGTCATGCTGGGCGACTACTCAGTAGACCTTATCAGCGTCAAACAGGTATTAGAGATTATTTCCCAGGACCTTTTCAACAATCGCATCTGGCCTGACCTCACAATGATTCCATCAGAAAAAAAGGCAATATTGAAACTCCGTGAGATACAGCTTGAAAAGACAACACAGATTGATAGTCTCAATATAAAACCTATACTTATGACCCACACGGTCTATACTGTGGGCTATGTTGTAAGAGAAGCGGATAGGGGCTTTATGTTCACCGCAGATACAGGACCAACAAAGAGATTCTGGGAGGTAGCCCGGGAAGAAAAAGGCATAGAATTTATCATTGCTGATGTCTCATTTCCCAACCGCCTTGAAAAATTTGCTAAAATCTCAGGTCATATGACCCTGTCCATGCTTCTTGAACACCTTGACAGATATGAACTTAATGACAGACCCATCTATATAACCCACATGAAGCCGATTTTTAAGGATGAGATACTTGGAGAACTTAAAAAGGCAAAAAGAAAAAATATAAAACCTCTTGACCAGGGGGCAACAATTACGATATAAATCGACAAATATTAGGGGGTAACTGTGAAAAAATACATTCTTTCAATCTTTTGTATCATCTGTCTTCTGTCGTCTATCAATGTCTACGGTCAAACACTCTTTGAAAAGGGCATGCAGGAGTTCAAAGAGGAAAACTATGAAGAGGCATTGCAGTATTTCCTCGAGGCGCGAACCCTTGAGCCAAAATCATCTACAGTTGCCTTTTACCTTGGCCTTACCTACAAACTCACAGAAAACTATAAGGCAGCAGTCCCATACCTCCGGGATGCTGTCACCTTTACCCCCAGAGTAAAAGAAGCACTCGTTGAGCTCATTGATGCCCTTTACCAGACGGACAATCTCAAAGAAGCAAAAGAGTGGATTGAGGTGGGTGAAAAAGAAGAGATTCAGCCTGCCCGTATCCAGTTTCTAAAGGGTTTGATTCTTTCAAAGGAAGGAAAATATATGGAGGCAGTTACTGCCTTTGAAAAGGCAAAATCCATTGACCCTTCCATGGCACAGGCAGCAGAGTTCCAGATTGCAGGTGCCCTGACAAAGGAAGGAAAACTGAAAGAGGCACAGAAGCGCTTCAAATCCACCATAACCCTTGACCCTACAACAGATATGGCAACCTATGCAAAAGACTATGAAAAGATGATTGCCGAAAAGATAGAACGGGAAAGACCCTGGAGATTCTCCATTGGCTTGAACTATAAGTATGATTCCAATGTGGTTGCAAAAGGCACCGGTCCAATTGCGGATGCAATCTCTGGTTCTGAGGATAGTGCTATTAACCTTTCCATGAGGATAGGGTATACCTTCCCATTCTCTTTTAAAACTCCTTACAACCTCTCCTTTCAGTATTCCTTGTTTGCTGAAAAATATTTTCCAAAGCAGTATGAAAGGGCAGATGGAACTATAGGAAACTTAAATGAATACAACAATATGTCCAATGTCTTCAGTCTAATCCCTGGTTATAATTTCGAGAAGTGGTCTTTGAGTTTTCCCATGACCTATATATACAATAGCTTGCAGGGTGATAAGGGCAATAGCTTCCTTGGCGAACCCACAACCTGGTGGAATACAACCCGTTACATGGAGCAGTATGGTATAACACCCACTGCACGCTTTATGGTCACCAAAAACAGCGTGGGTGAAGTCTCCTTTGGTATTGCCCAGAAACGATACTTTGAAACACTTCTCCATCCAGAACCATTCACCTCTGATGAAAATCGGAATGCCACAATGATGAATAGCAGTTTGGGATGGACATACTTTTTCAAGGAGGGTAAGGGTATCTTTGGTTTAAAATATACCTATGGCAAGGAAGAGGCAGATGGCAGAAACTGGTCAATAGACTATGAAAACAGGTTCAATATGACCTTCCTTTATCCGCTCTACGATTTTATCAAAAAACCTATCAAATTTTTAGCCTCAGCAGATATTGCCTTCACTCAGTATAAATTCGATAATGCCTTCTTTGATACGAAACGAAGGAATGATACATACTATCTCTCCGGAGGTTTTATCTATGAAGGCTTTATGGATGACCTTGTAAAGGGAAAGAATAAGGAAGGCTTTGTTTATGAACTATTTAAAAATACAGACCTTGTTGCCCAGTACACCTACATAAGGGATAGATGTAATATTAAAATCTATGATTATAAGCGCGAGCTTATTACTGTGGGATTTGAATATAAATTTTAAATATGTGACATATATCACTGACATTGACTAAAGAATGTGTAATAAGTGAAAATTAGGGAAAAATGTGCAATATAAAATAGTGATAAGTGATTAGTGAAATAGTGACTGGTGATGAGTGATAAGTGATTAGTGATAAGTGAAAAATACAGGAGCCAGAATTCAGAAGCCAGAAGAAAGAAGGGTTCAAGGGTTCCAGGGGTCGAGGGTATTTACCCCACCCCCTCTGTGCCTCTGTGCCTTTGTGCCTTGCCTTTACTCCCTTTGTGCCTCAGTCCCTCTGTGCCTTTGTGCCTATTTATTTTTTATTATAAAAAACCAACGAGGTGATTTCTATGAAACGTAAAAATCTTTTATTATTGGTAAGTGCAGTACTATTATTACTTTTTACTGCAAGCCTTGCCCTTGCCGCACCAATAGGTAAGGTTACTCAAGTTGCAGGCAAGGTAGATGTCCTGAAACCAGGGAAGAACCTTGCAACATCGGTGAAACTTGGGGACCCTGTGGATGTAGGGGATATTTACAGGGCAAAGACAAAGAGCAATGCAGAAATCACCTTCAATAACCAGAATATATTAAAGATTGCCCCTGCAACAAGGGTAGAAATCAAGGAATACATGGTGGATGAGCAGAAAAGCTCCCAGGTCATGAAACTCCATAGAGGGAGGGTACAGGCAATATCAGGACAGGACTTCATTAAAAAGGTTGCTGCCTTTGCAGAAGGAAACAGGTTTGAAGTCCATACCCCCAATGCTGTTGCAGGTATCAGGGGTTCCAACATGCTCGTGGGATTCACTCAGGGAACAACCGTAGTCATCTTCATTGTAGGTCAGGGATACCTGTATAACCCGCAGATGCCACAGCTTGTTATCCCTGTAGTTGCAGGTCTAATGTCCTTTGTAGTTGGTGAACAGAATGCTCCCTCAGTGCCTACTAAGGCAAGTGAAGTTTTGATAAAAGGTGGAGGGGCAGGATTTATGCAAGCTACCCCAGAAGCTAAAGAAGAAGCTAAAGAAGAAGGGGCACCTCCACCTACTGCTGAAGCACCAAAGATCGTTGAGGCATCAATAAATGCTGCATTGAGTGAAATGGCAGCACCAGTGGAGATAATTGCTAAAGAAAAGGCAACTGAAGTAACACCACCACCTCCTCCAACAGAGTCCTTTACTGTCATAGACCCGGTGCCACCTAAAATTACACCACCTCCAATAACGGCTACAGGGGTACCCACAGGTGCCACAAACAAAAATGAGGCTACCATTATCTTAACTAATATGGAGACAGGAGCTAAGTACGAGTATAGCACCGATGGTGGTATTACGTGGATTCCTACCACAGGCATCATTTCTATGACAGATTTGTCTGAAGGTCTCCAGAACCTCCAGATAAAGGCAACTGATACTTCTGGCAATGTCATTACAAAGACCTACTCATGGACAACTGACTATACACCACCTGCAATCGCAATCCCCACAAAGCCTGCCTCACTTACCAATGCATCCACTGCCACCTTCGGTTTCTCAGCAACAGACGCAACATCTGTCACCTATAAGTATAGCACCGATGGCGGTACTACCT
Source organism: Deltaproteobacteria bacterium UBA4796 (assembly GCA_002402795.1). GTDB lineage: Bacteria > Desulfobacterota > Syntrophorhabdia > Syntrophorhabdales > Syntrophorhabdaceae > UBA8905. The sequence goes on from DHGO01000177.1 coordinate 6,205, forward strand.
GGGTAGATACAGGATCAACCCTTGCCCTCCCTGGTCTTTCCGAGGGCGACCATACAATTCAAGTCCAGGCTATTGATGCAGCAGGCAATGTATCGACCACCACAAGCTACTCATGGACAGTAGACTTGACACCACCTGCGTCTCTAACCCTGACAGGCACACCACCGTCAGTAACCGGAAGCAATACTGCAGACATAGGAGCGACGGCAACTGATGCGCATGCCATCACATACAGTTACACCCTTGATGATGCGCCCTCCAGTGGAATACTTACAGACCTTTCCGAAGGTACCCATACCCTTACTGTAACCGCAACTGATGCAGCAGGTAATACCTCGACTACAAGCTACAAGTGGTTCATTGGAAACAGACAGTATATAATATTAGAAGGTACAGCAGGAGGCGATCTTACTGGAGCAGTTTTATCCTCTTCTGAAGGCATAAGAGTAATTTCCACTTTGCCTGAAGGATCATCCACAGGTGCATGGCTGATTGATATGAGAGGCAGCGGGACCCCGTCATCTACAATAAACCTGACAGCAGGAGGTAAGGCATACGGCCCGAATGATTCCGCACGCTTTGACGGCTACTGGCTGTCCAGCATTGATGCATCCGCAATATCAGGCAGCATTACAGGAAACTCAGATTTTACTTACCTGTCGTTAAAAAGCTTAGGCAAGGGTACTGGTAGTGTTACCGGCATTTATAGTGGTAGCACATGGCAGGCACAGGATTTAAATTTAGGAACCTATACTGAAACTCCCCTGATGTTCTCAGGTTCCTGGAATCCTCCTGGTTCGCTCTATTATAATGCCTCAGGTATATTTACACACGCAGGAGATGACTATGGGCTTTGGGGCGGGCTTACTCAACCCTGGACAAGCCCAGCATCATTCCTTGCAATAGGAGAATACTCACTCAGCGAATCCGGTCAACCCCATTACCTGATGAATAGCTTTATTTCAGGTGGTACACCAGAAACAGATGACAATGCCTCTATAGATGGCTATGCAGGCGCTATATGGAAGGGCGGTTCTGCTACCACTGTCGGTTCTATCTCTGATGGGACTGTGAGGGCGCTCTACATCAGCACCCCCGATGCAACAACAGGTAATGTCACTGCAGGCATCATGAAGGGCACATTTGCTGGCAACTACTACGATATCTCTCCGACCCTGATGTGGGGCATGTGGGGCATAAGTGGCACCCTTACCCCAACGCCAGTTTCAACAGGTCTTATTCCAGCAAACCTCCCTGATATCGGTGGTTCTATGTTAAATGGAAGATTGTCAGGAAGCTTTGGTGGTGAAGGCAGCATTACTGGATGGGACGATGGGAGCGGTAGGACTATGTACCTCTATAATAGTTCCACTTTCCAATCCTTGCCTTTCGGTATCTTCAATATAAAATTTGGCAAGAGCGGCTATCCCAATTATTATTATGACAAACCAACAGGCAATCCGGCCTGGAGCGCAAAATTAGGTGGTATTGGTGGATTCGATAATTATAGTGATGGTTACTGGCTCACAGATGTCTCGACCGGCACCTGGACGGATACCGGGGAGATAACCGGCAATGTAACAGGAAAAGCTCTGACATCCTTACGCCTTTATGACATGGAAGGAAGATTCACAGGCGTCAATCAAGCCGACACCTGGATAGGCCAGGCAATAGGAAGCTACACCGGCACAGACCTCAAGTTCTTCAGCTGGTTCTATGGATATATGCTGGACGCAGTATACTCTGGTGACCCAGGGTACCTCGGTTTTGATGATATGTCAACCCTTATGGGTAAACTCGGCGGAACGACGAGCCTCTGGAGCGGGAGCAACATCCCCGTAACCATAATAGGTTCGGTGGGCCCATCCTGCCTCTGGTATACCTATTCCCCGGTATACAGCTATAACATGTACACTGATCAGTATACCACCTATGACAGCGGCGCGTATTTCGGCCTTGCCGGCGGGAGCGAATATGCCAATGTGCTTGCAGGGAAGTTCATTGCCCTCTATATTGACAACTCGGCAACACCAAAGGCTGGCGTCCTGCAGGCGAACTTAAGCGGCTATAGCTACCCTATGATCTATATGTTCGAGATGGCAGGGCTGGCGAACAGGACGGAAAAATCAGTCAATATAGGGATTCCCGCCTCAGAGCTTTATAATAATACATATCAGGGTTATCTTGACGGTACCGGGGCATATCTCTACGGAAAATTCAATAACAACGCTGTTATAAGTGGCGGTGAAGACATCAATTACCCTGGGTCAACCTATGCCATTTATAACGAGCCATGGGGTATCTATGGACTACCGCTTCTTGGTACATTTGAAACCCTTGGGTCAACCCCCACTTCATGGACTGCGAAGGTCGGTTCCTACGGAACTTTTGGTGCATACAAACATGAAGACGGAGAAATAATATCAGATTCCGGCTACTGGCTCGCAGACATCACTGGAACAGTACCAGCAGGCGCAACGACCACTGAAGGCAAACTTCTTGGCACCCTCACGGGAAAATATCTCACCTCTACAAGGCTCGGTACCATGGATGGCGATGTCTATGGTACCTATGGATCAAGCAGCTACTGGAAGGCAGTTGCCCTTGGCACATGGACAGGCACACCCCTTACAAGCAGTCTCACATTCTCCAAGACAGATGCGACGCCAACTAAGCTCTGGCGTGCTCTCACAGGAGACTATTACGAGGCTGAGTTTGTCCAACGTGACATAGAAACAAACCGTGAATACTACTACGAGTATGAATATATAACGACCTCTTTTAGGGGTTATGGAACGGTAGAGGATGACTATAACTATATAGAAAAAATTTATTTCCCCAATGGCAATATGTGGAAAGACCAGGATGGAATGATATCGATGGGTGGCTGGGAAGGCATCGGGAGCATAGATGCAGTAAAGAACCTTCCCGACTGGATGAAGCCTTCAACTAACCTCACTTTCACGCCGGTGTGGTATTCAGAGGGGCAAGGGTTTTTGGAGGTGCTGGAAGAGAGGACTTCGGATACCCTTGATGCCAGACTCGGCATGACCGGTTACCCGTGGAATACTGGTGGCACGCCGGTTACCGTGATTGGCAAATATACCGCCGATGGCTCTGACTATACAAAGCCCACAATCATCACCACGCCCCCCCTCTTTGGCAAATTCTATACCCCTTATGTTGAAGGAGGAACTGCAAATGGCGCTTACGTGGTAAACCTGGGAGGCTTTATCACAGACGATGCAAGGGGCGTTCAGTTAACAATGAGAGGTCTTTATACAGATGGTACAACAGCAGGTGTCTTAAGACATTCCCCGTTCCTGACAGGAAGCCTTTATAAAGACATCGGCATGTGGGATGCGGAAGGGACACTGATTGCAACCGTGATGAAGAGCGATTTCACAAATCTTTTAAATAACCCTGCAGAGGTAACCATAGATAATTTCAGTACAATGATTGGCAACGGGCCCTTAGTCTCAGAGTTTGGTGGACGTTTTACAAGTGATTCGGGCTCTTTCATTGGTACTATGGTCAACTCAGGGGGAACCCATTTCATTAAAGGACAGGATTGGGGTACCTTCACATCAACTATATGGGCAGGTGGCTTTAGTATAAGCACAGGCGATACAATACCGGATACCTGGAGCACCCAGGTTATAGGTGAAGGTCAATTCGGTGCATACATGGATGCATCTGGAACACCACAGCCTGATATTGGCATGATGTTCATTCCTGAGCTTACAGGCACGCTTTCAGGCGGTGTGGTGAAAGCCCCACCTGCAGGCACCGGACAGTTCATGACCATGACAAAGATGGGTACTATAAGCGATGTGGGCGTCCTTGGTGTCTATACACAGCCATCACCTGTTACCGCGAAGACTCTCTATTCATGGCAGGGGGTTTCTGGAGGCGTGTGGAACACGACACAGTATTTTACCTTTGCAAGTGATTTTGGTGGTTCGGTCAATCGATTTACAGAGAACCATTCAGGTGGCTACTTCGATACTGGAGGCGAAACTGACTATTATCAGTACTATTATTGGTATAACAATGAGTCAAAGGAAGGATACGCAGACATCAGCTTTTTCAGTGACCCAGATAGAACATATATAACCCAGAGAAAGTATGAAAAGGATTCAGATCCTTTCGCAACCCCCATGTGGTATGAATATAAGTATGATAGAGCAGGAACCAACCCCAACACATTCTCAGACTATAAAACAGATACATACGACCCTTCTTCTACTGTCTTCAGCCATGAGTTCTTCAGCGCCCTTGCAGAAGCAAAAGGCTACCCGGCAGCTAACCAACCATATGATTGGTGGGGATTTTATGGTATGGGCTCCATTTCTGCAATCATGGGTGGTGTGGGAGACCTCTGGACAGCAACCTCAAGTTCCCCGGCAACCGTTTACTTTCTCGGTGATTATGACAACGGGTACGGCAAACCCATCAATTTCGGCGCAGAGATTGAGAGCTACAACATAAAGAACGATACAGACACGACACTCGACGGAAAGGGCGCATATTATGGGTATATCGGCGGTCATGAAATTGATGGCGCAATAGGGGGAGGAATAAGGGCCATATATCTAAAAGATGATGATGGACAATCAGAGGCAGGTATTCTGTTAGGCAGCTTTGAAGGTAAGGCATATAATGATGCTGAAATGTGGCAGGGTCATGGCACTATATACCCGGTTTATCTGATGAATAAAACCATTCCCTATGCAGACATCATGAGTAACACATATGTTACTGATTTAAATTCCTGGAGTGGTGCCACTGCGTCACTGGTGGTTAATAATGACAACACTCCAGAGCACTTTGACTATGCAATACACTATATGGCGCTCTATGATGAGACAGCAGGGAGCTTCGGTGTGTGGCGGTCTGGAATAGGAGCCTATGGTATTGACCCCGACACTTCGTGGACTGCATCTTTCGAATACATAGACCCTACAAGAATAATTGGCAAGGGCATTGCTGGTACTACTTCAAGTAATGTACTTACTGGCAGTGTGATAGGTTATGGAGCAGACCTTAACCCATCGGTACCCGCTACCTGGGTATCTGTGGGCAATGTAAAAGGAACCTTCGACCCAACTCTTTTTGCCTTCCAGATAGGAGCAATTGGAGTATCCATTGAAACGAATACATATCTTAGCCTGGCGGCGACAGATGAGGGAAGGGCAAAGCTTCAGCAACTCGGCATCCCGGCAGTGCAGGTGGGTATGGCGGATTTAAAAGGATCGTATGGCAATGTCGACATGACAGGTTCATACGGAATGAATGGAGTCAAGTTCTTTTCAGCAACTAATGGTGGAAAACCTCAAGTATGGGCAACGAATAATGTAAGTGGAGCTTATTCAAGTACTCCGGTAGGTGTTACAGTTCCACTAAGTGGCGGTGGGTTAACTGCCGACTTTGCTATACAGCAGATGAATGCAGCAAACAAGTGGCTTGCTACTGTGAAGAATGGTAGCGGGGCTCTTACCGGTGGAGGTAATCCTACAACTTATACAGGCTCTATCCAGTTTAAGGGTGCTGGCGCAGGAACATATACAGGCACTGCCACAAGCGGTACCTTCTCAGGCACTGCAGCAGGAATAGCGAAGTAAGGGAAAACCAGTGACCAGTGGGAAGAGCAGTGATTGGTGAGAAAACAGTGATTAGTGAGAAGTGACCAGTGGCGAGTGAGTAGTGACCAGTGGGAAAAACAGTGACCAGTGGGAAAAGCAGTGATTGGTGAGAGAGGCAGTGATAAGTGAGCAGTGATTAGTGATTAGTGGCGAGTGAAAATGATGGGTGTTGGGTGTGAAAAGGC
>DHGO01000107.1 GCA_002402795.1 Deltaproteobacteria bacterium UBA4796
TCCACTAAAAGCATCATAGCTCAATCTTATTTCCGAGACGTCTTTGTTCAGGGGATAAATCCGAAGAAAAAGCGTCTCTCTGGGAGAAGCATTTTTGACTTTTAGTTGTAACCCGTTAAGAGATATATTCCTATAAGCATCAACAACCCTTGTAGTTCTGAGGCAAAAAATATCTTTCACAGACTCATAGGGGAATGGGACTTTAAATTCCCGGAACAAGGACTTTCCTTCTTTAAGGGCCCTTTGCAATCGATAGTAAGGAACCTCTTGGGTGGTTTAAGTGAAGTTGCTTATAATTGTATCGTTGAAGTTCGCTATCAAGGATTCTTTAGGCCATGGTTGATGTCCTTAACGTCTTCTAAGGACACAGGTTCTAATGAGCCTATCCTGGAGCCATTGATAAGGTCGTTCGATCTTGCCCTTGGCTTTAAGGTGAGAGGGCATAAGGGACTTTTACATTACAATCATCTAAAACCTGTTTCCATTGAGGGTCAACTTCATCAGTAAGTTTACGATGGTTTCTCCAGATTGAATCCCGGCCCTGCACAAAGCGGAAGATAGAATGAGAATCCACGTAATAGGAAAGGGGGAGGCCGTAGTTAAGGATTACTGTCTGTAAGGCAAGGATATGATCCCAGGAGGTTTCTTTTTTGAGGAAGGCAGCATAAAAGATAAAACGGCTAAAATCATCTAAGGAAGTAACGAGATACCATTTTTCTCTGGCAGGAGGAGACCAGAGGTGGAAGGAAGAATCGTGCTGGATGAGTTCCCCCACGTAATTTGGTGAGAACCTCGCGGTCATGAATAGCTTTCTTCGGTTTTTTAGGTAAGTAAAAGTCATTTTGTTTGGCTCTCTTAATGATGGTGGTTAAGGATACTTTTTGTTGGTATGCTACCTCCAAAAGATCTTTTATGTAAGAATAGTTGTATTTTCGGATGGGGATGTCTTTATTGTCTATCAGTTGCTTTTCGATCCTGAGCTCTTTGATGAGGGCTTGTTCAGCTGTTTTTCTCAGTTTAGGTTGAGTGCTTCGGTGATATTGAATGGAGAAGTGTTCAGGGTCCTTGCGATAATCCTTTAATAAAGCAAAGAACCGCGCTTTTCTAATCCTGAGGATTTCCTGAATATATTTTCTTTCAATTTCATGTTTGAGGTACCGTTCCAAAAGGTTTCTAACCTGTTCATCAGTAAATTTTTTGTGCACCTGAACCATAGCCTTGAACCTCCGTTTTTGATCCAAGGATACAATATTTCAGGTGTCTACTTTTCAAGTTTAGATGGCAACCTTAGAAAATATGCTTGACAATTCAACTATTATAAAGTTATAAGGTAGAATATTTATTCTGGATACAGTATACAAAACTATGTTCTACGTTCTACAATAGAAGGGGGTGATGGTTTCTGGCAAATCTTTTTTTGCAAGGAAAATTAAAATTAATAGAGGGGGTGTTTTAATGAAGACAAAAAGCTTATTCAGTATTTTATTAGGGTTCGCAATTCTCATAGGCTTTAATATTACTATTCCCAATCTTGCTCATAGCCAGGCAACAATTACACTGAAATATGCAAACTTCCCTCCAGCCACGACATTTCCATGCGCTCAGATGGAGAGATGGGCTAAAGAGGTAGAAAAGAGGACAAATGGCAAGGTAAAGATTCAGACCTTCCCCGGTGGAACGCTTCTTCCTGCAAAGAATATATTTGATGGTGTAATTGCAGGTACTGCCGATATTGGCAATTTCGCCATGAGTTACCAGCCAGGCCGTTTTCCTGTTTCTGAAGCTATTGACCTGCCCATAGGATTCACGAGCGCAAAAGCAGCGAGCCTTGCACTCTTTGATCTCATTGAAAAGCATAATCCAAAGGAGTTCGAAAAGGTAAAGGTGCTAACCCTTTTCACATGTCCACCTGCAGACTTCATGACCAAAACTCCTGTGAAATCCCTGAAAGACCTCAAAGGTATGGAACTCAGGGCATCAGGTACCGGTGCATCAGTTATAAAATTGTTAGGTGCCACACCCATTGGTATGCCCCAGTCAGAAGCGCCTGAAGCAATTCAGAAAGGTATTGTGAAGGGGAATGTATCATCCATGGAAATCCTGAAAGACTTTAATTTTGCTGCCTACCTGCCATATGCCACAGAAGCAAATCTCTTTGTTGTAAGTTTTGCAGTGGTCATGAACAAGGATAAATGGAATGCCATGCCACCTGATGTGAAGAAGGTCTTAGATGATTTGAGAAGGGAACAGACAGAATGGACAGGCAAGTATGTGGATGACCACACAAAAGAATCAGTTGAGTGGTCGAAAGAGAAATACAACCACCAGCTTTTCCAGTTGTCTAAAGCAGACAAGGATGAAATCGTAAGGCTTACCAAACCTATGATTGATGAGTATATTAAAAGGGTAAATGCTATTGGTCTTCCCGGTGAGCAGATTGTCAAAGATGTCTATGCATTTAAGGCGAAATACGAAAAAATCTATAAGTAACATGTAAAAAAAGAAAGGTGCCTTGCGCCTTAAAAAAGGCACCTTTCTTTTTAGTAAAAACACTTGTATACAATTGGCACTGGAGGAACGATGAAATACCTCGAGATGATAAATAATTTCTGCAACAAGATTATGATGATACTCGGTGGGATTGCCGTACTTTCTCTCATGACACTCGCAACAGGCAATGTGGTACTTCGTATCTTCCAGGCTCCCTTTGGTGGTGCTTATGAAATTGTATCATTCATAGGAGCAATTGTTATAGCCTTTGCCCTTGGCTACACACAAAAGATGAAGAACAATATTGTTGTGGACATCCTTACAGAGAAATTTCCAAAAAAACTCCACAGGGTTCTCGATATAATAAATTATTTTGTAACAATGATATTTTTCGGATTTGTAGCATGGCAGATATTTACCTATGGCTTGAAGGTTCATCAATCTGGCGAACTTTCTGAAACCTTGAAGGTCATCTATTATCCATTCGTATACAGTGTGTCTGCTGGTTTTGCAGTCCTGAGCTTTACTCTACTGGTAGATTTTCTAAAGGCACTGTTTGTTAAAAAGGAGAATTGAACATGGAAGGACCTATTCTGGGCATTGTTGGTATTCTCGTAATGTTTGCTGTCCTTTTTCTTTTCAAAATACCTGCTGCCTTTACAATGGCGCTGGTAGGTTTTTTAGGCGTTGCCTACGTAACAGGCTTCAAGGGAGCCTTAGGTATGGCAGGTCCTGACCTCTGGAATACATTCTCCAACTATGGTTTTACCGTTATCCCTATGTTCATTCTCGTGGGTGAGCTTGTCCATTACGCAGGTTATAATAACAGTTTATATAGCGCTACCTATAAATGGTTCGGTCACTATAAGGGTGGGCTTGCAATCACCACTGTTATGGCATGTGCATTATTTTCAGCAATCAGCGGCTCAAATACTGCAACAGCAGCCACAATGAGCAATGTAGCAATTCCGGAGATGAAAAAGTATAATTATCATCCTCAGTTGACTGCAGGCTCTGTTGTAGCAGGGTCAACCCTCGGAGTCCTCATACCTCCGAGCATTGTCCTTGTTGTATATGGGCTTTATACAGGACAGTCCATAGGCAAGCTCTTCTTTGGAAATGTGATACCAAGTGCAATCCTTACTGTATTGATTGCTGCAACAGTGGTCTATATATGTTCACGCCACCCAGACTGGGGGCCAAAGGGACCCAAAAGCACATGGAAGGAACGATTCAAAACCCTTCCTGACCTCATCGATATTTTCATACTCTTTGCAATTATCATGTATGCCCTTTTCACAGGCGTTGTAACCGCAACAGAGGCTGCTGCAGCGAGTTGTGCTATTGGACTTATACTCTGCCTTATAAGAAGAAAGCTTACATGGAGAAATTTCCTCAGGTCATTAGATGATACACTCCGCATCTCATGCCTTGTATTCATGATTATAGCAGGTGCTGTTATCTTCAGCCATTTTCTTGCAATCACAAGGTTGCCCTTTGAGGCAGCAAATATAATAAGTTCATTAAAACTTCCAAACTGGGTACTCTTCTGGCTTATTATTTTCTGCTATATTATAGGTGGATGCGTCATGGATGCCCTTGCGTTTCTGCTCATATCTCTTCCCATATTCTATCCTATTGTCATGAATATGGGATATGACCCTGTATGGTTTGGACAGGCAGTATGTATTGTAACGACAATGGGTTCACTCATGCCACCTGTAGGTATATGCTGCTATGTAGTTGCGGGTATGGCAAAGGATATTCCAATAGGGACAATCTTCAGAGGAGGTTTATACTATATCCCTTCATATATCATTTCTATAATGATACTGATGCTCTTCCCCTGGGCAACTGTCATGATACTTTCTGACCTGGTACGATAACAAATATTGTCAGGCAATAAGGAGGTCTGGGTAAGCACTTACAATATGCCGTAAGGTGTAAGGACTGAAGGTAGATGGAGAGGGATGGCATTATCTGTTTCAACTTTTCTTTAACAGTTGTAAAGA
>DHGO01000151.1 GCA_002402795.1 Deltaproteobacteria bacterium UBA4796
TGAAGAGATGATTGATGTGGACCTCGTTCCAGAATCTGGCGACTGGATGACACCGGAGACGCACTTCAGGAAGGGGACATACTGTTATGGTGCCCCCCTCAAACATCAGAGGTATCTTGGTCTTCCCAATCAGCGCGAATGGCAACCCCATGACATGGACTGGAAGCTACCTGAAAACTGGAAAGAGATTATTCTTGAAGAAATGGAAAGGCTTGTCAGGCGTCATCGCTCCTTTCGGCTCTTTCTTGATATCTGTGTGCGGTGCGGTGCCTGTGCTGACAAGTGTCACTACTTTATAGGAAGTGGTGACCCAAAAAATATGCCTGTTATGAGGGCAGAACTTTTGCGCTCTGTCTACAGAAGGTATTTTACTGTCTCTGGAAAACTCTTTGGAAAACTTGTGGGAGCACGGGAATTGAGTGAAGATGTGCTGAAGGAATGGTTTTACTATTTCTATCAATGTTCCGAATGTCGCCGGTGTTCAGTGTATTGCCCTTACGGTATAGACACCTGTGAGATTACCATGATGGCACGAGAACTACTCAATTCTGTGGGATGCAATATACAGTGGGTTATTGAGCCTGCCTCGAACTGTTTCAGAACAGGAAATCACCTTGGCGTTCCACCCCATGCATTCAAAGAGACCCTTGAATTCGCTGTTGATGAAATAAAGGAACTGACAGGTATTACAGTCAATCTCCCTATAAACAGAAAGGGCGCAGAGATTCTTTTTATTGCACCTTCTGCAGATTATTTTGCAAGTCCCCACTGGTATACACTGCTTGGTTATCTCATGCTTTTTAATGAAATTGGTCTTGATTATACATGGAGTGCCTATGCATCAGAAGGAGGTAATTTTGGACTCTTCCATTCATCGGAACTGGCAAAGAGGCTCAACCACAAAATATATGCTGAGGCAAAAAGGCTTGGTGTAAAATGGATACTTGGTGGTGAGTGCGGCCACATGTGGAGGGTAATACACCAGTATATGGATACCTTCAATGGTCCGGCAGATTTTCTGGAGGTACCCAAATCCCCTATAACAGGTACAGTATTTGAAAATGCACAATCAACAAGGATGGTTCACATTGCAGAATTTACTTCTGACCTTATTTATAATGGAAAGCTCAAGCTTGCTCCATCACGCAACGATAAATGGAAGATAACCTTCCATGATTCCTGTAACCCTGCACGGTCTATGGGGCTCCTTGAAGAGCCGAGATATATCATAAAAAACACCTGTCGTGCCTTTTATGAGATGCCTGAAAATACAATAAGAGAAAAAACATTCTGCTGTGGAAGTGGTGCAGGTCTTGGCGCTGATGAAAATATAGAGGTACGGCTTCGGGGAGGATTGCCTCGCGCATATGCGGTTAAATACGTGAAGGAGAAGTATGGGGTAAACATGGTAGCCTGTATGTGTGCCATAGACAAGGCAGCCCTGCCACCACTCTTTGAATACTGGGTACCTGGTATTGAAGTATGTGGAGTTCATGAATTAGTGGGGAATGCACTTGTAATGAAAGGAGAAAAGGAAAGAACAACAAACCTGAGAGGTGAACCATTACACGAATGACCAATTGCCAGATCACAATAACCAATATTCCAGCACGACAGAAATCTGGTTATTGGTAATTGGTTATTGGATATTTCAGACAAATAGATATGTATGACAGAGGCAAAATAATAACAGGCATAATAATTTTCCTTGTACTTCTTTTCATACCCTTCCTGTACAACTTTATTACAGGAAAGGCTACATATGTACCGGAGCCTGTCATTGGAACTTCAGAAAAGGAGTGTGTTGAATCAAAGGTGTTTATGAGGACTGACCATATGAAGCTTCTCGACGAATGGAAAGAGACTGTGGTGCGTCATGGAGTGCGTAACTATAAGGCGAGGAATGGAAAGACCTATACTATAGACATTACGGGAACATGCATGGAGTGCCATACAGACAAAGAAAAATTCTGTGACAGGTGCCATAACTATGCAGGAGTAGAACCTAAATGCTGGAATTGTCATGTGTACAAAAAGGTAGCAGGTAGATGAAACGGCGTGATTTTCTCAAACTTGCGATACTGACACTTTCAGGTATTTCAATAAAACCTTTTGCTCACCTTTTTACAAAACCAGCATTTGCAGATATATCCATCCAGAGGACAAATAAAGGGTTGCCCCGGTGGGCTATGGTTGTGAATCTCAGTATATGTGGAAAGAAGGATGGATGTACGGACTGTATAGATGCATGTAATCGTATTCACAATATTCCACGCATCACCAATCCCAAACATGCGGTCAAATGGATATGGAATGCACCCTTCGACAGAGTCTTCAGGGAGCAGAGCTTTGATAATATGAATGAAGGGTTGAGGAAAAAATCTGTACTTGTTTTATGTAATCACTGCGAAAATCCACCCTGTGTGTCAGTATGCCCAACAAAAGCAACATGGAAAAGGGAAGATGGAATTGTCATGATGGACTATCACCGTTGTATTGGATGCAGGTATTGTATTGCTGCCTGTCCCTATGGGGCAAGAAGCTTCAACTGGAAAGACCCGAGACCCTATATCAAGGAAATAGATAAAGGTTTTCCCACACGCACACAGGGGGTTGTAGAGAAGTGTAATTTCTGCGAGGAGAGGATTGCAAAGAATCTTTTGCCTGCCTGTGTTGAGGCATGCAGGGAGGGTGGTTTGATATTTGGTGATGTGAATAAAGAAGATTCTGAAGTGAGAAAGATTTTAAGCACCAGGTTGAGTATAAGACGTAAACCTCACCTTGGCACAGAACCAAAGGTTTATTACATCCTGTAAGGACTTAAGGTAATGGTTGAGAAAGCACTCAAGGGCACGAAGAGATACTGGACATGGATTGGTTTTTTGCTTTTTCTTATTCTTATAGGTTTTGTGTCTTATCTTTTTCAGTTAAAAGAGGGTCTTGGTATAACCGGTATGGGGAGGGATATTTCCTGGGGACTCTACATTGCCAATTTTACATTTTTTGTGGGTGTTGCTGCATCAGCAGTGATGGTTGTATTGCCCTATTATCTGCATAGCTTTGTGCAATTTGGAAGGATTACAATCCTTGGAGAATTTCTTGCTGTTGCGGCAGTTGTAATAACAGTACTTTTTATCGTTGTTGATCTCGGTCAGCCCTCACGGGTTTTTAACATCCTGCTTTATCCTTCTTTCTCTTCACTCCTTTTCTGGGATATGGTTGTGCTTTCTGGTTATCTTTTTCTCAATCTGTTCAGTGGATGGTATACTCTCGATGCTGAAGACAAAGAAGAACCACCTCTCCGATGGGTAAAACCTCTGATACTTATTTCAATACCGTGGGCAATCAGTATTCATACCGTTACTGCCTTTATATTTTCAGGTCTCAGTGCAAGACCCTTCTGGCTTACTGCTATTCTTGCCCCCCGTTTTCTTGCTTCAGCCTTTGCATCAGGACCATCACTGCTCATACTCCTGTGTTATGTGCTAAAAAAATTCACTAAATTTGATGCCGGAAAAGAAGCTATTCAAAAGGTTGCACTTATTGTCACCTATGCCATGCTAATTAACTTCTTTTTTCTCCTTGTAGAGCTTTTTACAGTCTTTTATAGCGCGATACCTGACCATAAAGGACATTTTATCTATCTATTTCTTGGCAGTAATGGTACGGGGATGCTTTCTGTTTTTATGTGGTTTTCCGTTGCCCTATCTATTTGCTCACTCGTCCTTCTGATACGTCCTGAGACGAGGAAGAATGAAAGTCTTCTTCCCTGGATATGCGGTATGGTATTGGTTTCTATCTGGATAGAGAAGGGACTTGCATTACTTATACCAGGTTTTATACCAACACCCCTGCACGACATTGCTTCCTATGTTCCTACATTACCAGAGGTATTCATTACACTTGGAGTCTACGGGCTTGGAGGATTAATCATAACGGGTTTATTCAAAATTGCTATTGAAGTTCAGAAAGCAAAAGAAAAGGGAATATAATAAAACGTTTTGCCAATCCTATCTTGATCCTGTTGCTATATTTCACTTCCTGTATTTCATCATCGCCGACAATATCTATATTGATAAGGTTATCAATTATCATATTCCTTTTCTCTTCCCCTGGATATGAACCTTCTTCAAGCATCTTCCCCATCAAGACCTTATCAGATTTAGATTCCATCTGAATTCCCCCTGTCAAAAAGCCAAAGCTTTCTCTCGCAGATATAAAGATAATTGACTATCATCTTACTTTCTCTTCAACCTGACTTTTTAGCCAGATAGCAAAAACAGTATCTACCAGCTTCCAATATCCTGTATGTTGATCTTTTTCTACTAAATCGAACTCTTCCAGTTGTCTCAACGCATGTTGTATTCCACCTATGGAACCAAGACTGTGTTTGCGAATATATGAACTTGCCAGCATTTTCTGGGTTGGCTCTTTGGCAAGGGCGTGAAGCAACAATCGTTGTTGAGAAGTAAGACCCTGTATTATTGCCTCAAAAACTGGTTTTTCCGAAAAAACCAATTTTTCCAAACCACGATTTATGGCATCTTCTGTAACTTGATCTGCAATCTCAAAGACAAAAAAACCAAGCTTTTGAGCGTAATATGGATGATCCTGAACTAAGGAAGCCAGTTTATGCGCCATTTCTAAGGTGCATTTCCGTTTACCTGCTCTGAATTGTTCAACAATGAACTTCTCAAGTTCTTCAGCGGGCAAAAGCCTTAAGGGATAGTTAATAGCACTTTGGAAAAAAGGTCGCTGCTGTTCATTGAATATCCCAAGGAGTACTCTTCTACGGCTTCCCACAAAGAAATAAGATGCCTTTTGTTGCTGAATATAAGTCCTCATGATAGCTTCTATTTTTAGTGCATCCTTTAAAGCAACAATTTCTTGAAACTCATCAAGGGCTATATGAACCAGAATATTCTTATTGCTGCTTATGAACTCACCAAGCGAAGTCATAGTCTCTTCGAGTAAATTCAGACCTGACTTTCCAATAGATGAAGGTTCGACACTTAAGGTAAAAGTCCCATCTATCTCAGGTTTCAATACAGGACGGAAGGATTTTATGGCACGAACTGCCTTTTTCCATAGAGAAGCGTTTTTATGAGTGACAGCAAAAACAGCCTTTGCCAACCGTGCTGTCATATCATCCACTGAAGCCACCCCGAAGAAGTCGGAAAAAATCGTGATAGCACCTTTTTTTGAAAGATTTTTTTGAACCCTCTTCACAAGGGATGTCTTACCATATCGTCTTGGGGAGTATATCACCACATTCGCTTTTGCCTCAGCATAGGAATGTAACTCTTTAAGTTCTTCAAGCCGATTGCAAAATGGGGCATCTGCGGGAATCTCCTGTAAATAAAAAGGATTTGCCATTTTTGCTCCTCCTAAATTATATTATTGAAGTTCCATTATTGTAATTCAATAATAAATGAAAAGGTGGGAGCTTGTCAATTTGTTATTGGTCTAACTCTCTCCCATAAGAATACATACCCAAATTAAATCCCTTTGGGTTGTATTCCCCGCCGCTTGCGGCGGGGTAGTTTATCTATTGCACTTTTGAAATTTAGCTAACAGCCAAGAGGAAAAATAAATGGCTGAAAACAGCTTTATATCCCACATGGTTCAGATAAAACTCTATATACCAAAATTCACACATACAGCAGAGGTTTCCTTTTGACCTTACCCCAAAATAATGGACACACCGAAAGGCTTGGGTATTATAATACAAGACCAGGAGGTGCGTATGGGTTCACAGACAAGAAGAACCTTCGACAGAGAGTTCAAGATCGAGATGGTTCGTCTCATAGTAGAAGGAGGAAGAAAGATATCTTAAGGTAGCGAGAGACTTGGATATCCACGAGAATGTTTTAAGGAAATGGAAAAATCAGTACATCGAGGATACACAACATCCCTTCCCAGGTAGGGGCAGGTTAAAACCTTAAGGAAGAGGAGTTAAGACGTCTTAAACGGGAAAACGCCGATCTCAAGGAGGAGAGGGATATCTTAAAAAAAGCCTGGGCCATCTTCTCAAAACGCCCGAGATGAAGTATCGGTTTATCGAACAATTCTGCTCCGTATTCAGGGTGAAGAAGATGTACCGCATATTAGATATATCCAGGAGCGGATACTACGAATGGAAAAAGCGACCCATGAGTGTAAGACAGAAGGAGAATGAAGGGCTGGTGGTAGCCCCCGTATTACCGCAGAGCTCAAATCACAAGGAATATTCTGCGGTGAGAACAGAATTGCCAGGCTCATGAGGGTAAACAGAATAAAGACAAAGAAAAGATGTAAGATTACCACTCATTCCCGTCACAGAAGACCTA
>DHGO01000060.1 GCA_002402795.1 Deltaproteobacteria bacterium UBA4796
AATACCCTATTGAACAGGCTCTAATAGTACAATGATGCTTGTCCGTGTTAGATCACCTTTAACGGCAGAATTTGTCTATCATTATTTAAATAGTGATTCATTCCAAAAGTTGGTTGAAGATAGAGTGTCTGGTAGCTCAATACCTCATATTTTTCAGCAAGACATGAAAAAGTTGAAGATACCTGTACCGTCTGAAGTTGAGCAGCTCAGAATTGCTCGTGTCCTTGACACGGTTGACAAAACGATTCAGAGGACCGAGCAGCTTATCGAAAAGCTGAAAGCCATTAAGCAGGGGTTGCTCCATGACCTCCTCACCCACGGCCTCGATGAAAACGGCCAACTCCGCGACCCCATCGCCCACCCCGAGCAGTTCAAAGATTCCCCATTGGGAAGAATACCAAAATTGTGGATATACGGACCACTATCAAAGTATGTTTATTTCATGCCAGGTTTCGGTTTTCCCATCGACTTACAGGGACAACAGGAAGGTGACTTTCCGTTTTTTAAGGTTAGCGATATGGAATTGGTTGAAAACTATAGATATCTTAAGAAAGCAAATAATTACGTCAGTGAGAATTTAGCAAAAAAACAAGGTTGGAAACCCATTCCTGAAAATGCGGTTGTGTTTGCCAAAGTTGGTGCCGCTTTGCTTTTGAATCGTCGTCGAATTACAACTTGCCCTTCTTTGATAGACAATAATATGATGGCTGCGGTTCCGCAGGGTTATATGACTACAGGTTTTTTGTATTGGTGGATGACGGTACTTGATTTCGGACGCTTGGTTCAGACGACTGCTCTTCCATCCGTAAACCAGACACAACTCGGCAGAGTTTTGATTGCGTTACCAGAAGCGGGGGACGAACAAGCTCGTATCATTTCATGCCTTGATTCACAAGATTCACTCATCGAATCAGAAATGACTGTTCTCAGAAAACTTCAGGGGATCAAAAAAGGCCTCATGCATGATCTGCTGACCGGGAAAATAAGGGTGAACATTAATAAAGAGGAGCAGAAATATGAAGATATCAACCATCCTTGATCAGATTGACCTCGGGACAATTGCTCTCCCGCATTTTCAGCGGGGATTTGTCTGGAAACGCGATCAGGTGAAAGCACTGATTAATTCCCTCTATAAGAGATTCCCCATCGGAAGTCTACTCATATGGGTTACGCCCTCTGAAGGAGCACCAAAACGAGGTGAAGGGCCAGTATCCCCAGGGGTTGTGAACCTTCTGCTGGATGGGCAACAAAGAATAACCTCCCTATATGGCATTGTCCGAGGCAAAGTACCCATGTTTTTTGAGGGAGATCAAAAGGCATTCACAGGACTCTATTTCCACCTTGAAGACCAAACCTTTGAGTTTTACATGCCTATGAAGATGGAAGATGACCCACTCTGGATTAGTGTGACAGAGCTTATGCAGAAAGGGGCTGCCTCAGTTTTTAGCACATTAATGACAAAATTAGATGCTAAAGAGAAAATGGCTGACTATCTGGCGCGCCTCAATACCATAGACCAGATAAAAGAGATTGAGATTTTCGACGAAAAGATTACAGGACAGGATAAGACTATCGATATGGTTGTTGATATCTTCAACATTGTCAATTCAGGCGGGACAAAACTCTCCAAAGGTGATCTTGCCCTTGCGAAAATATGCGCTTCATGGACTGAAGCACGACCTGAAATGAAACGGAAGCTAAAAAAATGGGAGAATGCAGGGTTTTATTTTTCCCTTGAATGGCTTCTAAGAAATGTGACGTCTATACTGAGAGGAGAGGCATATTTTTCAAGTTTAAAGGATGTCGATACTCAAACTTTTAAAGACGGACTTATTGAGGCAGAGAAAAAGATTGATGCACTCTTAAACCTGATTTCTTCAAGGCTTGGGCTTGACCATGACCGGGTTCTTGGTGGACGCGGTGCTATCCCTCTCATGACACGGTATCTTTCGCAACATAGTGAAAAACACCTTGATCATATCGAGCGCGATAAGCTTCTCTATTGGTATATTCATACATTTCTCTGGGGCAGGTACGCGGGTTCAACAGAGACAGTTTTGGCTCAGGATCTTTCGCTTATAAAGCAAAAGGATGGTGCTCTGGATCAACTAATTGATAACCTGCGGAAGACGAGAGGGGAGCTTACTATCAAAGAACAGGACGTAAGTGGGTGGAGTACAGGTGCTAGATTCTATCCCCTTCTTTATATGTTAACCCGGGTCTATGGCGCAAAGGACTGGGCAAGCGGGGTTGAACTATCTGCTTTCATGCTTGGCAAACTCAGTTCCTTGCAGGTGCATCATATTTTTCCAAAGAAAGTTCTCTATGATAAAGGTTTTGAAAGGCCCGAGGTTAATGCTATTGCAAATTTTACATTCCAAACGCAAGAGACAAACCTGTGGATTGGAAAGAGGTTACCCGAAGAATACTTTAAGGAAGTTGAAAAGAAGAGTCCTGGTGCCTTGCAGTCTCATTGGATACCCATGGATAAAGACCTCTGGAAAGTGGAGAGATACCGTGACTTTCTAAGGGAACGCAGGAAACTCATTGCGCAGGCTGCGAATAAGTTTTTGGAAAGTCTCCTGCATGGTAAAATCCCCGAGACTAAAGTGGTTGAAGATATAACGCTCAGAAAAGCGGAATCCGTCCCACCAAAACTGCCGACCGATGAAGAAGAAGAAATGATTTTAGAATGTGCATTATGGGTGGAAAAACAGGGCTTGCCCTCTGCCGAAATAGAATACGAACTGTGTGATGATGCAGGTAATCTTCTCGCAGTATTGGATTTGGCATGGCCGGAAGGGTTACAGCCAGGTCTTACCAAACCTGTTGCGCTTCTCTTGAATGAAAAACGAGATGTGGAGGAGATCATCAATAAGAAGGGATATATCTATTTTACGAATGTCGATGGATTAAAAAAATACGTACGAGAGGAAATTCTTAGAGAGTAGAGCAAGACGGAAAAGGAGTAGATAATTAAGGTGAGGTTTTCATGTCTTTACCCGATGAAAAAACCTATGTAGAAATCCCCTTCATTGAGCAGCTTAAGGGATTGGACTGGGGGCATATTGAAGGCGATATTGATGTGCCCTACCTTACGGAGCGAGAGAGCTTCAGGGATGTTTTGCTTAAAGATAGACTCGGTCAAGTGGTAAAAAAGATAAACCTCACCAAAGAGGGCAAACCCTGGCTCGATGACCATCGCATCAACCAGATTATCAGCAAACTTGAGAGGATAGCTTCTCTGAAGCTCATGGAGGCAAATAGAGAGGCATTCGAATATATCGTTCGTGGTGTTGATGTAGAAGGAGACCCTATTTTACATGGGGGTAAGGAAAAAACAGTTAAGCTGATTGATTTTGAACATCCTGAGAAAAACGATTTTCTTGTTATTAACCAATTCAGAGTCGACCTGGCTGGTGGTAAGACCTTTATCACCCCTGATGTTGTCCTCTTTGTCAATGGCATCCCCCTTGTTGTGGTGGAATGTAAAAGCCCGAAACTCTCCAATCCGATGGAAAAAGGAATCA
Organism: Deltaproteobacteria bacterium UBA4796; assembly: GCA_002402795.1. Lineage (GTDB taxonomy): Bacteria > Desulfobacterota > Syntrophorhabdia > Syntrophorhabdales > Syntrophorhabdaceae > UBA8905. Next base: position 3,531 of record DHGO01000060.1, read on the forward strand.
CACAGCTTCTCAGGTATTCCAACCAGAGGAAAGAGGTCGATGAAGAGGAAGGGTGTGAAAGGCTTTTCTACTTCAATCAATTCCTCATAAGCACTTATCGTCAGGAGGCTCGCTTTGCAACTGTAGGGGCCGGGTATGAAGATTACATGGAGTGGAAGGATACAAGCCCGATTCCCATGAGTGTCGTAGCCGAAGAATTGGGCAAAAAGGAGCTTAACAGTCAGGAGATATTGATTGCCGGGATGCTCCGCAAAGAACACCTTCTGGATATTGTAAGAAATTTTATCCTTTTCGATGAAAAAGAAGGAAAACAGATTAAAATGCTCTGCCGGTATCAGCAATTCCGGGCAGTCCAGAGGGCTATAAATCGGCTCAGGACAGGTAAAACACGAAAAGAACACGGAGATACCGACCAGCGTGGGGGTATCATCTGGCACACTCAGGGATCAGGAAAAAGTTTGACCATGGTCTTTCTCGTGCGGAAGATGAGGACGCTCGATGACCTGAGAGGGTTCAAGGTTGTTGCTGTTACAGACAGGATTCAGCTTGAAGGCCAGTTAAAGGAGAGTGCGGCCCTATCAGGCGAGACAGTTTATCATGCAGACAGCAAGGAAAAGCTTGCTGAATTGATGCAAGATTCGAGTTCCAATATTGTTTTCACGATGGTGCAGAAGTATCAGGATCATGAGGGCGCTACTATATCTGATGATTATGAAATTTCTGAGATGAAGTGGCTCAAGGCGGCTGCTCCACCCTCTAAAAAAGAGAAATCTGAATACAAACTTCCTCCTAAACCCACCCTCTTCCCTGTTTGGAATCTATCGGAAAAAATCCTTATCCTTGTTGACGAAGCACACAGGTCCCATACCAGCATGCTCCATGCGAACATGATGCGGGCACTTCCTAATGCTGCAAAGATAGGGTTTACGGGGACGCCGATCATTGCCGGAAAGACAAAGAAAACTTATGAAATATTTGGCGATTACATTGACCGATACACCATTGAAGAATCCCAGAGAGATGGTGCAACAAAGAAAATTCTGTATGAGGGCAGAAAAGCAAATGCCGCCGTGGAGGATGGTAGAACACTGGACCAGTTCTTTGATGGTATGTTCCGGTCAAAAACGGAAGAAGAAAGGGAGGCAATACGGCGGAGGTATGCAACAGTAGAGAATATTCTTGAAGCGGAAAATCTCATCCAGGCAAAGGCAGAAGATATTCTCCTCCACTATGCAGCAAATATTCTCCCCAATGGATTCAAAGCCCAGGTGGTGGCAGTGAGCAGAAAGGCTGCAATCCGATATTATGAATCTTTCATCAGGGCGAGGGACAAGCTTTTGAAGAGATTTGACCTTCTTGATCCGAACCTTTTTCAACTTTCCGAAGAAGAGCAGAAAGACCTCGATGAAGAGACGCGTTTCTTAATAATCGCATCAAAGCAGAAAGAAATACTAAAAGAGTTGGAATTTGCCGCCATCATCTCAGCCGACCATAATGACCCGCCTCACTATAAAGAACATACCGATAAGGCGAAACATGAAGTTCTCGTTGGGAAGAATGGGAGATTTAAGAAGTCTCTTAAAGAAGATAAACTCGCTATCATTATCGTGAAGAGCATGTTGCTCGTCGGATTCGACGCACCAGTTGAGCAGGTCTTATACTTGGACCGCTTTATGGAAGGCCATGAACTCCTTCAGGCTATCGCCAGGGTAAACAGATGCTGTAACGGGAAAACCCACGGCCTCGTGGTTGACTACTATGGGGTAGGAGATCGTCTCAAAGAAGCCCTTGCCATGTATGCTCAGGAGGACATTAAGGGAGCGCTGATAAACATCAAAGATGAACTTCCAAAACTTGAAGACCGTCACAGAAGGATAGTAGATTTATTTCGGGCTAACGGAATTGAAGACTTCAATGACGTGGATGTCTGCGTTAATCTATTAAGAGATGTGGATGTAAGGGCAGAGTTCATCAAGAAATTCGGTGAATTTGCTGAGAGCATGGACATTATCTTCCCACGTCCTGAGGCGCTTCCTTATATCTATGATTTAAAGCTTCTTGGATTTATCAACAAAGCTGCTGCAAACCGATACAGAGACTCTCAGCTAAATATCACTGGGGTAGGTGATAAAGTAAAGAAGCTGATTGATGAGCATATCGTGGCACAAGGGGTTGATCCGAAGGTTCCACCCATATCAATCTTCGACGAGAATTTTGAGAAGGAGGTAAACGCGTTAAAGTCCAAGAAGTCCCAGGCTCTGGAGATGGAGCACGCGGTGAGATTCCACATCCAGAAACATTATAACGAAGACCCTGCATTCTACAAGAAATTGAGCGAACGGCTCAAAGAAATTCTCGATGAATTCCATGATAACTGGGATGCCCTGGCAGAGGAATTGAGGAAATTCATAAAGGAAACCAGAGAAGGACGAAAGGAGGATGAAACAGGGCTTGACCCCAAAACTCAGGCACCCTTTTTGGGAATCATAGTAGATGAGTATGGAAAAACACCAAAACCGGATAAAATGAAGGATTTTTGTGAAGCCGTGATTGATATTGTTGACCATATTAAGCAGGAGATTAGTTTAAAGGATTTCTGGCGCAGACAACATGCACAGAATCTATTGAGAACCTGGATTATCAACGAGATAGACGACAGAAATCTTGTTCCTTATGAGAAAATCCATAAAATTGCAGATAGATTCATCGAACTTTCGAAAACGCTCCATCTGAGACTGGTGAAGTCATGACAGATAAAATAATTGTTCACGGTATTGAGTATTTGATAAAAAGAACCAAAAGAAGTTCCCTTGGAATCACGATTGAGCGAGACGGGATGGTTACGATCAATACCCCACTTAGGGCTGACCCTAAAGCAATAGAAAGCTTCGTTTCGAGTAAAACCATATGGATTCGTCAAAAACTTGCTTATAAAAGCCAAACGAATAGAGAAAGGGTTCGGAGAGATTTTGTAAGTGGTCAGGGGTTTTTATATCTTGGCAGGAGCTATAGACTGAGGCTGATTAACAATGGAAGGGTCGTTAATCAGAAAGGTGTTTCGACTTCATTGCTTTTGCACAATGGATATTTTGAGCTCTTAGAGCAGGAAAAGGAAAGGGCCAGGAAACATTTCATTAAATGGTATAAAAAGCAGACAGAAGAACAGCTTCGAATTCGAATACCCCGATATGCTAATAGAATTGGCGTTGAGGTTAAAGATTTCAGGGTCTTAGATCTTGGCAATCGATGGGCATCATGCGGTAAAAAAGGAACGTTGAATTTTAGCTGGCGCACCGTAATGTCCCCCATCCAGGTTTTTGACTATATCCTGGTCCATGAGATGGCTCACATGCTTGAAAGAGGGCACACGAAAAATTTCTGGCGTACCGTGTCTCGTGTGATTTATGATTATGAAGAACATAAAATCTGGTTGCAAGAACATGGGGCAGAGTTAGATATTTAGTGAAAATTTAGGTATAGATCTTGAATTATAAGTTTTTCATCTCCATTCTTTCCCCTGTTTTCTTATTTTCCTGCTGTCTCAATAGGTTGTCAAGGGAATTGTGAGATGCTTAGAATCCAGAATACAGGAGTCAGGAGACAGAATTAAAGCACCAAACGCCGAAACGCTTTTATCATAAATCGTTCATCATGCATCGTGCATCGAATCCCTTCTTCCCCTCAATGCCTTCGCTCCTCTACTTCTCGTCAAATGTCAACGTTTCAAGAGCGTTTCTATAGCATGCTCATTTCACTGTCTCTTCCAGAAATTCGCGGGGGTTAATAATACGCGTTTGAATGCCTTCTTTTTTGAGTATATCCTTAGGAATATCCAATAAATCTTTGTCTCCGGTTATGAAAAAATCGGCTCCCACTTCCTTACACAATGAAAGGTAGTGATCATCCTTTGCATCCCTTGATAAGGCAACTTGGGTTGATACATCAACAAACACTGCCATCTCAATAAGCTTACGAATTTTCTCACGGATGGAAACCTGTTGCTCTCCTGTAAGCTTTTTCGACAATCTTGAAAAGACCCCTATTAATTCTTGTTCAATCTCTCGGGATACGTAGACCTTGTGTTTACTCATTGCCCTGACGGCAGCTTCAAGTGGTTTTCCGCCGAATGAGGCTGAAATAATAATATTGGCGTCGATAACGATCTTAGCCATATATTTTCTGTCTGGCTAAATCAAGAGCTTTTAAGGCTTCTTTTTCCGATATGCCTGCATCATTGAGTACTCTTCCAATTTCGAGAAATACCATTTCAGCTGTTTTCTCCCGAACCGGGACAAGCCGGGCAATCGGCTTTTTCCGTTTCATGACAACGATTTCATTACCTTCGTTTAGATATTTTATAGCATCCTGTTTAAATTCCCGAACCCCTATAAACTTCATGATATCACCTCCTCTATAATGTTACTACAAATGTGGGAATAATACAATTGCAAAGTGTTTTCAGGTTCCCCCCTTGCCCCTTGTCGGTGCCTGACCCCTCGGTTTTCCTTTTTTGAGGATTTTGTAGTAGTCGGGAATCATTTACCCCCCCCTATTTATCGGCTCTCCGGTGGTGTGATTAATTTGCCTTCATATCCAAGTGCCTTTAGTCTTTAAAATGCTTTTTCTAATACTTCTTTGGGAAACAACTGATTGTATGGATTTTGGAGTATAATTGCTTCTGCAAAATTTGGGGTCAGGTCTTTTATTATCAGTTTTTTATCTCCATTCTTTCCCCTGTTTTCTTATTTTCCTGCCGTCTCAATAGGTTGTCAAGGGAATTGTGAGATGCTTAGAATCCAGAATACAGGAGTCAGGAGGCAGAATTAAAGTCCCAAACGCCGAAACGCTTTTATCATAAATCGGTCATCGTGCATTGTGTATCAGGTATCAAGCATTTTTTAGCTACATGATAAACTCGAAATAATTGTCCCTGTTTATTACTTCATAGCTTGCATTTTCGTAATTTTCAAGCCATGCCTTTGCCGGTTTGCCCGCTCCCTTTTTCCACTTGATCTCGTAGCCGTAAAGCTTCCCTCCGCGCTCTTCAACAAAATCAATCTCCCGCTGGTAGTAAGTCCTCCAGAAATAGTTGTTTGCCGACAGCCCGAGATATTCCTGCTTTTTTATCCTTTCCATAATGATATAGTTTTCCCACAGCATCCCGATGTCATCCCTCATGTGCAGCGTGTTGAAATTATTTATCAGGGCATTGCGGATACCAATATCATAAAAATAATAGCGGGCATTTTTGCTGATCTCTTTACGCAGGTTTCTGCTGAAACCGGGGAGTTTAAACACAACAAAGACCTTTTCCAAAAGCTCCAGGTATCTCTCAACAGTATTCTTGCTTATTCCGAGTTGTCCTCCCAGTTCATTGAAAGAAACCTCCTTGCCTATCTGAAAGGCGAGCAATTGCAAAAGGCGGACAATCTTGTCGGGATGTCTCAGCCCTTCCAATTCCAGAATGTCCTTGTACAAGTAAGAGCCGACTACTTCTTTGAGATACTTCTCCTTTAATTGGTTGTCCGCGGTGAGCACTACCTCAGGGTATGAACCATAGACAAGACGGCTTTCAAGGTTGGCCTCTGTCTCGAATCTCTGTTCAATACTGGAAATCTCCATCTGTGAAAGGGGAAAGAGCTTCAGCGTGTATTTCCTACCGGTCAAAGGTTCACCGATGTCCCAGGCAAGATCAAATGAAGAAGAACCGGTTACGATCACCTTGACACCCTTGATATGATCCACCACCAGCTTCAGATTCAGACCTATACCCTTGACCCGCTGGGCCTCGTCAATGACCAGGAGGTCGTTGCTGCCCACAAAACCTTTGAGTTTGGGAACCGATTGACTGCCCAGATATTCCCGGACAGTTATATCGTCTCCGCTGGCAAGTACAAATTTTTCCTTGGTTTTTTCCAGAAACTTGTTGATCAGGGTAGTCTTTCCGCACCTTCTTGGCCCGTAGATGACCGCTACCTTTCCCGGGGCAACCAGTTTTTTAAGGTTCTCTAACTGCTTTTGCGGTATATACATATTCACCCAATACGGTCACTAAACTGACTATATTATGATAAATTATGTCAGTTATGTCAAGCGAAAATTCAATATAGTTGGGGTTCAAGGATTCGAGGGTTCAAGGGGGCAAGGGAATAAGAAGTTAAACCCCGGACATAGAAACGTCTTTAACTTGATAATTCCCTGTAGCTTGCTACAGGGTGAAACAAGTTCTTATCAGAATCAGAGGTTTTATCCTCTGATACCCTGCTGCTTGCGGCGGGGTAGTTTATCATAGAAATGGAAGATGGAGGAACTCTGATTTTTTTATTCTCCAGCCGTCTCAATAGGTTGTCATATGCAATCAGAATTTATTATTACCATACACAACAGTAATCCCATGTAGTTGTATAGTAATTTTTATTGACAATTGTACCATACACAATACAATATCTATTATTTTGTATGGTAACAGAGGTATTATGTGGATGCAATAAAAGGTGTGCTTAAAGAGGAACTCCAGAATTCCTTGCAGATGAAAAGAGATTACAAAAGGGAAATGGAGAAACTATCAAATAAATTGTGTGTAGAAATATTGAGCAGATTTGAAAAGATGGCAGGGCTTTCACTGAGCAAACCAGGCAAGCGACTATGCGCCGTGCTGGAAACCGGTGTGAGCGCACAAGGACAGGTGGTTGTCACTGAAAAAGAATAAAAATTTGAGATCTACCCTCAAATTTGACTATTTCTTACGGGAGGCTGATTATGTTTGAGCCTAATTTTCAATATACAGATAAGATCGTGAATAATCTAACACAGATTGCTGCTGCAAGAGAAGTAATCCTGCATTCACCACTGATTCCCAAATGGGAGGTAACCCTTCGGCGTGAAGCAATTATCAGGAGCGCCCATTCTTCTACAGCTATCGAAGGTAACCCCCTTTCTCTTGAACAAGTGAGTGACCTGGCAGCAGGCAGAGACATCATGGTGAGGAGGAAGGACAAACAGGAGGTTTTGAATTATCTTGAAGCATTAGAGGAAATTCCAGAGTTTGCCCAAAGATCTCCATTTAAGTCCGAAGATTTACTGGAAGTTCATAAGACAGTCACGAGAGAGACCCTGGAGAATCCTGGAGATGAAGGTGTCTTTAGAAATCGTCAGGTATTTGTGGTAAATAGAATAACCGGTGAAATTGTATTTAAACCGCCAGAAACGGAACAGATTCCTGAACTGATAAATGAATTTCTTGATTGGTTCAACTCTCCTATAGTTAATGAGATTGATCCGGTTATAGAGGCTGGCATCACTCATTACGAGGTTGTAAGGATTCATCCATTTATAGATGGCAATGGAAGAACAGCAAGAGTTATAGCATCCATTGTGTTATTTAAAAGAGGTTTCGATGTCAAAAGATTCTTTGCCCTTGATGATTATTACGATCAAGACCGTCGCGCCTACTATGCAGCATTGAAAACTGTTAATCCGAACGTTGGTGACATTACTGCCTGGCTGGAGTACTTTACGAACGGGGTGGCAGTCAGTATAGAAGCAGTAAAGAAAAAAGTTATTGGCCTGAGCAAAAATATTAAAGCCCTCAAAGAAAAGGGTCAGATAGCCCTGACCGAAAGGCAGATGAAGATTGTGGAAAAAATTATAGAAAAAGGAGCGATTACAAACAGAGAGATGAGAGAAGTGTTCGGACTTTCGGACGAAGGGGTACGGAAAGAAATATCTAAACTCGTTAAATTGGGGGTCGTTAAAAGAAAAAGCAAAGGAAGATCAATAAGCTATGCCTTGGTCTGAGAGTTGGCGATTAGGTTGGCGATTAGGTTGGCGATTATCTGGTTAGAAAAACATATTTTCTTTTATGTATATCCTGCGACTGCCTTTGGTTCCGACCATTTCAAAACCAGCATTCAATAACATATTTTCTGCCTCTTGCGGTGTCAGTCGGGGTAGCTTGGGCAACTTGTACCTGCAATGTAGTTGTGAGAATTTCCCTGCTCAGACATTCCTTTATTTCTTCTTTAGACAGTGTTTCGAGATATAGTTCAATAGCCTCTCTGATATTTGCAATAGCTTCTTATAATGAATCCCCTGTGATTAGAATCCAGAATACAGGAGTCAGGAGGCAGAATGATTCCTGAATGCTGAAAAGTTTTTATCGTGCATCCAGCATCATGTATCGGGCATCGCTCGCTTCCACACAGGACTGACTATTCTTATGGGTTTAATATTCATATCGGCAACAGGGAACCTAAATATTTTCGTCAGTCCTTTTAAGTCTTGAAGTCATCTCTTTGAGAATTGAAAGGACTATATTTGGATTTTCACTCAAGATTACATCAAAATTATTCTGGGAAATGGATACCAGTTGTGTATCTGACTCCATGACAATGGCCGTTGCGGTCCGATGTGTATTAAGGAGCATAGACATCTCACCGAAGTATCCACCCTTTTCTATAATGCTGATGGTCTGCCCTTTTCTGCTGACAGTTACAGAGCCATTAAGAATGTAGAACATATTATCACCTGATTCGCCTTCACGAAAAATTACATCCCCCTCCTGGTAGGTTGTAATAAATTTATTCATGAGTGTTCGGAATGATTGACGTGGGTTCTCAAGAAAAAGACCTTTCAGGAGAAGGGCATCTTTCTTGCCTGCATTAACAATAAGTTCAGCACCAAAAATTATTATAAGAAAGGAGCAATAAATCCATATGAATGTCACAAAAATCATCTTCAGGGATCCAAAGACATATCCATACTGGGGGTTTATTGAGAGGAATAGAGCAAATAGATATCGTGTAAGGATTAAAAGGACTGCAATGATTAACGACGATACAAAGAGATGAACTTTTTTTATTCTTCGAGGTGAAAATGTTCTGTAGAAGGCACTGAGAAAAAGGGTAGCAACGAGAAGGGATGCGAAGAAGCCAGATATAATAAGGAGATATGGTTCTTCAGAGAAAAGGGCATTACTGATAATAGAGTATAGGATTTCAGCGCATACAAGCAGGATGAAAAGGAAGAGCATGATAAAGACAGTTATAGAATTGAAGATTTGTGCCCTGATAAAAGATGTTTCCTGCTGCACTCTGAAGGTCTGACGAAATGCAGTTCGCAGGGTATCGGTAAGGGGTATGACTGCCAGAAAGACAATAATAAACCCAACAATACCCCACATTTTTTTATAGCCTGTAAGAAAAAAGACTTCTTTCATAAATATATTGCTTAATTGGGGAAACATATGGGTTGTAATACTAATTTGACGTCAAAGTTA
>DHGO01000183.1 GCA_002402795.1 Deltaproteobacteria bacterium UBA4796
GTACCTGGGGTACCTGTGGCGTATGATATTTGGGGGGTCTGATATTTGGGGGGTCATGATATTTGGGGGGTCAGGTCTTTTATTATAAGGTTTTCAATCATTTTTACCTGCCTTTAAAGCCGAGATTGGTGATTTGGGGGTGAAGGGGGTCGAATCTTTATTGTTGACATCAGCCTGCCGCCGTATAAGCCCGTAACTTAAATGTTCCTTTTGCCTTAAGTAATCAAGGAATTTCTGGGTTAGTATCTCTATGCCTTTTTCTGCCTCTTTATTTGCGAATGAGGGGAACTGACTCACCCTGAGTGCATAGAATGATATAATTACGATATAAAAAGCAAGCATAACTTAATAAAATAGTTTGCTTTTTCTACTTGACATCAAAAAAACTCAATAGCATAATTTGTACAAGAAATACGGATACGGTCATTAAAGTCAAGCCCTAAACTCTCCTTTTGTTTTTATGCAACCTCACGGTACGGAACCTTACTTATATAGACTGCATGGGCAATAAGGAGCAGTTTCCTCATTGCCACTATTACTGCCAGTTTCTTCGGTTTATGGTTGTTGACAAGCCTCCCGTAGAACGTTCTTATCTTTTTATTGAGTATTGAAAAGGGGTCACCTATAAAAAAGGGCGTCAAGTAAAAAGTGAAAGCACCTCCTCCAAACTATTCCCGTGCAGGTCTCTTACAGAACCATTATAAGGTTTTAGTTACCTATCCGTATCCATAAGGACACACTGTATTGTCGGATACCGGCCTCTCAATCAAATCTCAGGTACGTTCTTGGTTGCTACTCAGTTATACCCTGAAAAAGATAGTACCACTTAGAGTGCCCGAGGTGCTTCCCTGCATTATGCAGGGAATAAATGCGCGGATGTATCTTCGCTTGAACCCCAGGGGCTGGGTGGAATTAACAGCGGGGTACCCTGCTCGGTGCAGGGTCGCCCGCATTTAAGCTGAGGGAACTCTAAGAATGGTCGGAGATGAAGCACCAGCGAAGAGAGGGAATACCTTCCGGATCGAATTCTCGGTATGGAATAAACAGATTTATGTTGAAATATTTGAACTTATATGATAGTTAAAAGGCGTAATAATTTTACACGTCTTTCAATTAGTAATAGGGTGCAGTGAAAACTGTCTATTTACTAAAGTGCGAAAGGCGGAAGCATAACCAGGAGGTCTGAATGTCTAACTTAACCATCAAACAACTTCTTGAGGCAGGTGTTCATTTCGGTCATCAGACTAAACGGTGGAATCCAAAGATGAAACCCTATATCTTTGGCGCCCGTAATGGCATCTATATCATTGATTTACAAAAAACCCTTAAGATGTTTAAAGAAGCCTATAACTTCGTTAAAGAGGTTGCCTCCCACAATGAATACATCCTCTTTGTGGGAACAAAAAAACAGGCACAGGGAGCCATTGAAGAAGAGGCAAAGAGATGTAATGCCTTTTACGTGAATGCCCGCTGGCTCGGTGGCACACTGACAAATTTTCAAACTATCGAAAAGAGCATTGAACGATTAAAAAAATATGAAGAGCTTAAAAATAGCAACATATACAAGGCACTTCCTAAGAAGGAGGCTATAAGCATCGAAAGGGAAATAGATAAACTTGAAAGAAATATAGGTGGCATTAAGGATATGGACCGCCTTCCCGGTGCACTTTATATAGTGGATCCAAAAAAAGAATACATTGCAGTTAACGAAGCAAAAAAGCTTGGTATTCCGACTGTTGGCATTGTTGATACAAACTGTAACCCTGATGATATAGATTTTGTGATTCCTGGCAATGATGATGCTATCAGGGCTATAAAGCTTATTACCATGAAGATTGCAGATGCTGTGCTTGAGGGTAGAGCCCTCTACGTAGAGGAATTTCAAGGAAAGGATGAAGAGCCTTTAGCGGAGCCAAAACCTTTTGTTGACGAAAGTCTTATCGAAGAAAAATACCAGGGATATTACGATGGTGAAGGAGGAGGATAGATGGATATTACTGCAGAGCTTGTAAAAAGATTGAGAGAAAAGACTGGCGTGGGGCTTATGGATTGTAAAGAAGCCCTGAAACATGCCAGCGGGGATATGGAAAAGGCAATAGAGTTTTTAAGAGAAAAAGGATTGGCAAAGATTCAGAAAAGGGTTGGCAAGATTGCATCAGAAGGATTAATTGCTTCTTATATCCATACAGGTGGTAAGATAGGGGTCATGGTTGAGGTTAACTGCGAGACAGACTTTGTGGCTAACACAAAAGAGTTCCAGGAGTTTGTAAAAGATATTGCCATGCAGATTACCGCATCCAATCCTCTCTATATACAGAGAGAGGACATCCCTGAAGAGGTGAAGACAAAAGAAAAAAATATATATATCAAACAGGCTCTTGAATCAGGAAAATCAGAAAAGATTGTGGATAAAATTGCAGAAGGTAAGATGGAAAAGTTCTACCAGGAAGTCTGTCTCATGGAACAATCCTTTATTAAAAACCCTGACATTACAGTAAAAGAGCTCCTTGAAGAACTTGTGGTAAAGCTTGGTGAAAAGATCGTCATACGCAGGTTTGTCAGATTCCAGTTAGGGGAAACACTCTCGGATTAATATGAAATATAAGAGGATTGTATTAAAATTGAGTGGCGAGGCCCTGACAGGCGCTAAGGCATATGGAATAGATGTAAATATTTTACACGATATATCCGGCCAAATAAAGGAATTGCAAGAACCTGGAATAGAAATAGGCATTGTTATAGGAGGTGGAAACATTTATAGAGGTGCTCAGGGAGAGAGACTGGGCATCAATAGAATAACCGGTGACTATATGGGCATGATTGCAACAGTCATAAATGGTCTTGCACTTAAGGATATCCTTGAAAAAACAGGTCTTAAAGCGAAATTGCAGACTGCTTTTGCCATAGAGAAGTTTGCCGAACCATATACCTTACAGCAAACTACTGCCAGCCTGGAGAGAGGTGAAATTGTAATCTTTGCAGGCGGTACGGGCAACCCCTTTTTCACCACAGACACAACCGCTGCGCTGAGGGCAATTGAAATAAATGCCAATGTTATTTTTAAGGCAACCAAGGTTGATGGCGTTTATGATAAAGACCCTAAACTTTTTAAGAATGCAAAATTTTTTCACACCCTATCATTCAGAGAAGCGCTCAAGCGTAACCTGAAAGTCATGGATGCAACAGCCATGTTGCTATGTATGGAATATAATATTCCTGTTGTTGTATTCGATATAAAAGGTAAAAATAATTTGAAGCGGTTGGTTTCAGGGGAACGCATTGGCACAATTGTGAGGAGGTAATTATGAAGAACGAGATTATTGAAGAGCTTGAGGATAAATTAAAGAAGACAATAGCCACATTAAAGAAAGACCTTTCAAAGTTGAGGACAGGGGTAGCATCAGTATCCCTTCTGGATGATATAAAGGTTATCTACTACAATCAACCAACGCCTCTCAATCAACTGGCAACCATCAGTGTCCCTGATAGTAGAACCATCACGATTCAACCATGGGACAATTCTGTCATCGCGGAGATTGAAAAAGCCATTCAGAAATCAGATATCGGGGTAACACCTATATCAGATGGAAAGATTATCCGCCTCTCCTTCCCAAAACTTACAGAAGAACGGAGGAAAGAGCTTACAAAACTCGGTGGCAAAATGCTTGAAAATGCCAAGATTTCTGCCCGAAATATCCGAAGAGAAATCAATGAAAAATTGAAAAAAATGGAAAAAGATAAAATCCTGTCCGAAGACGACTTCCACAAACAGCACGAAGATGTGCAAAAAGTGACTGACAAATATATAGAGATGGCTGACAAAATATATCTCGAGAAAGAAAAAGAGATTCTCGAAATCTAAGTTTCTCAATGCAAGCGACAAAAAACATCAAACTTCCAACCCACGTGGCTATCATCATGGATGGTAATGGAAGGTGGGCTCGACAGAGACATCTTCCAAGGGTTGAAGGTCATATTCGCGGTATGGAATCAGTACGAGAAATAGTGACATCATCATGTGAGCTTCGTATACCCTATCTGACCCTCTATGCATTTTCTAAAGAAAACTGGATAAGGCCAAAGGAAGAAGTAAAAAAGCTTCTTGAACTCCTTGCCCATTACCTTGTCCAGGAAATCCCCCTTATGATGGAAAAGGGTATACGCTTTAATATTATTGGCGCAATACAGGATTTTCCAAAGAGAATCCGGACACTCCTTTATAACACCATGGCGCAAACTGCAAAAAACAAGAAGCTTGTCTTAACCATAGCATTAAGTTATGGTGGCAGGCAGGAAATTCTCAATGCAGTAAAGCAGATTGCCCATGATATTAGAAAAGGAAGCCTCCTGAGAATTACTGAAAAAACATTTAAAAAATACCTGTACACCGGTGATATGCCTGATCCTGACCTCCTTATAAGGACAAGCGGTGAGATGAGGATTAGCAATTTTCTTCTATGGCAGATTGCATATACCGAACTCTACATAACGGATGTGCTCTGGCCTGACTTTAGAAAAGATGCGTACCTTAAGGCACTCAAGGTATTCTCAACCCGAGAGAGGCGCTTTGGAATGGTAAAGGAAGGGTAGATGGGGGAGATAAAAAAACGTATAATCAGCGGTATCTTTCTTGCACCTGTTATTGCATCTTTCTTTTACTTTTTATCCCTGAAATGGTTTTTTGTGTTTCTCTCCTGTGTTGCAGTAATTGCCATCTTTGAGCTTGTAATTATGGCGGATCTACGGGAGCGGTATCTTATTCTCTTTCTTACCATGATTTCCTTCATTCCTCTGTATCAGAGATCACTCAATACATACATCCTGTGGCTCATTTTCTCCACTTTAATCTATATGGTCATAAAATTCTTGAAAGGCGAAAGCATTCGCGAAAATATAAACAGGGATACAATCAAGGGAATACATACATTGATTATGTGTGAGATATTTATTGTCCTTCCCTTGTTTTATATGTATCTACTTAAAGAAATAGGTAATACCTTCCCGTTGATATTTCTGTGCGCTATATGGGCAAGCGATACCAATGCATTATTCATTGGAAAAACCTTTGGAAAAAATCCACTGGTACCCCGTATCAGTCCAAAAAAAACCTTCGAAGGATTGGGAGGTGCAGTTTCAGGAAGCATGCTCATTATGCTTTTTACTTACCGGATTACCAGGATGACTATGGTGGAGGCTCTTATTATAGGTGCCATCATAGGTGTTCTTGCACAGTTTGGAGATATTTTTGAATCAATGGCGAAAAGGGTGTGTGAGACAAAAGATTCTTCATCGCTTATCCCCGGTCATGGTGGCTTACTGGATAAATTCGATAGCTTTATTTTCACCACACCCTTTCTATATCACTATCTCTCAGGGATAAAGGGATGAAAAAGAGCGTTGTTATACTCGGTTCAACCGGTTCCATAGGAAGGGCAACCCTTGACGTAATAGCAACACAGAAAGATTCATTTGAGGTATTCGGGCTTGCCTGTAAAAAAAACATAGAGCTTCTCAATGCCCAGATAAAGGAATGGAAACCACAGTACGTATGTGTCTACGATGATAAGGCAAAACATAACGTTTCCCATAACAGAACGAGAATCCTTACCGGTGTCCAGGGAATAAAGAAAATGTTAGCCATGGACAACGATATAGTGGTAAATGCCCTGCCAGGAAGTATCGGGCTTGAACCAACAATCGAAACACTGAAATATCGAAAGGTTCTTGCCCTTGCCAATAAAGAAAGCCTTGTTATGGCGGGAAGAATCATTTCAAAAATGATGAAAGAAGAGCCTGCCACACTCATTCCTGTTGACAGTGAACATTCCGCCCTCTTTCAGCTTTTGAAAACAATTGATAGAAAAGAACTGAAAAACATCATTATTACCGCATCAGGAGGCCCTTTTAAAGATTATAAAAAAGAGGACCTCGAACATGTTACCACAAGCGAAGCACTCAACCACCCTACGTGGAAAATGGGTACCAAGGTAACCCTCGATTCCGCAACCCTTATGAATAAAGGCCTTGAAGTTATTGAGGCTCGCTGGCTTTTTGATATTCATCAATCCCGCATTAAAGTAGTCGTCCATCCTGAAAGCATCCTTCATGGTTTGATAGAAATGATAGATGGCTCTATCCTTTCCTATATGGCTTACCCTGATATGAAAATTCCCATTGCCTTTGCATTGAATCAGGGTACGCGCTTATCCCTTCCCTTTCCTGTGGTGAATTTTGAACATATCATGAAACTCACCTTTTATCCTCCTGATATGGATAAATTTCCCTCCTTAAAGCTCGCTTTTACTGCCCTTGAACAGGGAGATAGCGCTGCTATTGTACTCAATGCTGCAAATGAGGTTGCATCACAGGCATTCATGGATGGCAAGATACGGTTCAGTACAATTCCTGTGCTTATTGAAGAAGCTATTGAACATCACCCGAGAACCCCTGTTATTGACAGCATCAAGACTGTCTGGGAGATTCATGAGTGGGCAATAGCCTATACCGAAAGACAATTGAGGAAATTCTATGGTTAATATCATTTATGGCTTCATTGCCCTGAGTCTTCTTATACTCGTTCACGAGGTTGGTCATTTTATGGTAGCACGAATCTTTAATGTAAAGGTACTCACTTTCTCTATTGGCTTCGGGAAAAAAATACTTAAAAAAACAAAAGGTGAGACTGAATATGCCCTATCCCTTGTGCCTCTCGGCGGATATGTAAAGCTTCTCGGTGAATCCCCTGATGAGATTGTAAGTGAAGAAGAGATTCATCGCTCCTATGCCCATAAACACCCTTTTGTAAAAATACTTATTGCCTTTACAGGCCCCCTCTTCAACATACTCTTTGCTTCCGTGCTCTTCTATGCTGTTTTTGTAAGCGGATACTCTGTGCTTTCCACAAAGGTAGGGAGTGTTGAAAAGGGATACCCGGCTTATGAAGCAGGTATCAAGGAGGGGGATGTCATCGTACGGGTCGAGGATAAGAACATCCATGAATGGGGAGATCTTATGGAGGCAATGGCAGAGGCACCCGATAAACCCCTTGCCTTTACTATCAAAAGGAGGGATACCCTGATTAGTACAACCATAACGCCAAAAGAGATTGAAGGGAAGAATATTTTCGGGGAGACCATTAAGAGAAAGGTTATTGGCATCGGGGCATCAAATGAATTCATTATCAGGAATGAAAATGTATTCAGTGCTGCAACAAAAGCCTTTTATCAGACCTATTACCTTTCAAAGATAACGGTTATTGGTATTGTCAAACTGGTCATTGGAAGTATATCGCCAAAAAATATCGGTGGCCCCATACTCATTCTTGAAATGGCAGGGAAACAGGCAAAAGAGGGAAAGAAAAACCTCGCCTATTTCATTGCCCTCATCAGTATCAATCTTGGTATTATCAACCTCTTTCCTATCCCCATCCTTGATGGCGGTCATATTCTTTTCCACACTATAGAGCTCATCACCAGAAGAAGGCTTTCACAACGGGCTGTAGATATAGCTCAAAAGATAGGAATGGGCATTCTCGTTGCAGTTATGATTCTCGCATTCTTCAATGACATCATGAGAATGTTCTATGGAAAATAGGAAACATGGTATTCTCCTTGCCGTTGATAACTCTCTTTCCTCAATGACCATAGTCCTTTCAGAGTTTGAAAACATTATTGAAGAAAGGCATATACATGCACATAGGCCACCCTCAGAAATCATTGCATCCTGTGTTTCAAGCATACTTTCTGACCACGCCTGTACCATCAACGATGTGTCTACTGTCATCGTAACATTAGGACCCGGTTCGTTTACCGGCATCAGGGTAGCCCTTGCTTTCTGTAAGGGTATAAAGGCAGGTAAGTCTATCCCCCTCATAGGTCTTCCTACCCTTGATGTGCTTGCATTTCCCTTTCGCTCTATGGAAGGCTACCATCTTTCTCCCCTTATTGATGCAAAGAAGGGCGAGGTATTCTTTTGCCTCTATCAGGCGCAACAAGAAAACCTTAAGCGTCTTACTGATTATCAGGCAATAAAACCTGAAGAATTGTCAAAATACCTTAAGAAACCATGTCTCCTATTCGGTAGCGGTGCAGGGCTATGCAAAAAGCATCTTCATGGCTACGATGGTATTGCCATTATTACTGAATGGTCCACCCATGTTTCAGGTGAAGCACTTATCAAATATGGCCTGGAAATGATGGCTAAAAAGGAGCCATACAGTAATGAACCTATCTATGCACGTCGCTCTGAAGCAGAGATAAAATATGGCATTACCATAGGCTGATTCAAAGACGTGGTATTTTCTATATACCCGCTATGTTTTTTATAAAAGCCTTACTATTCCAATCATATTTGTTGTATAATTCTTGTTGTCCTTGCCGGGGATAGAATGAAGATTGCTGAAGATGTAGCAAAGCTTGTTGGTCATACACCCCTTGTACGGATTAATAAACTTTCCCTCGGGGTTAATGCTACTATTGTTGCAAAACTCGAATATTTTAATCCCTGCGGAAGCGTTAAGGACAGGATTGGTGTAAGCATGATAGAGGCAGCAGAAAAGCAGGGGCTTATAAAGAAAGATACGATTCTTGTTGAGCCCACAAGTGGTAATACTGGCATTGCCCTTGCATTCGTGTGTGCGGTGAAGGGGTATAAGCTTATTCTTACAATGCCGGACACAATGAGCATGGAACGTCGTGCCATGCTTAAAGCTTTTGGTGCTGAAGTTGTATTAACGCCAGGCAGCCTCGGTATGGCTGGTGCCCTTGAAAAGGCTGAAGAGATAATAAAAGAAAATCCAAAGGCTCTCATGCTTCAACAATTCGAAAATCCAGCAAATCCTGAGGCCCACAGGATGACAACTGCTCAAGAGATATGGGAGGATACGGATGGTACTATTGATGTCCTTGTTGCAGGTGCAGGCACAGGAGGTACATTAACCGGTGCAGGAGAGGCACTAAAAGCGAAAAAGCCTTTATTTAAAGTAATTGCTGTTGAACCTGAGGCATCACCTGTACTTTCAGGAGGGAGACCGGGCCCTCATAAAATTCAGGGTATAGGCGCAGGTTTCATACCCCCTGTATTGAATATGAAGATCATCGACAGGATTGTAAGGGTATCCGATGAGAATGCCTTTGAGGTAGCTCGAAGGCTTGTGAGGGAAGAAGGTATATTCTGTGGCATTTCATCAGGTGCAGCCATGTGGGCAGCCCTTAAAATAGCGAAGGAAGAAGAGTTTAAGGGTAAGCTGATTGTTGTCATCATACCAAGCCTCGGTGACAGGTATCTCTCCACAGAACTCTTTCTTCCTTTTATGAAGGAATAATGAATCGGATTTGGTTATAGCAATGTTAAGGAGGTTGCATTGAAGACAATAGAAGAAATAAATGAAAAGATAAAAAAGGGCAAAGTCGTTGTTGTAACCGCTGAAGAAATGATTGAGATAACAAAAGAGAAGGGCACAAAAGGTGCAGCTCAGCATGTGGATGTTGTAACAACGGGAACATTCGGGCCCATGTGCGGCAGCGGCATGTTTATGAATCTTGGTCATTCAAAGCCGCGAATCAAGATAGGTGGAGGCAGATGTTACCTCAACGATGTCCCTGCATACACAGGCATTGCAGCTGTTGATATCTATATTGGAGCCACTGCCATTCCTGAAGACGATCCACGCAATACAGTTTACCCCGGTGCCTTCAAATATGGAGGCGGCCATGTAATTGAAGATTTCGTGAGCGGAAAAAATATAAATCTTGTTGCCCTATCCTACGGAACAGACTGTTATCCACGGAAAAAGATTGAAACCTTTATCAATAAAGATAATGTGAACGAAGCGTATCTCTATAATCCACGAAATGGTTACCAGAATTATAATGTAGCAGTAAATCTCTCCAATAGAGTCATCCATACCTATATGGGTGTTCTTAAACCAAATATGAATAGCGCCAATTACTGCAGTGCAGGACAGCTTTCACCCCTTTTGAAAGACCCTTTGTACAGAACCATAGGCATAGGAACGCGCATATTCCTGGGAGGAGGTATAGGCTATATTGCATGGTACGGAACACAACATAACCCTGATGTATTGCGAGGACCTGATGGTATACCTCGTGCAGGTGCAGGAACCCTTGCGGTAATTGGAGATGCAAAGAATATGAATGGAATGTTTCTAAAAGGGGCAAGCTTTATTGGATATGGTGCTACGCTTTTTGTAGGGCTTGGCATACCTATTCCTATCCTCGATGAGGAGATGGCGTATTATACATCAAGGAGCGACGATGATTTTTGGGCTCAGGTTGTAGATTACGGGATCGACTATCCTGATAGAGTGTCAAAAAGCTTGTGTGAGGTTACCTATGGGCAGTTGAAATCAGGCACAATCACCATAAATGGTAAAGAGATACCAACATTTCCTATATCAAGTTATTCAAAGGCTTTAGAAATTGCAACACTCCTCAAAAACTGGATTGGTGAAGGTCAGTTCCTTCTTACAAACCCTGTTCAGCCATTGCCCGGGGCTGGCTCAGGCATTAAAATAAATACTCTTGAAGAGAGAATCTTAGAAAGCATTTAAAATGTAGAGGGTATAAATACCAAATAATTGAAAGCAAGGGTATGAAAAAAAAGGCAATCTCTCTTATGTCCGGTGGCCTTGATAGTGCAGTTGCTACAAGGCTTGTCCTTGAACAGCAGATAGAGGTTACAGGGCTCCATTTTACTTCTTTCTTTACAAGCAGGAAGGACAGAGGAAAAAACCTCCGTGCGCAAAAGACAGCCGATGAACTCAGGATCAAACTTATCATCCTCGATAAGGGTTCTGAATATCTTGATATTGTAAAACATCCAAAATATGGGTATGGCAAAAACA
>DHGO01000115.1 GCA_002402795.1 Deltaproteobacteria bacterium UBA4796
CTAATTGTGATTTATATCATTTACAGATTACTGACCTGTGAATATATATAAAGTAAGGAGGTTGGATTATGGTAAAGGAGATAAGGTTTCTGGTAACCGGCGAGGTGAGGCGTCCTAAGAAAGGAGACTGGTTTCTTGGCTATAAGAATTTACCAATTTGTGCAGCCCAGGATTTCAATACCAGTCAATTCCCTATACTGAAGATGGAGATTCTTGAAGATACAAATAATAACGTCTCACAGAAAAAGGCTGGACAATTAGAAAAAGGAGTAATCTATTAGAATATGGGCCGTGGAGGATTCGAATCCCCGGCCAATTGATTAAGGGTTAATGGTTATATACATTCCTAAGAAAAGAGATGAACCTGGAAAAAGGTTAAGAGGAAAGGCTGATGGAGGAACAGAAACAGGCGGTCATGGGGGAGAATTTAGACTATATAATTGTCCCCCCTGTTCCTGATAAGACCTGACCACACCCTCTCCTTCAAGTATTTGTAGGTGTGCATGAGTCTCCGAAAGACCGAGAAATATATCATAGCCTTCAAGATTGGGGAATAGTTGTTGGTTGATTGCAAAAAGTGTCATTCCGTGTAGACCAGAGACCCTTTCACTGTAGGTCTTTAAAATATTCAGAATCTCTTTCTTACGCATACGATGGTGGTCTATTATTGCATTGATTCGTTTTCGATGATTCGAAAAAGGGAAGCCGTGTCCAGGCAGGATCAATGCCACATCCAGATTCCTTATAACCTCTAACGAGCTTAGATAAGAGGAAAGGCTCTTATAGTCCCTGTTTAGATCCTGATTCTCGGTTTCTATCAAAGGGTTTGGGCTAATATTTTCTAAAAGGTGGTCTCCAGAGAAGAGCCTTCCCTCCCTGGGGTCAAAAAAACAGACTGAGCCCGGTGTATGTCCGGGGGTAAGAAGCACTTTTAGAGAAAACTCATCAAAGGCAAAACTCTCTCCACCTCCAATATATTTCACATCAAACTTGTCCGGGAAAAACCTTTTAAAATGTTCGCTCATCTGATGAGAGAGGGTCTGTATCAGGGTTTCTGGCAAACCTGCTTCTCTCAAGAATCGTGAAAAACCCTCTATTCTTTCCTCGACCTTCTTTTCCGGACTCCAGATAGTTTTATCCCTGTCCAGAGGATGAATGAAGACCTCTGCTCCGCTCATCCTGAATATCTCCCCGGCAAGCCCCATATGATCTATGTGTCCATGGGTAAGAAGGATTCGCTTGATGTCAGAAAGCCTGTGCCCTATCTTTTCAAGAGCAAGGCTGACCCGCCTCAAAGAATCCTCTGAATAAAAACCAGCATCAATCAGGGTAGGGAGCGAGTCTTCAATGAAATAGCAGTTAACCGAGCCTATCGGAAAGGGTACAGGGATTTCTATCCTGTGTATAAGAGTCATGGCTTTCTGTTTCAGGTTTATAATCTCCAGGGTCACTGCTTATCTGGTTCCTTTAGAGACCTCCATGTCTGTTTCTCTAAAAAGCTCCCGTAAACGTTCTCTTCCATCTCCTTAAACATCTGCCATGGAACGGAAAAGGTAAATATATTTCTGTCAAGCTGTCTTTTAAGGTTGTTCCTTGCAGAGAGGTCTGTTAAGCCTACGACTGCCCGGGGACGCTCTGAGCGTGCTTCCCGGTAAGGTAAGATTCCTATTTGCTGGCATCCAGCTGCAAAGGGGATGATTACGTTCTCGTTGTCCCCCCTACCGTAATTGGCCAGGACCACGAGGCCGGAAAGTTGATCCGGATTTACAAGGAACACAATCACCTGGGGCTGTTCTTTACCTAACTCGATATCGGTTAAGGGTTTAAAGACCACATATTTTTTAGGAACCTCCATGATAGGCAGGGTATCAATGAAACGCTTTACCAACTCTGGGGATTTTATATATCCTTCCCCGTGGCAGAAGTCCTCCGAAAATTCTTTGCCTGCCAGAGACCCTATTTTTTCTGCTATGGCCCGGCCAGTCTCCCAGTTATCATTGCCTGTAGACAGGAAATAATAAAAACATTCAAGTCCGCCTGGGAAATGGAGATACTGATTCCCGAATCCCAGGCCAACCCCACCGCCCCAGCAACCATAGGTGTCTTTATCAAAAACAGCTATTCTCCCTTTTGCTACACTTGCCAGCATCCACATAACACAACCCCATTTGCCCTGCTTAAAGCTCATGGCCTTCTCGGGCTTATCATCGGTCCAGAGGATGGCAACAGGGTGGTATTTTAAGTTGAGCAACCGGGCTATCTTGCTTTCCATGATTGTACCTCTCTTTTGTTTAATTGTTTTTTAGGCCCGTTCCTTCCAGTATTTAGCTACAGGGTCTTTTTTATTCTTGTCCTTCTCTTTTTATCCGGGTAAGTCTGATCTGCAGGACATTGACCCTATCCATACACTCCAGTTCAATGACATCTGGATTTCCCCACTCTGCAGGAAAGCCTCCCCCAAACTGAAGCATGATGATATAAGGAAAGATATCATGGTAGAGAAATCCGCATAAGCCGGCAGTGTCATGCCCGCTTAACTCAAACTCATCCCCAACTTTGTGACCTGCATTGCAAGAACCTTTGAGCCCTATAATCTTTCCAACCACTCTATGTCCGAATACCTTTTTTTCTGTCATAAATCACCTCCGGGGAGTAAAATTGTTTTATAACAGAGAATTCTAAAACAAGACCTACTAAAAATTGTATATAGCATCTAACTCCTCATTCATCAAGTTATATTGACATGTTGCCAGAACCTGTTTACTTTCCATGTTTTAATTCCTTGCTATCGAGCACAATCAGGGCATCGACTCCCACAGGTCCTTTGTCTGATAGAATCGCAGGATTAATATCAATCTCTTTGATTTCCTCATGTTCCAATCCTATCTGACCCACTACCATAATTATCCTGGCAAGGCTATCAAGATTGGCAGGTGGCATTCCTCTAAACTCTCTCAGGATATCTCGGGCCCTTATCTCTTCGAACATGGCAAGGGTCTCCTCATAACTTACCGGCGCCACTCGAAAGGTATTGTCTTTCAACGCTTCTGTAAGTATTCCTCCCAGACCAAACATCACACAGGGACCAAATTGTTTATCCCTGATAAGACCAACGACAAGCTCTCTTGACCCCTTTACCATCTCTTCAACAAGGACAGGAGGAGATTCATCACTTAAGGTCTTCTCTATTTGCCTTAAAACATCTATGGCTTCCTGTTCATTCCTGATGTCTATGTAGACAAGGCCTTTCTCGGTCTTATGGCTGAGGTTCTGAGCGCCTGCCTTTATTACCACGGGAAATCCAATTTCATTTAAGGCCTTCTTAAACTCAGCTCTGTCATGTACCAATCTTTCCCTGTTTACTGGAATGCCCCATACCTTCAAAAATTCCTTTGATTCATGCTCTGATAAAGAAAATCTGCCCTGTGCAAGAGCCCTATCAATGATACTCCTTGCCTCATGCCATGTTTGAGATTTGCTCCCACTATATGCAGGGGCTTCATTTTGGTCTGCAAGGCAGTTCTTTCTGAATTTTGCATATTCCCAGAGTCTCGACAAGGCCCTTACTGCCCTTGCGGCATCCGTATAAACGGAAATGCCGTTCTCCAAAAGCAGGGGAAAATCAGCTATAACGGATTGCTGGGTACCTATCATCACGGTAACCGCAAGGGGCTTCTTCACCTTCATGGGTATCATTGCCTCAGATACCATCTGACAGAGAGACTTACCACTGACACCAGAGACAAGGAGCAACATGTCGATATTCTCTTCTTCGACCAATATCTGCAGGGCTTCGCCATGAAGCCGTGTATTGAACCCGGAAACCATACTCAGATCAACAGGGTTCCTGGCGCTTCCTCCAACGAGGGGGAGCATCTTGCGAAGCTTCTCAACTATTGTTGGTGAAAACTGAGGAACTTCAAGGCCCAATTCAAGACACGCATCGGTAGCTGCCACCGCTATACCCCCTGGTGCGCTCATGATACCCACCCTCCTTCCCTCGGGTAGTGGCTGAAGATGAAAGGCATAGAGGCAATCGAGGGTCTCTTCAAAGCTATTGACGCTGATAATCCCTGCCTGTCTTAAGACTCCCTTCCATATCTGTCGGGATCCGGCTAAAGCACCGGTGTGGGAAGCAGCAGCCCGAGCACCTCCCTCGGTCATTCCACCTTTCCAGAGGATAACCGGCTTTTTTTGAGAAACCTCTTTCAAAATAGTGTAAAATCGCCTCCCATCCCTTATACCCTCCACGTAAGCAACAATCAATTTTGTCTCAGGGTCTTCCCCAAGGTATTCCAGAAAATCCGTTACGCAAAGGTCTGCTTCGTTACCACAACTAACCCCCTTGCTGAAGGCGATACCATTGGCAGTGGCAGTGTGGGTCAGATAGTCGGCGAAAAAACCGCTTTGAGAAAGGACTCCAACCGAACCTGCAAGCTTGCCTTGCCCCAGAGCAAATGGCAACCCTGATGCCGGGCAGTAAATACCGATACAGTTAGGTCCTATGATGCGGACACCGTCTTTGCGGGCAATACGTGCTATCTCATCCTGCAAATCTTTGCCTCTGCTGCCTGCCTCTGCAAAACCGGAGGTGATAATCACAATTACTTTTACTTTCTTTGCTATAGCCTCTTTTACAGCCTGGAGCACTGCCCTGGTAGGTGTAACCACAACTGCCATATCAATATGTTCAGGAATATCAAGTATAGATTGGTAGGCCTTTAGTCCAAGGATTTCTCTCTCATTAGGGTTTACCGGATACAGCCCCTGAAATCCCATTTCAAGAAACCGATCCGTAAATACCTTGCCTATTTTTGCCTCTTTAGCTGAGGCCCCAATGAGCGCCACAGACTTAGGATGAAAAATGGGGTCAAGTTCATGGAAAATAGTCTTTTTGTCCATTTTTATCTCTCCTACTAAACATCTCTTATGATAGCAACTCACTAATAATAGCATATTTGTCCAATATTATAAAAAACAGGTCATATAATGCTGACGCATTTTGCTGGATTAAAGGGTAAGTGAAGTGGTAAAAACAATAATATATGAGGTTGCTATGAAACCCGGTAAGGACAGGTTTGGCAGTAAAAATATAACTTGATACTTTATCTGAAAGCGAAGTATTTCGTCTATGGGGGAATTATGAAAACCGTTTACTATTTGTTGGTAGCAATACCTTTGACCATAGCTATATGCCTATCTGGATGCTCATATGTGCAGAAAAACAATGATGTCCTATTTCAAACATCAACCATTAATGCCTTGCTCAATGGAGTCTATGATGGAGACATATCCTTTCAAGAGTTAAAGCAG
>DHGO01000076.1 GCA_002402795.1 Deltaproteobacteria bacterium UBA4796
GGCCATGGAGCTCGCCATCTGGGAATAAGGACGCGTTCTTCTAAGTACCCTTCACCATACCGTTTTTCAACCTTTTCTTCCATGTACAACCTCCTTTCAGTAATTTTTGTAAATAAAGCCTTTTATACTTCGTCCCTTTTCTTATCTAATGGTGCAGAGAATAATTCTTTTGCGATATCCACCGTGCTTTTGCCATCTATTTTGATACCCCGTTTTTTTGCCTCTTCAAAAAGCATGTTACCTGCCTCAGCGATCAATGGATAACATGTTTCGAATGATGTGAAATAACCGGATGTATCTGCTGGTTGTGTTGTGCTGTCCGGTGCGGCACGGAACGTTTTGAAGAAGCTATAGATCCAATGGCCTGTTAAAAAATCCCTTCGTCCTTTGTTAATAATATCGACCTCCTTTCTTAAGGTTTTGTCATGCCGCGCTCTATGCCTAATTGATGACTGTATTGGCATGAAGAGTGCCATCCAGATAGCTTTTTACCACATCATCGACATTACCGATTACATTCTCAATAAATTGTATATTGTTGCTTTTCAGCATTTGCTGCCATTCTTTTTTTATTCCACCGCATATTACCAGGCGTACTTTCATACCCTTCAATAGTTCGACAAGCCCTGACGGCTTAAGAGAGGCTATCGGAATCTTACCGGTCATCGGCTCTCCTGCACGACGTGGTGATACTACCATAATCTCTTTAGAAGACCCAATCAGGGGGGAGACCCTTCCGTTTAAGCAACACACTGCAAATTTCATAAGATTTCTCTTTTGAGAAAAGCAAATTACATGCCATGTTGGTGTTATTCATAATTGCCAGTTATATTCATATATTAGGATTTTGTTGCTAACAAGACAGTTGAAGATGTTGCATAACATTGCAACACAAGCCTTATGCCTTCAAAGGGGATAAAAGATATAACTTATTGTAATCACGAAGTCTTATTGAAATAAATGTGTTGCATACAGATGTTGCATCTATGCAACACTCTTGCGTTGAAGACCATATTTTTTTATCTTTCTCCAGAGGGTGGTTCTATGGATATTCAAGGCTTTTGCAGCCCTTTTATGATTCCACCCATGGCTTATAAGGACATGGAGAAGCATATCTTCCTCTTTGTGAATGTTTTTATCGTCCGATGAACCCTTAGTTTTCATATCTCCCGCCACTATCTGGGATTTCCTTTCCCTGAAGGTAAAGGGTAAATCGTAGATATCTATCTCATCGTTGTTACAGACTATGGCTGCATGCTCGATGATATGCTTCAACTCCCTCACATTGCCTGGATATGGATATTCAAGAAGAATCTTCATAGCATTCGGGGCAATCCCTTTTACATTCTTGTTAAGATTTTTTGAATATTGCTGAAGGAAATGGTCTGTGAGCAGGGGAATGTCCATAATCCTTTCCCTTAATGGTGGAATTTCAATCTCCATCACATTCAGGCGATAGTACAGGTCTTCCCTGAACAATCCATCTTTAACCATCTTCTTTATATTCTTATTTGTTGTGGCAATGATCCTCACATTAATCTTCACAGGTCTGGTGGCTCCCAGCGGATAAAACATCATTTCATCGAGCACCTGTAAAAGCTTTGATTGAAGATCTATCGGAAGGTCACCGATTTCATCAAGAAGAACCGTTCCCCCTTCTGCTGACTGAAATCTTCCTAATTTATCGGCCTTTGCATCTGTAAATGCCCCTCTTTTGTAGCCAAAAAGCTCTGACTCAATCAGTGGGGCAGGTAGAGCAGCACAATTCACTTTCACAAAGGCTTTATTATTTCTGTGGCTTCTACTGTGTATCGCACGGGCAAAGATGTCCTTACCGGTACCTGTCTCACCTGTGATGAGGATGGGCGTATCTGTCTGTGCCACAGAAGAAAGGGTCTTAAAAAGGCTGATGATCTTTTCGTCTTTTCCAATAATATCTTCAAATGTATATATATATTTGATCTCTTTTTCCAGTGACACCCTTACAGAATCATCGAGGAAAGATTCCACACCGCCTATAATCCTGCCCTTATCATTACATAATGTTGAAACGGTTATATCGACAGGGGTCTCTATATTGCTTTTGGTAAGAATCCTGTTTCTTGCTTTTATGATCTTTGTTTTAGACTTGATTGCTTGCTTAAGATAGCAACCTTCATGGCACAACTCTGTCCTGAAGATTTCATAGCACTTACGACCAACTGCTTCTTCTTTGGTGAATCCGGTGATTCTTTCAGCCTCGTTGTTGAAAGACGTGATCTCCCAGTTCAAATCAACAGTAAAAATCCCCACTGCTAAGCTATCTAAGATATCGTTGTATAAAGAAAAATTATCCATGAAGCAGCGTTCGTGTCTTTTGAAAATTAGCATAAGCTTCGTGTTATTGTCAATGCCATGTATAAGTCAAAAACTTTTGCGAATTACTCCCGTCTTCATCCATTATTATTGATTTTAGAGCCCTGATGTGAAATTATATTTACCATTGAGGGAAATGCGTGATACCCCTGAGGGAGATCCAGCCTACAGGCATAACGAGCCAACCGGAATCCGGTTTTCCTGACCTTATTGAGAACCTTCTTATCAGGACGTTCTTTGAACCCTGGATGAAGGATCAATTGGGATGGATCGGAGCATCATACCGTTCAGGGCCAAGGAGAAGCTGGACAATCAAGATCAAAAAAAGGAAGGGCATTTATTGTATCACCTATCTTGGTTTTAAGAAGAATGCTTACCACTGGATTAGCGGGACATTTAACATACAGTATTTTCCCGATCTAAATGAGAAGGTCCTTGATACTTTTTCAGTACAGGAAAATATCATTCGCTTGCACTCCCAGTTTGAGGAGTGGCTTCGCAAAATTCCTGACAGAGAAGATCCGCTCGAGTCCCCGTTCACTATAGGTAAGATGCTATGCACAGTCGACACAGAAGAAAAGGCACTGTTTTTGTCACTCCTGGCACCGATAAGGTGGCGTACCATCCAGCGGGATGGTCTTATAATATCTGATAAAAACGGGGAACCTGTAGAGGCTGTTCCTCCGAATGGCATTGACAGGAACGTACCGGCATTTAAACTTGCATGGCAGCTACTTGATATATTGATACTCACCTTTTGTTATCAACTGAAATGCTATCCTATATATGTGCTTCTTAAAGAGAGAACCTCAAGGGCTGTAGAAGTTTCAAGGCAGGGCGATTGCTTATCTTCGCATAAACATCAGGTAAAGGAACGGATGCTTACCGTTGGATTTGAACAGGAAGGATACAAAATAAGAGATAGCGATGCACGCTTTTTTATCAGATTTTTCCCTGTATATGATTTTCATGCCCCCTTTAAGAAATATCGATTGCTCTGGTCTTATATGCCATCAAATCCATCTTCTTTAAAGGGAAACCGCCTCTGGTGGGAGGCAAGTCTATGGACTGCAAAAGCAGATAGATCCAGGAGAAATCTGTCTGGCATTGAATATCGCCCTCAGTTGGTTATCTTTACCGGCTTTCTCGGTAGCGGGAAGACAACACTTATCAACCGTATTGTGGAGCATCAATCCCTTCAGAGAAATAAATTCGTCGTCATTATCCAGAATGAGGTGGGCAAGGTTGATATTGACGCAGATCTCATAGACGGCGCCTTTAACATTACCACGTTAAATGACGGATGTGTTTGCTGCACGATTAGAGGTGAGCTGCGCACGGCCGTGCGGCAGGTCTGCATTCAATACAGTCCTGATATAATAATACTTGAAACAACTGGCGTAGCCGACCCTCAAAATATATTGGAGGAACTTCCTTCTCTTGCTCCCTTCATACGATTTGATTCGTTAATAACGGT
>DHGO01000168.1 GCA_002402795.1 Deltaproteobacteria bacterium UBA4796
TTTAATTCCTTATAGAGGGAGGTGAATTCCAGTTCCCTGAATAGCCTTCTGAGCTCCTGTGTATCCTCTTCTTTAATGGAGAGGGAATCTATATCAGTATCGATTGGTACGTCCGTATGAATTCGTGCAAGTTCTTTGCTCATAAATGCGAAGGCTTTATTTTTTATGAGTTTATCTTTAACAGCAGGTTTTTTAATCTTATCGAGATTTTCATATATCATTTCAATTGTACCCATAGCGGATACAAGCTCGCGTGCAGTCTTTTCGCCGATGCCTGAAACACCAGGAATATTATCAGATGTATCTCCACAAAGGGCAAGATAGTCAACTATAAGATGAGGTTTGATACCAAACCTCTCAATCACCTCTTTTTCCCCTATAAGTATGTTTTTCATGGTATCGAAGATTATGGTATATTCTCCAACGCACTGCATCATATCCTTATCGCTTGTTATAATATATATGTTTATGGGCTCCTTCTTGAGCTTATGAACAATTGTTCCGATAATATCATCCGCTTCAAACCTTTCCTTCTCGATGATAGGAATACCCATTGCCTTTACAATCTTTTTTACGTAAGGAATCTGAATTGAGAGATTATCAGGCATGGGTGGTCTCTGGGCTTTATACTCTTTTGATATCTCTTCCCTGAAAGAGGGAACTTTTGAATCAAAGACGACCACAAGGCTATCAGGTTTCTCTTCTTTGAGAAGCTTTTTCAGCATGCTGATGAATGCAAAGGTAGCATTTGTGGGAATGCCTTTTGAATTGGAGAGATAGGGGGTTGCATAGAAGGCTCTGTACAGGTATGAATTGCCATCAACAAGGAATAGTTTTTTGATTGTCCGGGTCATGGTCACACAGGGAAATATGCCATTATCTTAAATACTCTCTTCTTGGGGAATCTGTATATTTTGAGTGAATACCTCTGTTCGAGACGGGAAAGAAAACGTTCAATGGATTGTGCATTACGTGCCGTGATGGTGAACCACAGATTTAAGGTCCCATCCCGTTCATAATTATGGGTTACACCACGATGGCGATTTATCTCCTTAACCACATCCATAAGAATTGCCTTACCTACATGGACGCCACAAAGGGTGCTTGTATACTCAAGTTTTTTTGGCTCAAGAACCGGTCCTATCCTTCGTATGTATCCCTGTTGTTTCAATCGTTTCACTTTTTTTATGACCTCTTGTTCACTGAGACCGATTGTGTCCCCTATTGTGGCAAAGGGCCTTTTTGTGAGCGGGAACTCTTCCTGAAGAATGTTTAGAATCTTTTTATCTGCCTGATCCATGAAACCTTCTTTGATGTAGTGATTGTATAGACTCTCTATACCCTTGTCAACAGTTCCCGGTCTTCCCTCCTTACCCTTTCCATGTGTTCTATGGTAAACTTATATAAGGTTTTTAAAGCAGTGTGAACCGTATGATTTCTTCTGATGAAGAACAGTATATTCTGAGCAAGGCATACGTACCCGAACATATTGTGGGTCTCATGACATCCATATCAGAAGCAGAGGCTTTTTTTATGGATGGATTCATTTATTATGTAAAGGACCGGTGGGCATCCGTTGTGGGTTATCCATTGGCAGAGGAGTTTTCCCTGCCTCATTTTGAAGAATTTTTAAGAGCCCTGATGCGTAGCGTGTCATGTACAACCTGGTGGATTATTGCCCCTCAGTTGCCGGAAACATTTGTCAGGGCATCAACAGAAAAGGAGTTCGATGAATACTATACCATCTCTCTTGACGGTTTTACTGTTAAGAAGGGGCTCCAAAAGAAGGTGGAAGAGGCGCGGAAGAAAATAGAATTTGAAAGATCCCAGAAGTTTACGCAAGAGCACAAAAGGTTGGTAGAAGAATTTATTGGAAGGGAGACCTTTAATGACCGTGTAAAGGAACTATATATGAGTATGCCCCGATACATGGGGCATAATAGAACTGCCCTTACACTTAATGCCAGAGCAGAAGATGGTAGGCTTATTGCCTTTTATATCCTTGAATTAGGAGCAGAACAATTTGCTGCCTATATAATCGGGTGTCATTCAAAACGCCACTACATACCCCATGCCTCAGACCTCCTGTTTTATGAAATGCTGCATATTGCTAAAGAGGAAGGAAAAGACTCCGTGAACCTCGGTCTCGGTGTGAATAGCGGTATAAGAAGATTCAAGAAGAAGTGGGGAGGCATTCCTTCCCTCAGTTATCAGTTTTGTGAATACGTCCCTAATCGTCCCGGAATCCTCTCGTTGATTCAATCTATTGAATCACATCTGTGAAGGAGGGGGTATGCTTTCTTTTGGCTCAAAAGAGCGCCCATTGAGAATGGTATGGAAGATAGAAGGGGAAGGAGAAATGAGTTTTCTTGCTGGCACTGCCCATTTTTTTCCCTACAGCGTCAAAACATCGCTGGTTAAACTTATGGAGAAAATAGATACAGTCCTTTTTGAAGGACCCCTTGATGAGAGGGATATGGATAAGGTGAGGGAGGAAGGAGCGCGTCCTTCTTCTGTCCCATCCCTTTATGAGAACTTAGATGCCCGCACGATTGCAATATTGAATAGAGAGCTTTCTTACGGCTCGTCTCATGCTGATAGTTCATTTATGTCATATGTAGATATTTTTCATCACGGTGAAAAAGACATAGTACGTTCTGAAATTGATGGACTACAACCATGGATGGCCTTTTTTAAAATCTGGTCTTATTACCTCTTGAAAAGAGGATGGAAGTATTCTATTGACCTTGAAGCCCATGCTGTAGCCCGGAAGATGAATAAAAAGATTCATTACCTCGAAACCATTGATGAACAGATTGAGGCATTAAATAATATCCCTCTAAAACGAATAGTAAGTTTTTTCAAAAATATTGATAAGTGGGAAAGGTTTGCAAAAAATCATGCTAAACAATATCTCAAAGGTTCATACGATACTATGATAAAGGTTACACTGGATTTTCCTACAAGATGTGCATCAATAATAGATATGCGCGACCCTGTATTGTTCGAAAGAATGGTGCCTTTTGTGAAGAAGGGCAGGGCAGGTATATTCATAGGCACAATTCATATCAGTGGTATTAAGAATATGTTAGAGAGGGAAGGGTATAAGGTTTTACCATATCGCATATGATTACAGATTCTGAGAAAGCCTTTATCAAAGCTCATGCTTATTTACCTGAACATATAATCGAATACGGGGAAGCCATCTCAGGTGGTGAACCCTATCTCTTTAATCCCTTTCTCTGCTACTTTCATGATGGTATCCTTATTTTTATTGGCTATCCACTGGAGGGTGTTTTTGAGAAAGGGAAAGCACGGAAAATCATTGACAGTGTTATAAAACGGTTCAACGCTCAACAGCTTGCTGTCATTGCACCAGAGGATGTTTTTCGCGACAAAGCATCCATGGAGCACACATCAGACCATTACTACAGATTTGACCTCATGGATTTTAAGATTCCTTCAAAGGTAAAAAACATGATTAATCGGTCAAAAAAGGAGC
>DHGO01000159.1:0-1682 GCA_002402795.1 Deltaproteobacteria bacterium UBA4796
ATGATTAATCGGTCAAAAAAGGAGCTTGTGGTGAGAGAAGGAAGGGAGTTGGCTGACGAACACAGAAGGCTCATCAAAGAATTTCTTGAAAGCCACAGGCTAAAAAAAGAGTTCCAGTATATCTTTGAAAAAATCCCCCTCTATATTGCCCGCTCAACCACAGCGCTCATTCTCGATGGATGGGATAAAAAGGAAGGGCTCATTGCCTTTGATATTGTTGATTTTGGTGCAAAGGATTACGTATTTTACATGTTTAATGTTATAAACAAAAAACATAGAGTACCAGGGGCATCAGACCTCCTTCTCCACGAGATTATAGAGCGGGCGAGGGAAGGTGGATACCGATTTGTCAATCTTGGCCTTGGAATAAACAGAGGTGTTACTTTTTTTAAAGAGAAGTGGGGAGGTAAACCTTTTATTCCGTATGTATACAGTGTATATAATCTTAAGCCTGAGGCTTACCTCAATGACCTGTTCCAGAAATTATAAGGCGCTATGAGTATATTTTCATCTCTCTTTACACGACCGAAAATGAAACGATTTTCTGCATGGCAGATAGAGCTTACAACAAGGTGCCCTCTTAAGTGCAGGATGTGCATCAAGGAGGAATACAGGGACTGGCAGAAAAAGGATATGTCCCTTGATGATTTTAAACGGATTGTTCCGTACCTTGATGAAGTAGAATATGTTGTGCTGGAGGGGTGGGGTGAATCGCTTATGTATAGAAATCTTACTGATTGTGTAAAACTCATAAAGGGACAGGGTACAAAGGTTGGTTTTGTTACAAGCGGCATGGGATTTGATACAACATACGCATCGAGATTGGTTGAGGGAGGACTCGATTTTATGGGTTTTTCCTTTTCCGGTGCTACACAAGAAACCCATAATCGAATAAGGGTCAATTCAGATTTTGATGGGCTGCTTACTTCTATTCGTTCACTGAAGAAGATAATGAAAGAAAAAAATGCTCTAACACCGCATCTTCACATTGTCTATCTTATGTTGAAAGATAATATCAGTGAGGTACCACTCTTAATTGACCTTGCACTGGATATGGGCATAAAAGAGATTGTGCTCATACACATAATCCATGTGACAAATGCATGGCAGGACAACGAGAAGGTATTTTCCTGTAAAGAAGAGTTGCCCCTTCCTGAGGCAATTGAAGAGGCAAGGCTTAAAGCGAAAAAGAAAGGGATTGCCCTCACGACCCCTTCTTTTTCACCCCGTGGTGTGGCAGTATGCAGTGAAAACCCCTTGAGAAATCTCTATATATCTGTTGATGGGGAGGTATCCCCCTGTGTCTTTTTGTATCCGCCTATTGGTTCGCCATTCAAAAGAATCTTCTGCGGGGAAGAAAAGGTTGTTAACAGGATAAGTTTCGGTAATATCTTCAGAGAATCTATTGATGAGATATGGGATAGGGGAGAATACAGGGTATTCAGGGATTCTTTTATCGAGAGACAGAGAGCATCAGAGAGGCTCTATGAATACCTTATAGATATGAAACGAGTTGATACATTTTCTTATCCCGAGGCACCTGAGCCCTGTCAGTCCTGTCACAAAATATTAGGGTTTTGATAAGTTTTTACCGTATGCAAAAAAGAATGAAAAATAAGATATAAATCCAGATTTTCCATCAGGATGAGTATCTGTGTCAGGCTATTCCCCGCAAACACGCT
>DHGO01000159.1:1692-6264 GCA_002402795.1 Deltaproteobacteria bacterium UBA4796
TCCTTGCCTCACGACGGTTTGCTTGGGAAAACCCGACACTATGCTCTAATGACATATCTGGGATAAATAAAGAGGCAGCAGACAATTCCTGTCTGCTGCCATCAATTCATTAGAACTTTGGTACTGGAAAGAGAACTCCACCGAATATAAGCCATGCAAGAAGCAGTGTCCAGAAGATATTGAAGAGCTGGGCAATGAGGAATGCTGCTGCTGGTCTACCACCACCCATGGAGATGAGTTCCTTGAATCGTGTATCGAGCCCTATACACAAAAACGCAAGTGTAAACCACCACCCCCTGAGCCCTGCTGTCATACCTGTTACAGCCTTTGCAGTGGCATCCGATAAGAAGAAAGAGAAGACAATAGATACGACAATAAAGCCCAAAACGAATTTTGGAAACCTGAACCATATCTCCATACCGCTTGGCTTTTCACCTGCTTTCTGCCCCTTGAACGAAAACCAGATGGCAAGTATAAAAGCAACAACACCAATGAGGACGTTTTGTGCCATTTTCACTACAACAGCAACAGCCATTGCAGCCTCACCTGCGATAGCACCTGCTGCAACAACAGCACCTGTTGTGTCAATTGTCCCACCTATCCATGCGCCGGCTATGGCGGGTGCCATGTTCACTGCCTTGGCAATAAGTGGCTCAAAGATGAGCATTGGGATAGCGCATAAAAGAACAAGCGAAATGGTATGGCTCACCTTCTTCTGGTCACCTTTGACAGCTCCACCTGCAGCAATTGCTGCAGAGACGCCGCAGATGGACACGCCAGTGCTGAGAATAGAGGCGAATTCATCATCAAGGCCGAGTTTCTTTGCAACCCAAAAACAGAAGTAGAAAACCGCAAAGATGACGATGATAGACTGGACCATGCCATAGGCTCCAACCTTTGCTATGGTTGTAAAAAGCACCTCAGCACCGAGAAGGACAAGGCCTATTTTGATAAAAAACTCTGTCTTTACCGCAGTTTTAAGCCAGTCAGGTACACCGAATATATTGCTTACTATTAATCCAAATATGAGTGCCCAGAAGACTACCTCAAGACCATATTGGGCTACAGCACTATTTCCTGCTACAAAGAATGAGAGTACTGAGAGGATGTAGACTATTGGGAAACCAAGGGTGAACTTTCCAAAAGGCATACCCATTATTGCGATACCCATACCACCTAATATCCATAGTCCTATTAAAAGATAAACCATTCTAAGGATATTGCTGCCTGAAAAGACATTCCCAATAGTTCTTCCTGCATCTGTTTTGATATCCTTACCCATCTTTTCAGCCTTCTTTTTGATGTCTTTGTCCTTCACGTCTTTGGCTGCCTTTTCCACGTTGCCTGCTGCCTCACCAATAGCTTTTCTGTCTTTCCCATCGATGGCAGTCTTTAAAGCAAGAAGTTCTTTTTGAATTGCAGATTCACCCTTCCCCTCAGCCTCTTTCGCAAGGGCTTCAGCTTTTACTGTCTCTCCTGAAACCTTTTCAAGGAATGCACCATCAGTCATCCATCGCCAGCCTGGAAGCTTGAAGGTTGCACCTGCCAGAAAGATGATAATTATCAAAAAGCCAATCCAGACAGACATCCAGTCGTCTTTCTTCCAGAGCGTGGTCCAATCAATTGGTTTTTTCTCTTCCATAAGCACCTCCCCTTAGTTTCTTACTTTAAAAAATTATATGCGATAAATTGAAATTGTCAAGTAAATCATATAAGATATTGTTAAATAAAGAAATCTGAAAAAATATATAAACGCATTATACTTAAAAATATATGAGTGTATGAAAATTAAGGAGGTATAAAATGGTGGGATATTCAGAGATTGTTCTGGATCACTTCAAAAGCCCCCGCAATGTTGGAAGGATAGAGAACCCTGACGGGGTAGGTGAGGTGGGAAATCCTGTATGCGGTGATATGATGACAATAACGATCAAGGTAAAAGATGACCGTATTGATGATATAAAGTTTCAGACTTTTGGATGTGGAGCAGCCATTGCTGTTTCGAGCATTGTAACAGAAATGGCAAAAGGAAAGACCCTTGAGGATGCCCTTAAAATAACGAATGATACAGTTGCAAAGGAACTCGGTGGTCTTCCTAAAAACAAGCTCCACTGTTCAAACCTTGGTGCTGATGCCCTGCATAAGGCAATCATAAATTATTATGAAAAAAAAGGTAAACCTATCGAAAAGAGATTTCTCAGGGATGAAAGGGTTGAACATCACGGTGGTCACGGAGAACACTGTTACTGCCCCTATTGTGATATTGACCTTCCTAAAGAAGCTCCTTATTGCAGTCATTGTGGAAAACCCACGATAATGCATACAGATTAACCCATAGATTTCATTCTATTTCAAGGAGATGCCCCAGATGAAGCCTATCATATATTTTGATAACATTTCAGGAACACCCCTTCTTACACAGGTTAAAGAAGAGATGGTAAATTATATTCAGAACCATTTTGGTAACCCCACAAGCCAGCATCGTATTGGCGATGCGGCAATGGAAATCCTTGAACAGGCAAGGGCACAGGTTGCTAAACTCATCAATGCAAATCCAAAGGAGATTGTCTTTACTTCAGGGGGTACTGAGTCAGTCAATCACGCAATAAAGGGTGTTGCCTTTGCCCTGGCTGATAAAGGTAAACACATCATTACATCCAATATAGAGCATCAGTCAGTCCTTCGTTCACTGAGAATGCTTAAACGGCTTGACTATCACATCACTTCTCTGCCCGTTGATAAATATGGCATGGTGGATCCAGCGGATGTAAAAAAGGCAATCACTGATGAAACAATCCTCGTATCTATCATGCATGCGAATAATGAAATTGGTACAATAGAACCACTGGAAGAGATAAGCCATATTACACGGGAAAGAGGTATTGTTTTCCACACAGATGCAGTTGCTTCAGCAGGCGTCATTCCTGTGGATGTAAATAGAGTGGGTGTTGACCTTTTGAGCATGGCTGCAAACCAGTTTTACGGACCTTCAGGCGTTGGAGCACTCTACATACGCCCTAAAACGAGAATCCTTCCTTTTATTGATGGTGGTGTTCAGGAAAATAATATGAGGGGTGGAACCCACAATATGATTGGTATTGTGGGTATGGGAAAGGCAGCAGAATTAGCACTTAACGAGATGCCACAGCGCACACAGTATCTTCTTACATTGAAAAAGGCATTGATTGACCGTATTACCTCCATGGATGATATGGTTATCAATGGCCATCCTGCCGATAATCTTCCTAATCTTCTATCTGTTTCTGTAAAGTATGTAGAAGGCGAATCCATGGTTCTCATGCTTGATGAAGAAGGGGTATGTGTTTTGACCCGTTCTGCATGTGCCACAGGGTCTTTGAGAGCCTCACATGTGCTTATTGCCATTGGTCTCGATTATGCAGTAGCTCAGGGAACTCTGATTTTTTCATTGAGTATTATGAACAACATTGATGAAGTAAACAGGGCTTTTGAAGTATTGCGTAAGAGCGTGGAGTTTTTGAGGAATATGTCTCCCCTTTACAGGCAGAAGAGGAAATAATATGTAAAAAGAAATTGACAAATTTATTTTCATTGATAATATAAATTATATTGATAATAAGTGATGCCTTTCTATTCAATGGTTTTTATAAAGAACCTATCAATTTAAGGAGGTGGCATCATGCCAGATGAAACTCCATTGTTAGATGAGCTGGAAAAGGGAAGATGGCCAAGTTATGTTAAAGAGATCAAACGTGCATCAAAAAAGAACAAGGCGGCAAAAGACCTGCTTGGCATTCAGGAATTATCTTACAGAGACAGAATAACACACTGGAAACACGGAGGCATAGTCGGTGTTACTGGCTATGGCGGTGGTGTCATAGGCAGATACTGCGATGTGCCTGAGAAGTTTCCCCATGTCGCTTCATTCCATACGGTGAGGGTGAATCATCCTGCAGGATGGTTTTATTCAACAAAGGCTTTAAGACAGATATGTGATGTATGGGAAAAGTATGGAAGCGGTTTGACAAACTTTCATGGTTCCACAGGGGATATCATACTTCTTGGCACTACTACAGAAAACCTGCAGCCCTGCTTTGATGCACTTACTGAAATTGGTTTTGACCTTGGTGGCTCTGGCTCAGCACTCAGAACACCATCCGCATGTGTGGGTCCTGCACGATGCGAGTGGGCAGCCTTTGATACCCTTGATCTTATCTATAATGTTACCATGGAGTTTCAGGACGAAATCCACAGGCCCCGATGGCCATACAAGTTCAAGATAAAGGCATCCGGTTGTCCCAATGATTGTGTGGCAGCCATTGCGCGGGCAGACCTGACCATTATTGGTACATGGAAAGACAATTTAAGGATTGACCGGAAAGCGGTGAAGGAATATGCAGATCACGGTTTCGATATCCACAAACTCATTGTAGACAGGTGTCCCACAGATGCCCTTGAATGGGACGAAAAGACAAAAACCCTGACACTGAAACCTGATGATTGTGTTAGATGTATGCACTGTATCAATAAAATGCCAAAAGCAATAAGGCCAGGTGTGGATGGTGGTGCTACACTGATGATTGGAGGCAAGGC
>DHGO01000144.1 GCA_002402795.1 Deltaproteobacteria bacterium UBA4796
TTGCTCATCGGTATATAGGCAAGAAAAATACTCACAAGAAAAAGGTGACAGTAAAAAAATGTGCTCAATTTCGTTGAAACAAAAGGATGAAGTGAGATTAACCCCATGGTAAACTTTTTCATCTCAAGGAGGTCAACAGAATAGATGTAACGCATGATAATCCCTGTTACAAGAATTGCACCTATAAGATAGAGAGAAAAGTAATCTGAAGGCAGAGAAATATATCTTATCCGCGGTGAAATGAGCCTTCTCAGCAATAGATATAAAAGAGCGATTATAATGAGCATATCTGTGACAAATAAAGAGGGAATTAAAAACTCAAAGGGGCTATCTATTTTCTGCAATATAAGTATCCATGAAGGTGTGGGTTCCATGAAAAACCGTAAGTGTCTGAGAATAATAACAACAAGGGACCAGTGAAAGAGTAATCCTCCAAGCCAGAGTAATTTGCCTTCATGGTATACAAGTCTTTCTTTTCCTTCTATAGAAACCCTGTCATAGCGAAAGAGGGAACGGAAAAGAAGTATCTCAAGGGCCGTTCTCTTTATCACGCCCCATGGGGTTGATGGACTTTCAGTATTATTACTTTTTATCCATGGTAAAGATTTTTGCTGTCCGCATACAGTGGGTATGCAGAAGGGCTGCGGGGATTTTGCCCACACAATGATACGGTAGATTAATGCACATATAAAAAAGACAAAAGCACTATAGGGTATTACAATACCAAAGAAACTATATAAACTAAAAACATGGACACCAGCAACAGGTATAATAATAAGAAGCCCTATCACAATTACAGGATAAATGACCTTTGAAGTGCTCATAAGCATTTATTCTGTGTAAACTTTAATAACCTTTGTGCCCTTTCATTCTCAAGTTTCATTTCTTTCAATTGTATAGCGTGAATCTCCTCCTTACACTTCCTATAAAAATCACAGGCAAGGGAATGCATTGCGTCTAACTTTCCATAAAGGTTAAGCAATTCATTGGGCAATCTATTTTCCTCTTCCTTACCTCTGTGAGTAGTGCCATTCACTACTTCTGTAATAACCCTTCTCAACAAGGGTATAATATTTGTTGCCCGGGATGGTGATAAATCCTGAACAGCTCTTATGCGCATAATACTATCAAGGGCATAAGCAGCACTATCAGAATCCTTCTCATCAACAAGCACATCAAAAAGTATACTTATACCCTCTGATATAGTATAGCCTACAGGATTAGAAAACCTGTCTTTCACGATTCGTAACTGCCGCCCCGTATCAGGTGGGTATGTCTCTATTATGAGATTAAACCACCTTTCAAGAATATGACTTTTATTATTCAGTAAAATTGTTCTTAGCATCATGATTTGGTTTTTTTCTTCCTTTTCGGCCTTGTTTTGCCATGACTTCCCCTGAATATCTTTCCCCTCCTTGTACGCTGGTCTCCTTTACCCATAGTATGCTAAAACCTCCTTTTTCTAATATCAAAAACTAATTACTTCGTTGTGAAGGACTAAATCAAGAATATCATCCATTGTTACAGCATTTCCTACGACTATCCGATCAGCAATGCGTAAATCTTCTACACATAATCTTCCAGCGAGAATTTTAACACCCTTCTCCTCAAGGGCTTTAAGGTGGATAACTGCTGGTGAGCCTTCTTCAAGAAGCTTCACTGCCATATTCCAGAATATGATAGCCTTTGGTCTATCTTCTCGCTTTACAAGTGCTTCAAGGAAAGTCATGAGAATTGCAAATCCAAGCGTCTCATCACCCTGCCCTATATACTCAGAGCCCAATACGATTACCTTATTCTGTGTATTATTCATTTCAGTTCCATGTATTTTCGTTCATTATTTTTCATCTACCGCTCATCACTCAACACCGGTCACTGTTTTTAATGCCATTCCCAGTCTATAAAAGGCTTTTTTATATCTACCATGGCATTCACTACCAATTCAACGAGGCCACCATAAAAGATGCCACATTTCTCATTAACATTATAATAGTTAAAAAGTTCCCTTATCTGTCCTTTGCAATTGGAACAGGGTGCACAGACATACTTTTTTATCTCAGGAGAAATCACATCCTGAAATACCTCAAGAATCTGTTTTAGTTTTATTCTGCCTGACACAGCACTTCGCCAGTCCGGAAAATTCATGGATTGCATGATAGCAAATCCACTTCCTCCTCCGCAGCAATAATTCTCCACACCGTGTGGCTCCATCTCCTTAAATTGAGGGCATATGGTACGAAGGATTCTCCTTTGAGGTTCAACAATTCCCATGAGTCTTACCATGTTGCAGGGGTCATGGAGGGTTACAGGGAAGTTGTTACGAGATGGATCAAGTTTAATCTTCCCATTACATACAAGTTCTTGAAGGAGAGGCAGTGCACTTTCCCGTGGGATATTCAGTTCCCCTGTAAGTACACGGTCTGCAACAACGATCATCGCCTTATGGGCATGACCACATTCACCAACGTTTATCTTCTTTACCTTCAATTTTCTCGCAATCTCTGCATGTTTTACAGCTATCCGTGCAAGCTGTATATCGTCATACCAGACACCATAGTTTACTGCATCGTAACCTACAAGGTCACTTGACAGTGTCCAGTCTATACCTGCTGCCTCGAAGATGATGGCGAATGCCTCTGTATTTTCAGGCCAGGAAATAAACTCCCCTGCATTGTGGATTAAAAGTATCTCAGCGCCTTCCTTATCCACAGGCATCTTTATCTTTTTCCCTGTCTTCTCCTCAATCTCTTCTTCCATGAATTCTATGATGTTTCCAAGTGCCTTTGGTGTAATGCCTGTTGATGAACCTCCCTTTAACTGTTGCATAGTACCCAGTTCATGGAGTTCTTTAGGGGCTATTCCCATCTCCTGGCTGAAAATTTTCCTTATTTCGTGGCTTATAAGGCCATTATCAACACCAAGAGGACATACCTGTGCACACTTTCTGCATATTGTACAGCGATATGCAAGCTCTCCAAGCCTTGCAACAAGCGTCCAGTTCAGGTCAATGTCGCTCCCCGTTAGTTTTAAAAGGAGCCTATTCTTTTTTTTCAGATATTTATTTATTATTTTTCGGAGTACCTCAGCCCTGAATGTAGGCCTATAAATCTCCTTTTTTCCGCTTGCAATATAGGCAGGGCATGAGTCGTTGCATATCTGGCACTTTACACAGTATTCAAGGGAGTGGTAAAGAGGTTGGAGGAAGGTCCAGTTATTTTCTGGCGTAAGCAGTTTTTCAAGGCCTGAAATAAATTTCTTTACAAAACCTTCTTCCTCTTCTTTGCTTGATGGTTTTGGTATGCCTATGGCAATTATCCCGTCAAGAGATGCTTCATACCGTGCCTTCTGCTCTTCTGTTAATTGTTTCATGGGAGGTTCATTTGCCGGGTCGTCATAGGGATATGGCAGTGGTATGAGGTCATCAGGTTCTATCGTTATAAGCTGTTCAGTATCTTTGCTTATATCCTCAATCTTCATATTATATAAAACCCATTTAAGGTTTTCTGTGTTTTGTGTGTTTATTGCGTTTATCACTTATCACTTGTCACTCATCACTATTCACTTCCATTACACTAACCACTGTTTGTAAACTGGTCGCTCCATCGTTTTCCACTCTCAATATGGGGTCCAGACCAGCTTACATTCTTATTTAATTGCTCTATAATCTTTTTTTCAAGCTCTCCACCCCTTATATTTGGTTTATCATCCCAGCGTATAAGATAAAAGGCAAAGAGGCGTGTTATATAATGAATGGCCCTTGTAAAAGGCAGATATAAAAGATGGAGACCCATAAGTATTATAAAAAAGGCAAGGTCAGGGGTTACATCTATTGGTTGCAGTTTAAAGAGGCCTTCCCAGAATTCTCTATACTGGATAAGGCTATAATTGCCTTTGTGCCAGGTGATAAATCCGCTTACGTATAGAAGGATGTGGAATAGATAACCGTAATACATTAAAGGGGATGTGTATAATTTCAGGTCGGATTTTATGACCCTCATGATCAAAAGACCGAAATTTCCAATTATACCGGCTATAAAAGAGAGAGGTCCTATAAATTCAGTCAAAAAATATAAAAGATAGCCCAAAGTATAAGGGGACGTCTTTATGACGGATATGCCGTTCAGATTCAGTACCGCACCAAGTATGACTATTATCTGAAGAAACATAAGCAGTATAAAACCTATGTGGGATATGTATAGAAATAGCCAGTAAGTTATACCCTTTTTTAGATAGGATTCAAAATAGAGGTAGTCTTTCAAGAGATACCCAAAGGTTCTATATAGAAATTTTGTGCGGGGATATGTCCACCAGTCCTTCTTTTCAAAACAGGAGCCACCATAATGATAAGCTTCCTCGTGCATAACAGGGTATAACTCCCAACGGAGATGTATTGGCAGCTTGAGATATTTTGCAATTTTGATGGTGTACATTACAAAAATAAAACAGTATGAAAAACAGGTGAGGATGGCAAGAAAGGTGTTCATATAAAAAGGGTTCGAGGACTCAAGGATTCAAGCTAAACCCTCTGGGTTTATACGCATCCAGTAGGCTTTGGAAGACCTGCGATCTTGCATGCCCCTTTTGCCGGTCCTGATGGAAAAAGCTGGTATATCTTCTTTAAGTCAAAACCTGTCTGTTTCACCAGCATCCTGATAGGTGGGGCAATCTCATATTTGAGATAATAGTCTCTCAAATAATTCACTATCTTCCAGTGCTCTTCACTCATGGGATATGCCTGTTCAACCTTTGCCAGATCTTCTGCTATTGCCTGATTCCATTTCCCCGGCTCCTGAATAAAGCCGTCCTCATCAATCTCAATTTCCATTCCGCCAAGTGTTGCTTTTGCCATCTATAACCTCCTATTTTGAGAATTTTTTAGGATCTTCATCAAACCTTTTCTTACATGCCTTGCAGCAGAAAAAATACTCTTTTCCTTCATATGTGGTAGTCGCCCTTGGTGCAGCCCTTACCGCGCCATAGAGTTTTGCAACCTGAGAACCCACCTCAATCTCCATACCACAGACAGGGCATTTCACCATTTCCGTACCT
Organism: Deltaproteobacteria bacterium UBA4796; assembly: GCA_002402795.1. Lineage (GTDB taxonomy): Bacteria > Desulfobacterota > Syntrophorhabdia > Syntrophorhabdales > Syntrophorhabdaceae > UBA8905. Next base: position 5,050 of record DHGO01000144.1, read on the forward strand.
TCAGCCATAAAAAACCTCCTTTTTTGACTTTCTGGTGTGCTGTTCATTCAATGCAAGTAATAGAAATGTCTCAGCCCAAGATTGCATACCCAGTGCGTGAATATGTGTGTAAGAAGCAAACATATTTTTATAGGTTATACCATCACCACCACCATTAACACCCCTCCCCCGTGTAATCTTCAAAGCCATCTGCAATTCTTTTGTATCTTTAAGATAGGAATAATGGAACTCGTGACCCCTTATCTTTTCTCCGATACCATAAAATGGATTTTCCTTTACTACCTCTGCTTCAACATATCCATGGCCTTCTGGCTTCTTTTTAAGACCAATCTCAAAAGGAATCACGCCTGCCATCCTGTATAGAGTGCCATCATTATTGATACCTTTGCTCAAATACATCAACCCGGCACATTCAGCATATACAGGAAGTCCTTCCTCAATTGCCAGGGCTATATCCTTCATCAATCCCCTGTTCCTCTCAAGTTCTTTCAGATACAATTCAGGGAAACCACCGCCAATGTAAAGACCATCGATGGAGGGAAGTTGGTGGTCATTCAGTGAATCAATATATATCAACTCTGCACCATTATTTTCAAGGGCTTCAAGGTTTTCAGGGTAATAGAAATGAAAGGCTCTGTCAAAAAATACACCAATCCTTATTCTCTTTTGCTCTTTAACGGGCTTTTCTTCTTCAATATATGCTTCTTCTGGCGCAGACCTGGCAATCGAAAGCAGTCCTTCCATATCAATATGCCTTTCTGTTATCCTCGCAATGCGTTCAATGATAAGCGAACCCGATGTATCTTCCCTGAAAGGCACAAGACCAAGATGACGTTCCTTAATGTGAAGACTATCATCCCTCGGGATTGTTCCTATTACAGGAATCTTACAATTGTCTTCTATTGCCTTTATGAGTTTCTTTTTATGCCTCTCTCCTGATACATTATTGAGGATAACCCCTGCAACAGGTGTTTCAGGCTCGAAATTCTGATACCCCGTAACCATGGCAGCTACGCTTCGTGCCATCCGGGCTGTGTTGATGACAAGAATAATAGGTGTTTTTAGAAGCCGTGCCAGATGGGCACTGCTTCCTCTTCCATCCTCCTCAATGCCATCGTAAAGCCCCATATTCCCTTCAATGAGTGCTACATCTGCATCATATACGGTTCTCTTAAAATGCTGAATAAGTGTCTCTTCTGGCATAAGAAAGGCATCGAGATTGCGGCATGGTATACCTGTTGTTGCCTGAAGCCAGGAAGAATCTATGTAGTCAGGTCCCTTTTTAAAAGGTTTGACCTTGAGCCCTCTTCGTGTGAGTATGGCGCTTACACCACACGTGATAATGGTCTTGCCTGACCGTCCCTGTGGTGCTGCGAACATTAGCCGTGGCGGTAATCTAAAGAAAGCCATGCCTCTTTACTATTCTTTAAGTTTAATAAAAGAGGCACCGAGGTAGAGGTATTCTATTTTTCCCTCTTTGCTCAGAGCAGCTATTGCCTTATCCACAAGATGCTTGTCTTCCCCTATCTCCCTTGCCACTTCTTTGTTCTTTGCCTTCGTTACTGTCTTCAGATAATCAATGATCTTCTGTTTCAGTTCCTCTGTGATTTCATCTGCCATATATGTAACCCCCTACCACTTGAATTGAGTGGTGGTTCTGTATGTCTCTATTGCATGTGTGAAATCATCAATATGGTGTTCCGTAAAAGGAATATCCGTGAGCTTGAAAAACTTCTCCCACCCTATCCTCTCTATCCATTCACCCAGACGTTCATATTTACGGGCATGACCTGCATAGATATCTACAACCTTTTTAATAATACTCACAACCTCTGGCCAGCGCGGGGGGTTATTTGGAAGATAGGGTACGATAAGGCGTGAAAACATGGGTGGCTTACGTGCGTTCGACACCTTTCCACCTGCATAGATAGCAACACCATCACCCTCAGGGTCTGCAAGGGGCATGGCAGGACATACAGTAAAACAGTTTGCACAGTACATGCATAAGTCTTCTCTCACGATTACGCTCTTTATATTTGTATCAGGATGGCGTCTTATTGCACCTGTTGGACATGCCTGAATGGTTGTTGGTATTTCACACTGGGCTACCACTTTCTCATGGTCTATCTTAGGGGGTTTTGTATGGATACCTACAACTGCAAGGTCAGAGCAGTGTACTGCCCCGCACATATTGATGCAGCATGCAACAGATATACGAAGAAGTGCAGGTAGCTTTATAGAAACAAAATGGTCATAGAGTTCATCCATAATGGACTTTACAAGACCTGATGCATCTGTTGCAGAACTATGACAGTGAATCCACCCCTGGGTGTGCACAACATTTGAGATGCATGTACCAACCCCCCCTACAGGGAGACCAAGTTTGTTTACATCCTCTATAATCCTATCCACATTCTCTTTCCTGTCTGTCAAAAATTCTACATTATAACGGCTCGTAAATCTTAAATGACCATCGCAATACTTATCAGCAATATCACAGATATCACGGATGAAGTCTATACTCACAAGTCGTGGTGAACCTACCCGTACAGTGTATAATTCATTATTTGTTTCAGATACATGCTTTAGCACGCCAGGACGCACTATCTCATGATACTTCCATTGTCCATAATTCTTTTTTACTATATCGGGTAACATCATATGATAATCAGGGGGTCCTATATCTGTTGTTCCCATAATTGCCTCCTTATCTATTTTTTATCAAAAAATACATATGGATTTGCCCGTGGTTTGTATACCATCTGGGGAACAGGCTTTATACCTATCTCTTTCAGGAATGTTTTGAGTCCTATCCTTTCTACGAGTTCTGCAAGTCTTTCCCTCGTCCTTCCATTCTCATCCCACCAATCCCAGATTTTGCGTAGCAGGTCTTTAAGCTCCTCATAGGGAGGTTCAAGTTTCATAAAGGGGATAAGTACCCATGAGAGATATGCCCCCTTGATGATGGGCGCCTTGCCTCCAATCATCAGTGTAG
>DHGO01000065.1 GCA_002402795.1 Deltaproteobacteria bacterium UBA4796
TTGGGAAGCCTTCAAGGATTACTGCAAAAACCTATACCGGTAAGGCAGGTATTGTAAACTTAGAACGAGAGACAAAGATGAGTGGTAAAATACACGAGAAAGCAATCCTCATTATTACCACTTATCTGGGTAGCAAATACGCAACAAAAAAGCCTATCAGTCTTTCTGCATCAATAACCTTTGAACAGCTATACGAAATGGTTGAAGGTGACAGCGCCACCTGTGCTGAACTCTATGCGCTTTTAAGCAGCATCTCGGGCGTACCATTGAAGCAGTGCATAGCAGTAACAGGCTCAATGGACCAGAACGGGGATGTACAGCCAATTGGTGGTGTGAATCAAAAGATTGAAGGATTCTTTGACCTCTGTAAAATCCGCGGCCTCGACGGAAGTCATGGCGTTATTATTCCAGAAAGAAACGAAAAGCACCTCATGCTCAAAGAAGAAGTCGTTGATGCAGTAAAAGAGGGTAAGTTCACGATTTATACTATTAATACCATGGAAGAGGGCCTTGAAATACTCACAGGTATGACAGCAGGCAAAATTCAGGAGGATGGTACCTATCCTGAGGGTACTATCAATTATCTGATCACAAAAAGGCTCACAGAGATTTCTGAGGCTCTGGAAAAGAAAAAGGAGAAGGAAGAAGAGGAGAAAGAAATAAAATAGCCCATGCTTTTTCTCATCAAGGAACGGCTAAAAACCTATAATGCCCGTACCATAGAAAGTCCCAGGCACACATGGGCTGGGGTCATTATTCCTGTTTTTGAAAACAACGGAAAGCTATTCATTACCCTTACAAAAAGGACGGATACAGTAAGGATTCATAAGGGCGAGGTTTCATTCCCTGGTGGCGTCTACGAAGAGTGTGATGGTACCAGGCTTGAGACAGCCTTAAGGGAATGCTTTGAAGAGATTGGTGTAAGGCGGGAGGATATAGAGATTATTGGCAGAACCGATGACCTTTATACGCTCACCGGTTATGTTATCACACCCTATGTGGGTATAATCCCCTATCCCTATTCATTCAGCACAAATCCACAGGAAGTTGCCTATCTCATCCATCTGCCCTTTGATCATCTAAAAAATAGTCAACCTGTCCTTGAAGAGGCCAAACATAGAGGGCACCTTGAGTGGGTACCCTCAATATATTACAATGGCGACAGGATATGGGGTGCTACATGCAGGATACTTTTGAATCTAAAAGAGATCATTCAAAATGCGTAAATTTAATCTCAAAGTTCTTATAATACTCTCCATAGGCCATGCCATAACTGACATCTATCAGGGTGCGCTGCCAGCTATACTTCCTTTTCTCAAGGAAAAACTTGCCCTTTCCTATACAATGGCAGGCGTGATTCTCATAGTCTCAAATACTGCATCCTCAATTCTGCAGCCAATCTTTGGATTCTATTCTGATAGAAAGGAGAAGGCTTTTCTTCTCCCCTTGGGTATTCTAAGCGCGGGGTTTGGTTTTGCGCTCCTCTCAATTCCTACCAGCTACATTCCTGTCCTTTTTCTTGTTGCAATCAGTGGCCTTGGTATTGCAGCCTACCATCCTGAAGGATACAAGACTTCCCATTTTTTTACCGGTGAAAAAAGTGTTACAGGCATGGCTATATTTTCAGTGGGTGGTAACCTTGGTTTTTCGCTGGGACCCATTATTTCTATCTATATTATCCAGTATCTCGGATTTGATTTTCTTCCACTAATGTTTGTCCTGCCGTTACTTTTTACAGCATTTATTCTCTTCCATCGAAAGGCCATTACTATTCCAGAAGACTACCGTATACAGAAAAAGATAGGAACAATACGGAAGGTCAAAGGTGCATATACGTCGCTTTTTACAATTGTTGGTATAGTCATCATGCGCACATGGACACAGATGGGACTACTTTCTTATATACCTTTTTACTACATCAATTACATGAAAGGTAACCCCATCTATGCAGGCCAGCTCATCTTTGTTTATCTTGCCAGTGGCGCCCTTGGAACGCTTTTCGGTGCACCCTTTGCTGACAGGTGGGGAAATAGACGCTTTTTAAGACTTACCATGTTTTTTGCTACCCTTGTCCTTCCCTTTATGTTCTTTGTAAAGGGGCCCCTTCTTTTCGTAATCCTTGGTATCCAGGGGTTCCTTCTTATATCGACATTCTCTGTTACTGTGGTAATGGCACAGAAGCTCCTTCCAGACAGATTGGGTGTTGCATCAGGACTTATGGTTGGGTTTGCTATAGGCACAGGCGGGATAGGGGTAACGCTCCTCGGCATTGTGGCAGATAATTTTGGCGTACCAATCGCCCTAGAATCAATCCTTCTGCTTCCCTTCATTGGATTCATACTATCCCTCATCCTGCGGTATGAGGATTAACCGATATGGAACCTGTCATTACTATTGTAGGAAGGCCAAATGTAGGTAAGTCGACCCTTTTCAACCGTCTTATTGGTTACAGGAAAGCAATTGCAGAGGATACACCTGGTGTCACACGGGATAGAAACTATGGGTCCTTCGAATACCGCGGGACAAACTTCCAGCTTATTGATACAGGTGGTTTTGAAACATCCCACAACGAAGGATATGTGCCTCTCATAAAGAAACAGATTCACCTTTCTATAGAAGAGTCCTCCCTCATTATCTTTCTTTTAGATGGGAAGGAAGGATTACACCCGGAGGACAAAGAGATAGCACAGAGCCTCCGGAAATACGGTAAGCCCGTTCTCTATGTAATCAACAAAATAGACTCCCGGAAAAAAGAAAGTGATGCTATAGAATTCTATACCCTCGGTATGGATAAGCTCTATATAATCAGTGCCCTCCATGGAATTGGGATAGGAGAACTGCTTGACGCTATCTATGATATAACAGCGGGTATGAAAGAAAAGGAACACGGGACAATACAAAAAGAGAGTAAGGTGGGAGAGCCTGTCACCATTCGCGTAGCCCTTATAGGAAGACCCAATACAGGGAAATCATCTATCACCAATAAAATCCTTGGTTCAGAGCGTATGATTGTAAGTGATACCCCTGGCACAACACGGGATGCTATTGATTCGCACATTCTCTTCAAGGATAAAGAGATTGTCCTCATTGATACGGCAGGGCTAAGGAAAAAAGGCAAAATATCAGCACGGGTAGAGGCGTACTCTGTTGCCCGTACTATAAAGACCATAGAAAGGGCAGACGTTGTCAATATTATCATTGATGCTGAAGAAGGGGTGAGCCATCAGGATGAGGCAATTGCTCATCTCGTTGCAAGACGTGGTAAAGGCATTTGTATTGTGGTCAACAAGTGGGACCTTTTAGAAAAAAAATTGTCTGTAACTGAATATAAAAAGTTGGTAACAAGACAGCTTCCTCATGCAAATTATGCGCCTATACTCTTTACATCAGCCAAAACTGGAAGCAATATAGAAAAGATTATTGATACCGATATAAGGATATATAAAGCACTCACAACACGGATAGGAACTGCAAGGCTCAACACCTTCCTGGAACAAGCAGCAAGAGACATTACCCCTCCCCGCATACAGGGAAGAGAGATAAGGATTCTCTATATATATCAATCGAGGATTTTACCTCCCACCCTTACCCTTTTTTCAAATCATCCGGAACTCATCTCTGAGCATTACAAGAGGTATCTTGTAAACTCTCTGAGAAAGGCATATGTGTTTGAGGGCGCACCCATTCGTCTTGTTTTTAGAAAAAAATAATGATCAAAAATTATGCCTCACACTTTCGATCAATGGCAAGGTATGAATAGAGCAAAGAGACAATTTAAGCGAAATATGTTGTCAAATAGAGCCAGATGGTATATAAAAAAGTAATGATGCGTTTCATTGCGGTTTTACTTTTACTCATACCTTTATCCCTTTCAGCAGAAGATAGTATTACCGCAGAATCATACCTCCTTGTAGAAGAGGATACTTTCCATATTATTGCAGGAAAGGATTTTGATATACCATTGCCCCTTGCAAGTACCACGAAGGTCATAACCACTATCATGGCTATCGAGTATCTTGAAGGAGATGAGGTTATCATACCTGATAATGAAGTCCGCAGGATTCCCCGCTCGAAGCTGAACCTTATACCTGGAAGGGAGTATAACGCCATGGATCTTATCAAGGGTACCCTCATCCATTCTGCAAATGATGCTGCTTATACCATTGCTTCTCACATTGCAGGCAGTGAAGAGGACTTTGCAAGACTCATGACTGAAAAGGCGCGCGAGATTGGTGCCTATAATACGCAATTCAAGAATGCATCAGGCCTTTTTGTTGAAGGTCAATATACCACGTGTTATGACCTCGCTCTCATCTTCAGATACGCTATGTCGAATGTTAAATTCAAAGAGATTATTGCAACAAAATTTTTTACCTTCCGGGATAAAAGGAGAAGCGTTGTGTATAAGAACCACAACAGGTTCCTTTTCTGCTTTGATCCAACCCTGGGTGGAAAAACAGGATATACAAGGGCATCGAAATACTGTTACGTTGGTGCTTTTGAAAAGAATGGCAAGGTCTATATCCTTTCAATCCTCGGAAGCAAAAATCTCTGGGGAGATGCAAAAAACATACTGAGTACCATTTATGACGAACTTCCATCTGATAAGGAACTTCAAAAAGCACGGGCAACAAGAGCAAGTCTTGCATCCTATAAGAAAACGAAAACAAAGAAGGCAGCTATAAAAAAAAAGACCAAAAAACTTGCAAAGGGTAAGAAGAACCTCTCACCTGAATGAAGCGTAAGTGTTTCATAGTGCTCGCCCTTTTACTCCTTACTCCTCTTGTACTCTATGGGCTTACAGTACAGGAAGAAAAGAAGTATGGTAGGGAGATATACAGTGAGATTGCACGGTCTGCTCCAATAAACAATGACCCTTATATAGCCCTCTATATCAGGAACATAAAGGCGAGGATTGAGAATAGTATAACTCTGCCCTTCCCCGTTGTATTAACCGTCATTCAATCTTCAAGCCTCGATGCGTTCGCCACAATCGGTGGTTATGTGTATGTCACGACCGGGCTTATCAGCATGTGCGATACAGAAGAGGAACTGGCTGGTGTCCTCGCCCATGAATTTGCCCACTTGAGCAGGCGGCACGTAGCAAAGAGGCTGGAAAAACAGAAGCATATCGATGTCGGCATGATTGCGGCAATGGTTTTGAGTATGCTTGTTCCCTCACCCCAGGGCAAGGAGGCTGCACTTGCTATGGGGATGGCATCTGCCCAGACCCTTTCCCTCAAGTATTCCCGTGAGGATGAGGATGAAGCAGACAGATTCGGTGCACAGGCAGCAGCAAAGGCAGGATATGGTGGTCTTGGTATTGCAGATTTTCTTAAAAAGTTAAGGATAACGGGAGGAGATAAAACATTGCCCCAGTATCTTTTAACCCACCCCTATCATGAAGAACGTATCATGAAATTAGAAAACACATGGCGTGAAAACAGGGTAACAGTGGATACATCCTTCTTCCCCTACCTTATAATAAGGGCAAAAATACTCCACACCACAGCAGGCACTGGCGTGGAGGATACATGGATTAACCGTTATATGAGAAACAAAGATGAACCTTCCATTGCCTATGGTGCTGCTCTCATTTATTCGTTGAGGGGAAAGACGCAGGATGCCATTAATATCATCAAAGGGATTAATTCACCTTACAAAAATCTCCTCCTCGGTGATATCCTTTTCAGTAGCCAGAGATTCACTGAAGCAATAGATGTTTTGATGAACGAACAGGATCCCATTGGACGGTTTTTTCTTGCAAGGGCTTATGAAAGTAACGGTAAGAGAGAAGAGGCACTCTCAACATTCAGGGAGATTGAGCGGTATGGAAATTCTTTTCCCGAGATATACTATCGATATGGGATGCTTGCAGGAAGAATGGGAAATGAGGCAACAGGCTTCGAATACTTAGGGAAATACTACCTCGAAACAGGAAGAAAGGACCTTGCCAGGGCAAATCTCGAAAAGGCTATAACAAGATATGGGATAAACTCTCCGAAGGGGCAGGAGCTTGTCGAAATCCTCAGCGAACTCATGGAAAATATATAGGATCGAAAGGTAACGGCCTATTGAAAAGATCTTCTTTTTCTTTTTCTCGTGGGGTTGGGAACGAGGAGGTCAAAGACATCATCAATAGTAATAATGCCCAGAAGCTGTTTTTCTTCATTGACAACAGGAAGGGCAATAAAGTCATACTTTGAAAAAATTTCTCCAATTTCTTTTCTATTGGTACCCGGATAAACATATTTTACATTCTTTGTCATGATATCCTCAAGTTTTGCAGAAAGGGGGCTTGTAAGAAGCCTTTTGAGCGTCAGGACACCAAGGAGGTGGTCATCGTGGTCAGCCACATAAATGTAGTAAATAAACTCCACATCAGGTGCAAGAAGCCTTAAGTTTGTGAGTACCTCATCCACGGTAGTATCAGACGGAAAGTCAAGATACTCATTTGTCATTAATCCACCTGCTGTGTCTTCCTCATAACCCAGAAGGTCGCTCACCTCCATGGCATCTTCCTTTTCCATGAGAGAGAGCAGTTCCTGAGAGGTCTCTTCAGGCATATCCCCAAGTATGTCCGCAGCCTCATCAGGTGGCATCTCTTCAAGGATATCGGAAATAGTTTCTTTGTCCATCTCTTTCAGGATTTTCTCCCGTACCTCTGTAGCAACCTCATGGAGCGCTTCTCCTGCCAGTTCTTCATCCACAGAGGTGAGTAAGGCTGTGCCTTCCTCGGGTGGTATTTCCGTTAAAATCTGGGCTAAATCAGAGGGGTGAAGTTCGCCCAGTTGCTGTCGTGCTACATTCAAAGTAAGATGCTTCAAATCCGGGTTGATGGTCTGAAGATAATTCCAGCTGATAATGTGCTCTTTCGATGGTTTTTTGAAGAGACCGAGTACCCTCTCCATGAGGTGGCCACCATTTATTCTTCTTAAGATTCCATTGAGCCCCACATCTATACCGATTATACAGATGGAACCCTCAATACCACTGAGTTTGAGATCATTTACCCGTACTACCTTTGCCCCATTTACATCGAGTATCTGCTTGTCAAGAATATGTCTTTTTATGAGTATATCATTTTCTTTACTCTCATAGGACGTCAGCATGTGTTTATCAACATTAACAGTAATAAGGTAGCGATTAAAGAGATGAAGATTTTCAAGGGGAATTTCAAAAAGTTTTTTTCTGCGCTGGAGTATAAGTTTAACAATGCTGGGATATTTTGCACCAGGGGCAATGGCAAGATCCCAGAGTATGCCTATACCCTTTCCATGCTGGTCAATAACAATCTTTTTAAATATCTCACTGAAATAAACATCAGTAATATAAGCCATGATTTATTCTATCATTTCGTTTGATAGAAGACAATAACCTGTATAATCCCGGCAAAATTTGGATATATAAATTTCTTGACAGTTAATAATTTTTATTATTATAATTTAGCCATGAACAAAATGAATTATAATTTTTATTTCTTTTACTTTTATTTTAGAGGCCTGCACCCAGGCATTGTAATGCTTTAAAAAAAGCAAAGGCCATGGGTGCAGAATCCATGGCCTTTAAATTTTCAGGCCATGGATGACCCCATGGCCTTTTTAGTTTAAGGAGGCGTTGATGGTAATTTCAAAGAAGTTGTTGAAACTGATCGAGGATCAGGAAGGATGGACAAGGCGAATGTTTGAGGAGGGCATGAGGATAAAAAGGTTATATGGCGAGGATAGTGTATATGACTTTTCCCTTGGAAACCCTGACACCGAACCACCGGATGAAGTAAAAAGCGCAATGGTTGAAGCGCTTATTCGTCCTGTACCGGGCATGCACAGGTATATGTCCAATAATGGGTATGAAGAGGTAAGGGAAGAGATTGCCGCATATCTCAAAGAAGGTTTCGGCATGCCCTTTACATCAAGGCATGTATTTATGACCACGGGTTGTGCAGGTGGACTTAATGTACTTTTAAAAAGCATACTCAATAAGAGCGACGAAGTAATAGTACCGACACCTTTTTTCTGGGAGTTCAAAAATTATATTGAGAACTTTGGTGGCATCACGCGTTTTGTGGAGACTGGAGATGACTTCCAGCTCGATATAGGAAAAATTGAGGAGGCAATAACACCAAAGACAAAGGCAATCCTTATAAATAGTCCGAACAATCCAACAGGGGTGGTATATAAGGAAGAAAGCATGAAAGAACTGGCAGACCTTCTATATACCAGAAGGAAGTCTGGCCAGGAGATTTGCATTATTACTGATGATGCATATAGAAAACTCGTATATGATGATATTGCCCTGCCCAATGTATTCAAACTGTATGATCTTGCCATATCTGTTACATCCCATTCAAAGGACCTCGCACTGGCTGGAGAAAGGATAGGTTATATAGCCATTTCACCTAATTTTATGAATCTTGAACTCCTTTTATCTGCAATGACCATCTCTATAAGGGCTTTAGGTTTTGTCAATGCCCCTGCCCTTTTTCAGAGGGTGGTGGGGAGATTTCAGAGAAATACCGTAAGCATTTCTGAGTATCAGAAAAAGAGAGACCTCTTTTACGAAGCATTGACCTCCGCAGGGTTTGAATGTGTAAAACCCATGGGTGCATTCTACATGTTTCCAAAATCACCTGTACCTGATGAGATTGAATTTGTGATAGCACTTCAGAAGGAAGAGCGGATAATGGTTGTACCCGGGAGAGGATTTGGAAGGAGGGGGTATTTCAGAATTGCATACTGTGTTCCCATAGAAAAGATAAAAGATGCACTTAACGGATTCAAGAGGATTGCACAAAAGTATATAAAGAAGGGGTAGAAGACTATGGTCATATCAAAAAAAATAACTACATTGATGAAGGATTCTTCATGGATTCGCGCTATGTTTGAAGAGGGCGAAAGAATGAAGAGGCTATACGGGGAAGAGAATATCTTTGATTTTAGTCTTGGTAACCCTGTTGCAGAGCCACCCATAGAATTAAAAAAAGAACTCATGCGCATGGTCTCCGCTGATACAAAAGGCATACACAGGTATATGCCCAATAGCGGCTACGAAGAAGTAAGGGAAGAGATCGCAGGGTTCCTTAAAGAACAAACATCACTCCCTTTTACAAATGACCACATAATAATGACAGTAGGTTCAGCAGGCGGAATGAATGTGGCATTGAAATCTATTCTTGACCCTAAAGACGAAGTGATTGTCCCATGCCCCTTTTTTGTAGAATTCAAATTCTACATTGAAAACCACGGTGGGGTTATGAAGCTTGTGGATACAAACCAGGATTTTCATCTGGACATCGGCAAAATAGAAAAGACAATAACGAAACGGACAAAAGCCATTATTATAAATTCACCCCATAATCCCACTGGCGTTGTATATCATGAGAAAGAGTTGAAAGAACTTGCATCTCTCCTTCATAAAAAAAAGAAAACAGGGCAGAGAATATTCATCCTTTCTGATGAGGCATACAGAAAGATAATTTATAATGGTATCGAATTTCCAAACCTTTTCAAAATCTATGAGGATACTATCGTTATTACATCCCACTCCAAGGACCTTGCGCTCCCCGGAGAGAGAATAGGCTATATCGCTATATCACCTCTTATCAAAAATTGTAAAAATCTTATTGATGCAGCGATTTTTTCCAACAGGATCCTTGGCTTCATCAATGCCCCTGCCCTTATGCAGAGACTTGTTGGAAAATTCCAACAAAACAGTGTAGATATCATAGAATATCAGAAAAAAAGGGATACTATTTACAATATTCTCGTAGAGTCTGGCTTTCAGGTAACAAAACCTATGGGCGCCTTTTATGTTTTTCCCAGATCGCCCATCAAAGATGATGTAAAATTCGTGAGACAGATGCAAAAACATCACATACTTGCTGTGCCTGGAATTGGCTTTGGAAAAGCAGGTTATTTCAGACTTGCCTATTGTGTTGATTTAGACAGGATAGAAGGCTCACGAAAATACTTCAACGAGATCGGAGCGTTCTACAGGCCTTAAGGACTCTTTAGTATTGTCTCAGTATCAATATGTTTCGCCACGGTGGCGGCAAGTAGCTCCCTGTTTAAACGTTTCTCCGGAAATCCTTTAATATGGGGAAATATACCAAGGATCGGGACCTTCAGATATCTTTTCAATAGAGAAGGGTTTGTTTGAGTTGCCTTTGTTTTTATTCCATCAATATCATTCAAAATAACGCCAATAATTTTTATTTCTTTTGATTGAAGATACTGTGCTGTAAGCAACATATGATTAATGGTTCCGAGGCCAAGCCTTGCCACAATGAGCACCGGTATATCCCACCGTTTAATAAGATCTGCAAAGAAAAACCCTTTCTTTATTGGTACCAGGATGCCACCTGCACCTTCCACAATAACAATGTCATGGCGCGTAAGCATCTCTTTATAGATTTTATCCAGCATGGCGAGCTTTATCGTCACCCGGTCAAATTTAGATGCAGGCTCCGGGGCTAAAGGTTCTTTGAAAGCATAGGGGCATATTATTTCAAGGCTATCCATACTTCCTGATGCCTTTTTCAGAGAAAAGGAATCCTGGAGATATATACCCTTCTTGAGTCTTTTATAACCCGTTTCAAAAGGTTTCATAACTCCTACCATTATCTTTTTTCTGATGGAAAAAAAGGATGATAATCCTGTTGAAATAACGGTCTTTCCTACCCCTGTATCTGTTCCGGTTACAAAGAATGATTTCACTAACTTATAATGGAGGCAAGAAGTATTGCAAGCCCTATGAATAATGAAGCACCAATTAGTGCAAGGCCTACATTCCCTTCATTTACAATCTTCTTTTCAAAATCGGTGGAAAAGGTCGAACCTATAATCTTCAGAGAAACCATAACGATAATTACATATACAGCGGAATATACAAATATTTCAATTATATTACTGACAACCTTCCACATAATACAACTCAGTTCGATAAATAATAGACAAGACTATCCAGTGCTGATGTAAAGAAGATATTTCTCAATTTTACAGAAGGCGGCGTCTTTACTGGTACAGGAGAAAGGTTTAAAATTCCTTTGATGTTTGCATCGATAAGTAAATTAGCAACCTTCTGAGCCTCCTGTGGTGGCACCGTTATAATGCCAATTTCTATATTCCGTGCCTTTACTACCTCTTTCAGCCTATCAACATGGAGTATTTCAACCGGTTTTCCCATACGTTCAGAGATGCGGCCAATAACTGTTACAGGATCCTTATCAAAGGCTGCAACAATCTGATAGTTTTGTTTCAGGAAGTCTTTATACACGAGCAGGGCGCTCCCTAAGTTGCCAATACCAACAACAGCAATGTGCCATATCCTGTTAATACCCAATATCTCTTTTATATTAAACTTGAGTTGTTTTACATTATATCCCATCCCCCGTATACCAAATTCACCGAAATAAGCAAAATCCTTCCTTACCTGTGCTGCATTCACATTACATATTTCTGCAATCTGGGTACTGGAAACCACTTTTTCATCCTTTCCCTCAAGCTCTGCCAGGCACTTTAGATAACTTGATAGCCTTCTAATAGTTGCTTCAGGAATCTTCTGATACTTTGCCATTTTTTCACCTAATCGTATTTATGCCCATTTAATTAACAGGAGTTTATGGAAAAAGCAAGAGAAAAATTTAACAAGCTATTATTTTTTTATTAATTTTCACTATATATCATGTCTTTTCAATTATGATTTCCAATAACTAAAATAGTATGACAGGAGTTAAAGGCTCATAAGAGAAATAAAGACAGTACTCTCCACAATAACAGGTTGATTTTTTTCTTACTGAAAGGTAGAGTAATAGAGTTTTTTAACCCTGAAACAGTTATCAGTTATCGGTATTCAAAGCAAATACGGGACGATTTTCCTCACTAAAGGGCAGAGCCTTTGCCCTTCTCATGATGCTCTGGTTTCTCTGGTTTATTAACTTTAGCGTGAGAGTTGTATTTCC
>DHGO01000018.1:0-1946 GCA_002402795.1 Deltaproteobacteria bacterium UBA4796
GAGACAAAAATCTACCGTGCAAACCTTGCCTTCCGGGCAATCAAAGTACCAAAGGGCAAACATACTGTGGTATTCAAATATATACCCATGTCATTCTATATCGGACTGTGTTTGACAATTATCGGGATATTGCTGTGCATGATTTTAATTATGAGAGACAAGGGTTCAAGGATTCGAGGGGTCAAGGGTTCGAGTGACTCAAACCAATTGACTACCTGAACCCTGGATCCCCTGGAATTCTTTTAATTTGAAAAAGTTATTATTTGCAAAAAGTATCAAAATATGATTCTATATGCATATGGTAACTTTATCTTTTTCAGATTTATCGTCCTGGATTGATTCAAGGCAATCGCAGGGGTTGTATTATTTTACCCGTGAAGAAGCATTGAACGCTTTGCCTACTACTGAAGTTGCCCTTAAACAAGGCTTATTAAGGCTTGTGAAGAAAAAAAGAATTGCCAGGATACACAGGGGTTTTTTTATAATCATTCCTCTGGAATATGCTAATACAGAAGTGCTACCAGCTGAATGGTTTATTAACGATTTAATGAACTATGTTGGGCAACCTTATTATGTAGGTCTCTTGAGTGCGGCGGTTTTACATGGTGCTGCTCACCAACAACCACAACAGTTTCATGCAGTAACAACTAAACCATTGCGTGAGGTGCAATTCAAAAACCTTACAATCCATTTTTTTGTTAAGAAAGGCTTTGCTATTACACCTGTAACCCAGGTTAAGGTTCAGACAGGTTTTATTCCTGTTTCTACTCCTGAAGCAACTGCTCTCGATTTAATACGCTATGCAAGGGCAATAGGGGGAATGGACAGAGTTTTAACTGTATTGCAGGAGCTTGGAGAAGTAATGAATGCGTCGGAGCTTGTAGAAGTAGTGAGGAGAGATGAAAATCTTGCCTACGCTCAGAGAATGGGCTGGCTGCTCGAAAAGGCTGGCTATTCAATGCTTACTCAAGGGCTATTACAATGGATAAACGAAAAGAAACCATTTTCAGCCAAATTTGAACCATCTCTGCCGATTCGAGGAGCAAAAAAGGATAGCCGCTGGAGGCTTATTATTAATTCAGAATTGGAGAGTGATTTTTGATTCCAAAGGCAGATATTATAGCATGGAGACAGATGGCTCCATGGGTTTCCGATGCACAGGTTGAGCAGGACCTTATTATATCCTGGATATTGGTTGTCATTTTTGGGGATACTTTTCTTTCCAGAGGACTTGCATTTAGAGGCGGAACTGCTCTCCACAAGCTTTATTTTAAAACACCACTGCGATATTCAGATGATATTGACCTTGTTCAGATTCAAGCTGGTCCCATTGGAAAAATCCTTGACGCAATTCAGAGCACTATAAACCCGTTTCTTGGAGAACCCCGCCGCAAAATAACAGAAGAATCCGTGATATTAACATACCGTGTGGAATCAGAAGGACCTCCTGTGGTGCCCCTTCGCTTGAAGATAGAAATTAATACGAGAGAACATTTTTCCGTAGAGGGATTCAGGAAAGTACCATTTGAGGTTGACTCGAGATGGCATAGTGGTAGTTGTGGAATTACTACTTTCAGCTTAGAAGAATTGCTCAGTACAAAGGTCAGGGCACTCTATCAAAGGCGTAAGGGGCGCGATCTATTTGATCTGTGGCTTGGTATTACAAAAGGAAAGGCAGACACAGGGAAAGTAGTAGAAATTTTTAAATACTATATGAAAAGAGAAGGAAATCTCGTTGACAGAAGAAGTTATGAGAAAAATATTGAAGAAAAGATGCGCCATCCTGGATTTGTACGTGATCTTACACCTCTCTTATCTCCTGGCGTAGACTATGACAGCCAATCAGCCTATTCACTGATATTAAAAGAGATTATTGCGAGAATGGATGAGGTGTGAAAAGGAAGCATGGGCGATGAGTATCAGTGTCGGGCTATTCCCCGCAAACA
>DHGO01000018.1:1981-4251 GCA_002402795.1 Deltaproteobacteria bacterium UBA4796
TGAGAAAACCCGACACCATACTCTACTGACATATCTGGTCATTGAATATTTAGCAAAATGGGTGTATCTTTATACATTAAGGAGGTGTATATGGGTACAGTCAGAATGAATATAACCCTACCTGAAGATGTAGGAAAGATACTTGCAGAAGTGAATAATAAGTCTGCCTATATTGCTGAAGCCATTAAAGAAAAAAAACGCATGGAAGATAAGGCAAAAATGAGAAAAAAACTTGCCGTTGCATATCAAAAGGCAGCAGAAGAAGATTATGAGACATACAAAAAGTGGGAAGATACCCTAAAGGATGGCATTGATTAATGAAGCGCGGTGATATTTTTCTTGTTGATTTTGAGCCATCAAAGGGCGCTGAGATAAGGAAGAAAAGACCTGCTCTTATCATATCCTGTAACGAAGCAAATGCATATTTGAAGACCGTAATGGTCATCCCTTTTTCATCTAAGACTGACAATGTTTATCCTTTTGAAGTTCTTGTTAAAAAAGAAGAGAGCGGGTTTGATGTAGATTCAAAGTTGAAGATACCTCAGATGAGGGCAGTTGACAAGAAAAGGCTTACAAAATATATAGGGACCGTTCCCGGGAGTATTCTTGAGGAAACAGAAAAGGCAATCAAGTTGCATCTTGATATGGAATAAATCAACCTGAAAGGGTGTTGCGATGAAAGTAACTCGAGGCTATGGATTATTAGAGGGTCTACTGGCGAAGAAACGTGCCTGGATGGCAAATAGCTTTATCTCCCCATATCTCAGGCAGGGGCGTATCCTTGATATTGGTTGCGGCTCATTTCCTTATTTTCTCAAAAACACAGAATTTGCTGAGAAATACGGCATTGATAAGACTGTCAGCGATATGACAATTGAAGGATTAAAAGAGGAGAATATAATTCTCTCAAATGATGATATTGAAAGGGAGGGAAGGATACCGTTTGGTGATGGCTATTTTGATGTGGTTACTATGCTTGCTGTCATTGAACATATAGAGTTAGAAAGACTTGATGGTATTATTGGCGAGGTGTGTAGAATTCTTAAATCAGGCGGTCTTTTGATTATTACAACTCCTGCCTCATGGACCGATGGTCTTTTGCGATTCATGGCAAGGTTCCACCTTGTAAGCCCGGTTGAGATTGAAGAGCACAAGGCAACCTATACCCCTCAGAATATAATCTCCATACTCGGGCACGCAGGATTTGCTGAAGACCGCATTAGAACAGGATACTTTGAATTGTTTATGAATATCTGGGCAGTGGCTTATAGAGTTTAAGGGTCAACCTAACACCCTCACTAACCCCAAATCCCAAATTCCCCCTAAATTAGGCATCAGATATAAAGAATTTGGGAATAGAAGATATGCATATGAGGTCACCGCCTACTGGGATCCTGAAAAGAAAAAACCAAGGCAAAAGGTACGATATATAGGGGTAGTACACGATAACGGAGAGATTCTCAAAAAGGGTGCTAAAGAAAAACTCGCTCTCTATTTCGGGGATGGATACCTGCTGTATGCATTCATGAAAAAGGCAGGTATCAGCCATCTCATTGAGACGGTATATACCAGAAAGGCATCACAACTTCTTGCCCTCATATGTTACCATCTCTGTTATGCATCTGCCATGCGGTATGTCGGACACTGGTATGAAGGGAATGTGGCAAGATTCCTTTTTAAGGGGGTTAATCTTTCTTCCCAGGCGGTAAGCAGGCTTTAAAGATGCTGGGTGACGAAAAACTAAAGAGGACATTCTTTACCCGATACATTACATCCCTCTCGCATGTCACGGGGGGTATCATTATTGACACCACCGCACTTCCCAATCAAATCCATCTCCCCTTCAATGCATGGGGGTACCACGATGGGGACATAGAGAAGCAGATGATGTCTCCTCCCTTTGTGTGACCGTGGAGGAACTTGCCAGACTGGGTATTCCCAGAAGCTTTGTTCTCATCAATGCAGGATTCTTCTCGGAGGAGAATATACGGGAACTGTACCCGGCTTCCTTCCTCCCGGAGAATCTACAAGACACTTATCAAAGAAAGGGCACGTACCCTGGAGAGTTTCGAGAATGCGGTGAGGTACGGAAAGAGGGCACTCTTTATCACCCGGGAGGCCATAGACCTCTATGGCAAAGAAGCGTATGCGTATATCATCCTCGATCCTTAAGAGAAAAGGACGGGAAACAAAAAGGCTGCTTGCCTTCACATGGCTGATTATGAATTCATCCTCGATAGGGGGGGGAAATACAACTCTCACGCTAAAGT
>DHGO01000121.1:0-11881 GCA_002402795.1 Deltaproteobacteria bacterium UBA4796
GATATGTCCATCATCCGCCTCAAAAGCAAATTTTATGGTACCATCCTTTCCATGAAGTGCATCCCTTACAGGCAGAAGGCGGAGGTCAAATATTTTCTGAAAAATACCTCTCAAATCCTTTGATAGGTTTGTCATGGATATAAAATCGAGCATACCTCTTCTATAGACCCACTGGAAGAGTTGAGTTGCCCTGTATCTTTCTTTACCAAAAGACTCTATCTCTTTTTCAAGGCTTTTACGGGAAAGACTGAAAAAATTTATCATGAGTCCTTTACCTGAACAAGAATGGGGATACCATATCAGAAAAGGAAAGAGCTTTCAATCCCGATTCATAACACAGGGGATAAAACCTTTATTTTGTAACCCTTTAAAGATATTGCGAAAATATTTTTAATCTGCTATACAATAAGTCTGTTTGAAAGGATTGAAGATTGTCTGCCTTACACTGTCAGCGTTCCTGATGAAAACCATAAGCTTTATGGTTGTGGTTATGGCGCTCACCGCCCCTGGCAAAAAGTATAATTATGTATACCGAAGAATTTAATTATTATTTACCGAACGAATATATTGCCCAGTATCCTGAAAAGGAAAGGTCATCATCACGGCTTCTTGTATTTGATAGAAGGAAAGGCACGATAGAAGACAGGTTGTTTAAGGATATTCACGAATATCTCAAGAAGGGCGATGTACTCGTTCTCAATAAGAGCAAGGTCTTTCCTGCACGACTTGAGGCACAAAAGGAAACAGGAGGTATAGTTCATATACTTCTTGTTGAGGAGATAGGTGCGAATCAATGGAGATGTCTTGTTCGTGGTGTAAAAAGGGGTATGTCTGAGTTGAAGGTATCTATCGGCAACAGGATGGCAGAATTATTGTGTAAAGATGGGTCATGGGTTATCCACTTTCTCTCTGATGGCAATTTCTATGATGTGATAAACACATACGGAAAGGTGCCCCTTCCTCCCTATATCAAGAGAAAGGGAAGTAATGGAGATATGGATATTGAGCGATACCAAACAGTATATGCTGAGGATGTGGGTTCCATAGCAGCCCCCACTGCAGGTTTCCATTTTACGGACGATTTATTAGAACTCATTGAGGGCATGGGTGTCCATATCGTAAAGATAGTTCTTCATATCGGGATAGGAACGTTCCTTCTTGTGAAAAGGAAAAAGATTGAAGACCACGAGATGGCTTATGAGTATTACTCCATGACGCCTGAAGTTAAAGATATGATTGACAGGGCAAAGAAAGAGGAAAGAAGGGTTATTGCCTGCGGCACCAGTGTGGTGAGAACATTGGAAACAGTATTTTCAGGTAATGATGTACCCCTGCAGGGCAGGACAGGCCTTTTTATTTATCCTGACTATCAGTTCAAGGTTGTTGATGCATTGATTACAAACTTTCACCTTCCTAAATCCACACCCCTTTTACTTACAGCAGCCTTTGCAGGGAAGAATGAATTATTTAAGTGTTACCGGGAGGCACAGGAAAAGGGATACCGATTCTATAGTTATGGAGATGGAATGTTTATTTTATAACAATATGGGAACAATCAAAATACATAAACAGGATGGTAATGCAAGGCTTGGTTCTATAGGCACAGCCCATGGTGATGTAACAACCCCTGTATTCATGCCTGTGGGCACCCAGGGCATTGTAAAGGCTACAAGCCATAGAGACCTCAAAGAGATGGGGATTCAGATAATACTCACCAATGCATACCACCTCTATCTCAGACCAGGTGATGTTTTGATAAAGGAGATGGGGGGCATTCATAAGCTCTCAGGCTGGGATAGAGCGATCCTTACTGACAGTGGAGGATACCAGGTCTTTAGCCTTGGCGTCTTACGAGAGATAAAAGAGGAAGGGGTTGTCTTTCAATCCCACATTGATGGTTCAAAACACTTTCTTACGCCTGAAAAAGCCATGGAGGTGCAGGAGAATATAGGGGCTGATATTCATATGTGTCTTGATGAGTGTGTCCCCTATCCTTCATCCTATGAGTATACAAAGGGTTCTGTTGAGCTTACCACCCGATGGGCAAAACGATGTAAGGATGCAAAGAAGAACAGCAACAGCCTGTTATTTGGCATTATACAGGGAGGTTTTTATAAACCCTTGAGAATAGAATCAGCCCGTGATTTAATAGAGTTTGATTTTGATGGTTATGCTATTGGAGGATTAAGCGTTGGAGAACCGAAGAGTATAATGTGGGAGATGGTGGATACGGTCATGGAGTTGTTACCTCTTAAGAAGCCTCGATACCTCATGGGTCTTGGTTTCCCGGAAGATATTGTTGAGGGGGTGAAACGGGGAATTGACATGTTTGACTGTGTGATTCCTACACGCCATGCACGGAATGGAAACCTTTTTACCTCCTGCGGGAGAATCAACATAAAGCATGCAAGATACATAAAGGATACAGGCCCCATAGATGAATCATGTACCTGTTATACTTGCAGAACATTCTCTCGTGCATATCTCAGACACCTTTTTATATCCCATGAAATTTCAAGCTATTATCTTAATACCCTGCATAATCTCTCGTTCTATACGAACCTTGTTAAGCGAATACGTGATGCCATTGATAGTGGCACATTCGATAGTTTTTACAATGATTTTAAAAGTCAATGGAAAGGAGGTGAATTACAGGATGAATATAGCATATGCAATGGGTAGTCAGGGTGGAGCAGCCCAGCAAGGAGGTTCCCAGTGGATGAGTCTTTTGCCCCTGATACTTCTGTTTGTGGTTTTTTATTTTTTGCTTATAAAACCTCAACAGAAGAGGTCAAAACAGCAGAAGTTATTTCTTGAAAATTTAAAGAAAGGTGATAAAGTTATAACTTCAGGTGGTATTATCGGGCTCATAACAGGGATCGCTGAAGATAAGGTAACGCTTGAGGTTGCTGAAAAAATCAGGATTAAGGTTTTAAAGAGTGCAATAGTAGATATAGCGAAAGGAGAGTAATGTGGGAAGATACGAAAACATTGTTATAATCAATCCGGATTGTTCAAAGGAAGAGGAAGAAGAACTCATGCGACGGATAAAGGCAACCATGGAAAGGACAGGTGTCTCCATTATCAAGGAAGATGACTGGACAGTGAGAAAGCTCGCATACCCTATCAAGAAAAAGGACAGGGGACATTATTTCTTTTTTCTTCTTGATATGGATACAAAGAATGTTTCAGGGCTCAATAGATATTACAGGAGTCTTGATAATGTTTTGAGACACCTCTTTGTGCGCGTCAGCGAGAAGGAAAAAGGACCTGAAAAAGTGCCTGACCAGGTTGTATTTGATGAACTTGAAGGTGAATTCCTGTGAACAGGGTACCTTTACACTGAAGGTGCATAAAATCCTATGGATGGAGGAACAAATGGTAAGACCTAAAAAAAATACAAAGACCCATGATACACAAAAGAAGAGAGTCTATGTAAGGAAAAGGGTGTGTAGATTCTGTCAGGACCCAAATATCATTATTGACTACAAAGATCCCAAACTGCTGAAACACTTTATTACGGAGAGAGGAAAGATAATGCCGAGAAGGATGACAGGAACCTGTGCAAAGCACCAACGAAAATTGCAGGAAGCAATTATGATGGCACGTCACATTGCCTTACTTCCTTTTACAACGCTGTCGCAATAAGGGGGTTTCCATGAAGCTCATACTCACAGAAGATGTAGCTGGTACCGGTAAAAAGGGACAGGTTGTCGAGGTAAAGGATGGCTATGGAAGAAATTTATTGATACCAAAAGGACTTGCAATTCCTGCCACAGAAGGGAATATCAAAAGGTTTGAACATATCGTCAAAACTATGGAGAGTAAGAGGAAAAGGAATATACAGTCTGCGGAAGAGATTAAGAAGAGACTGGAAGAAGCCACGCTCATCATCAGAAAAAAGGCAGGCGTGGATGGCAAACTCTTTGGTTCTGTTACAGCAAGAGATATTGTGGAAGAAGCGAAAAAGACGTTTGGGATTGAAATAGACAGGAAGGCAGTACATATCACAGAGCCCTTAAAGACTACAGGTGCCCATACCGTGACAGTACACCTTGAGCAGGATATAAGGGCTACCATGAAAATCGATGTGGAGAAAAAGGAATAGATGGCTCGAATATTAAGGAATAATCAGGAAAAGAAAGCTTCTGGTATGGGGCGGATTCCACCGCAGAACTTAGAAGCAGAACAATCACTCCTCGGCGGGTTGCTTGTGGATTCAGAATCCATAAACAAAGTGATTGATCTGGTAAATGCAGATGATTTTTACAAGGAAGGCCATGGAAAGATTTATGAAGTGATGCTTGACCTTTATGAAAGAAATGAACCTATTGACATTATTACAGTGAGCAGTTTAGCAAAAGATAAAGGCATCATCGAGGATATAGGTGGTATTACCTACCTCAATACCCTTGTAGACCTTATGCCCAGTTCAGCAAACATTACCCAGTACGCAAAGATGGTGAGGGAAAAGGCGCTTCTAAGAAACCTTATGAATGTGGCAACAGAGATTATTGAAAAGGCGCATGATGTGGACACGAACGTGGATACCTATATTGATGAAGCAGAGAAGATGATATTTCAGGTTTCAGAAACGAAATTTCGTCCCTCTTTCTTTGCGGTAAAAGATATAGTAATGGATAATGTAAAAACCATAGAGAAACTCTACGAGAAGAAACAATTCGTTACCGGCGTACCAACAGGTTTTTCTGAACTCGATAAGCTTACAAGTGGACTGCAGTCTTCTGATCTTATTGTTGTGGCAGGAAGGCCAAGTATGGGTAAGACTGCTTTCTGTCTTAATATTGCCCAGTATGTGGCAACCATGAAGGAAGCACCTGTTCCGGTTGGCGTATTTTCTCTTGAAATGTCAAAAGAGCAGCTTGTGACACGGCTCTTGAGTTCTGAATCGGAAATAGAACATACAAAATTGAGAACAGGTACCCTTTCAAGTTCAGAGTGGCCAAAGCTGGCACAGGCAGCAGGCAAGCTGAGTGAAGCATCCATCTTTATCGACGATTCCCCTTCCCTCGGAGTGCTTGAACTCAGGGCAAGGGCACGAAGATTAAAGAAAGAACATGGCCTGGGACTTCTTATTGTAGACTATCTCCAGCTCATGCGGGGAAGAACTGCCATGAGCGAGAGGAGGGAGCAGGAAATATCAGAGATTTCAAGATTCTTAAAGGCTCTTGCAAAGGAACTCTACATACCTGTTATTGCTATATCTCAATTAAATAGAATGGTGGAACAAAGGGAGGATAAGAGGCCGCGGCTTGCTGACCTGCGTGAATCAGGAGCAATTGAACAGGATGCTGACGTGATTCTCTTTGTTTACAGGGACGAGGTCTACAACAAAAATAAAGAAGAGAATAAAGGCCTGGCGGAGCTTATCATTGGAAAGCAAAGAAATGGACCAACAGATACCATTGAGCTTGCTTTTCTTGACAAATACGCTACATTCAGAAATCTTTACAGGGAATGAACCTTCCAAACCTTCTATCCATCTTTCGTCTTTTTGTCACCTCAATCTTTATTCTCTTTATTGTTCAGGAAAGATTCGGACTTGCCCTCTATCTTTTTATTGCCCAGGGTGTAAGTGACCTCCTTGATGGCTTTCTTGCCCGTGTCATGGGTAAAAAGACTGACCTTGGGGCATTCCTCGACCCTGTTGCAGACAAGGTCATGCTCGTCTCTTCTTTTGTTGTCCTTTATATGAAAGGTAGAGTACCCCTCTGGGCAATGAATGTGGTGCTCTTAAGGGATTTTATCATTGCCTCTGGCTTTCTACTTCTTCATACGCTCTCATACGGAATAAAACCTCAGCCTGTTGTGCTCGGCAAGATTGCCACCTTTTTCCAGGTATGCACAATTATCTATGTACTCGCATCATATGAAAGGGTTTATGATACCTTCTTTTTTTATGGAACGGTTCTTTTTACCATTGCTTCAGGTATCCACTACGTGCTGAAGGGTCTCTTTGTTATTTGTAAGAGAGAGACCGTGTAAGCCTTTTCATATAATAGTTTTCAGAGACAAATTATTTGACAAGAAAGGTACTTTTGATTAGTATGTAAAACAAAAAAACAGGAGGTTACTATGGCCATCAGGGTAGGTATAAATGGTTTTGGAAGAATTGGAAGGCTTGTTTTCAGGGCAGGCTTCAGAAGTAAAGATGTAGAATTTATGGCAGTCAATGATATTACCGATGCAAAAACACTTGCCCATCTTTTGAAATATGATTCTGTCCACGGCATTATGAATGCTGAGGTAAAAGGCAAGGATGGTGCTATTATTGTTGATGGTAAAGAAATAAAGGCGTTTGCAATAAGGGAACCAGAAAATCTTCCCTGGAAAGACTTAGGTGTTGATGTGGTTCTTGAGAGTACAGGAAGATTTACTGACAGAGTAGGAGCTGAGAGGCATATGAAGGGAGGGGCAAAGAAGGTTATCATTTCAGCCCCTGCAAAAGACCCTGATGTAACATTTGTACTTGGTGTAAATCAGGAGGTTTATGACAAAAGCAAACACCATATCATCTCCATGGGTTCATGTACCACAAACTGTCTTGCTCCGATTGCGAAGATTTTGCAGAAAGAGTTTGGTATTGAGTACGGGCTGATGACAACCATCCATGCCTATACCAACGACCAGGTGGTACATGACGAACCACACAGAGATTTGCGGAGAGCACGGGCTGCAGCACTCTCCATGATTCCAACCACAACAGGTGCGGCAAAGGCAATCTCCGAAGTTATTCCTGAATTAAAAGGGAAACTTGATGGAATAGCAATAAGGGTACCGGTTCCCAATGTTTCAGTTGTTGACCTTGTGGTAACACTCTCAAAGAAGACAACAAAGGATGAGGTGAATAGTAAGTTCAAGGAATATGCTGCTGGTCCCATGAAGGGAATACTCTTATGCTCGGAGGAGCCACTGGTTTCATGCGATTTTAATGGAAATCCTCACTCTTCTATAGTTGATATGGCGAATACAAATGTGATAGGAGGGAATATAATCAAAGTTCTTTCCTGGTATGACAATGAATGGGGTTTTTCCACAAGGATGTTTGAACTGCTTTCTTTTATAATGAAATAGAAAAGCAGGGTAGAGAGTACAGGGTATAGGGGATAGCATACTAACCCCTATACCCTATTCCCTAAACCCTCGAAAGGGTGGAGATTCTATGAAATATATAGACCAGGTAGATATAAAAGGTAAAAGGGTATTTATCAGGGTTGATTTTAATGTGCCCATGGATGATTATGGCAATATTACAGATGATACAAGGATAAGGGCACACCTTCCGACGATTAATTATGCCCTTGATGAAAAGGCAAAGGTGATTGTTGCTTCCCATATGGGAAGACCAAAAGGGAAAAAGGTTGACAAACTTTCCTTGAAACCTGTTGCCAGAAGGCTCTCCCGGCTCTTGAACAAGGATGTGGTTTTTGTAGAAGACTGTATCGGTAATGACGTAGAAAAGGCTATTGGAGCTATGAAGGAAGGGGATGTAGTGCTTCTCGAAAATTTACGGTTTTATCCAGGAGAAGAGAAGAATGATTTCCAGTTTGCACAGGAGCTTGCCCGTTTTGTGGATGTCTATATAGACGATGCCTTTGCCGTGGCACATAGGAAGGCTGCATCGAATACAGCCATTACAGAAATCGTTAAAGTATGTGCTGCAGGTTTTCTTATGCGGAATGAAATGGAATACTTTGATAAAGCCATGGGAAATCCTATACGGCCATTGGTGGCAATAATAGGTGGGGCAAAGGTATCTGATAAGATAGGGGTTCTCGAGAAACTTGTTGAAAAGGTGGATAAGCTTATTGTTGGTGGTGGTATGGCATTTACATTTTTAAGGGCTCTCGGTTATGAGGTTGGTAATTCTCTTTGCGAAGAGAATATGCTTGAACTTGCACAAAAGATAATGAATAAGGCAAAGGAGAGGAATGTAAAGTTTTATTTGCCTGTGGATTGTGTCATTGCAGAGAAGGCAGAGGCAAATGCAGAGGCAAAGATATGCACAATACAGGAGATACCAGGGGGCTGGATGGGACTTGATATTGGACCTGCTACCACGTCGCTCTTTGCTGAGGCATTACAGAACGCAAAGACTATTATCTGGAATGGACCAATGGGTATGTTTGAACTTGATCCTTTCAGCAGGGGCACATTTGCCATGGTAACCTTTGTTGCCAATGCCCACGCATTGACCATTGTGGGCGGTGGTGATACGGATGTAGCAGTGCACCGTGCGGGAATGAGCTATAAGATTACTTATATATCAACAGGGGGAGGAGCATTTCTGGAACTCCTTGAAGGCAAGAAACTGCCAGCAATAGAAGCCCTTGAAAAGTGTGGAGGTAATTAAATGAGACGATGGATGGTTGCTGGAAACTGGAAGATGCATACAACGATTGGTGAAGCAGAAACCATATCGAAGGCCATCAAAGAGGGGACAAAAGATATTGATAAGGGTGAGATTGTACTTGCCCCTCCATATACGGCATTATATGCTGTGCATAAAGTCATTAAGGATTCACACATAGCCCTTGCTGCACAGAATATGTATTTTCAGGATAAGGGTGCCTATACAGGCGAAGTTTCACCTATCATGCTCAAGGATACTGGCTGTGCCTATGTGATTGTCGGTCATTCTGAAAGAAGAAAATATTTTTATGAAAAGGACGAAGAGATAAACGAAAAAGTAAAAAAAGTCCTTTCAACGGGTTTAAAACCCATCGTCTGTGTTGGTGAGACTGAAAGTGAAAGAGAGAAAGGCATTACAGAGTTTGTGGTTGGTATGCAGGTGAAAAAGGCACTTTTTGGTGTCACGGATATGGAGCATATAGTCATTGCCTATGAACCTGTATGGGCAATAGGAACAGGAAAGAATGCGACACCCATGGAAGCAGAGACTGTCCATAGGTTTATTCGACATATCATAGGTGATGTATATGGGGATTCAGTTGCACAGAATTTACAGATACTTTACGGTGGCAGTGTAACGCCCGATAATATTGGAGCATTAATAGCCATGGAGGATATTGATGGAGCACTCGTGGGCGGCGCCTCCTTGAAAGCAGAGAGCTTTACTGGTATAATAAGAAAGGTTGCGGAGAAAAGATAATGTTAACAATAATAGCAGTGATTCATGTTGTAATCTGTATTGGTCTTATCCTTATCGTCCTCTTGCAGACAGGAAGAGGCTCTGAGATTGGTGCAGCATTCGGTGGTGGTTCGAGCCAGACACTCTTTGGAAGTTCTGGCAGTTCAAAGTTCATGACAAAACTAACAACCATTACTGTTGTGGTCTTCATGGTGACGAGTCTTATCCTTGCTTATTTTTATAGCCACAGGGAGGCATTGATAAAGGCAACACCAGCGCAGTCAGGCGAAACAATGCCAGCTAAGCCTGATGAGACTCAACCAGCCACGGAGAAAAGATGAGTGCCGAAGTGGTGGAATTGGTAGACACACCATCTTGAGGGGGTGGCGGGGAGACCTGTGCGGGTTCAAATCCCGCCTTCGGCACCATATAAGTTATTGATATTATTAGGAGTGACCACAAAAATACCCCCATTTTTACCGTCCCCAACTTAAATATCTGCATGAGCGTATTTCTCTGTCATTTTCACAGATGAATTTCCAGGCAGTTTTGAGATTCTTGCAAGGGGGGGGACATTACGGTTCAAGAGATTGCTTGCAAGAGAGCGACTTGTTAGGCAATGTCGCTAATTCTTATTTCCTCTTTTCCTTAACAATTGTCCGCCCATAAACATCGTTAGCTACCGGCTTCCACTCGTAGTTGCCAGAATTAAGCTTCCGTTGAAGATTACTTGTTGCTCGTCGTGAGCCTGGTTGGCCTCTCTCAGGTGCGTTGTACTGTTGAATCCGATAACGCTTTCCTTTGTAACGGAATGTATCTCCGTCAATTGCCTTCCCGCCTTTGTATGACTTGTAACCACCCGAGGATCTTTTTCCTTTTGCAAAAGCATCATGGGTCCCAACAAGCCCAGTGGCCACCATGATAGCGATAAGAAGCAAGATAATTCTTCTCATTTGATGCTTCCCTTCTTGTTTCGTATTAAGTAATTTATCAAAACCTTACAATCTCGCAAAAGGGTGTGCATTTGAGACGCCTAACAATTAACATCCGTATTGCTTTATTTTCAATTTCTACTCGTTAGGCTTTCAAATGTCAGGAAATAAAAGCTAATTATTTTAATGCTATGCAGGCGTGAATCAGAGAGAAATAGGAGAACTCATGGCATTGGATTACAGCACTGTCAGTGTTGACTGTACACGGCTTAAGAGAGGCCATAAAAAAGATCAGACACTTCATAGGCATGTTATGGAGCTTGAAGATGCTCTTTGTCTCTTTGTCAATAATAAAGATTTAACCCTCCCTCTCCTTCCTCTCAAACGACCCACTTCCCGCTCCTTCTTTGTCGGGCAACATTCAAAAGATACTGGTCCATACCTTCGGCAGCCTCGGGACGAAAGGCATTGATTGCACCCTCGCGGTCGGCATCGGTAACAATGACGATTCTCTCGTTTGCCGCCAACCCCTTGAGAATTCCGCGAGCGGACTCTTCCGGTGTGATTGCAAATTCAGGAGCCCCTCCAGCTTCACCCCAGATGGGGGTGGCGACAGTCCCGGGAATGACCGTGGAAAGGCGAATGTTCTCATCCCAAAATTCGTAGCGCAATGAGCCGGTAAGCCCGATCAAGGCAGACTTGGTGGCGCTGTACATACTCTGATAGGCCATCGGCGCAAAACCGATACCTGAGGCGGTGTTCGCGATATGTCCGCCCCCTTGCGCACGCATGATAGGCAATACCGCCCGAATGCCGTATAAGGCACCGTAGAAATTCACATCAAAGGCAAACTTCCAATCAGCATCTGTTGTCTCGTCAAAGGATTTTCCCAAACCGAGGCCTGCATTGTTGAAGAGAAAATGAATCTGGCCACCTCCAAAATCTGCCGCTTGCCGGATCATCGCAGCAACGCTTTCCTGCCTGGTCACATCAGTTTGGATCCCCAGCACCTTTCCAGGGTAAACACTCTCAAGTCTTGCACTTTCCGTTTTCAGTTTCTCATCGTTTAAATCTGCGAGAATGACGGCCTTTGCACCGAGGGAGAGAAGTAGTTCACACAATGCAAGGCCTATCCCTGATGCCCCGCCGGTAACAACGGCAACCTTGTTTTCATAATACTCTTTCATGTCTCAAATCCTCCTTTTGTGTTGTGCGGATACGAGCCGAGAAAGGCGCACCTACCTGAGAACACGTCCCCGCGCCTCCATCAGGATCGCCCGACCTTCCATCATTATGACAGGCGCCATCTCGCTCATGGGCAAACCTGCGAGAGCCTTGATTATATGCCATTGTATGGGGTTTTGATCCCACGTCAACTCTGTCCATTTGATTGTGCCGCTGCCCCGCCAGGCGGCATTGGGCTCGCTGCGCATGGGAAAAAGAATGGGCTGACTCAAATCCGCTCCCGGAGCACCCACTTTCGGAATATAGCGCCACCCAAAGGAATTTACGTCCATATTCAAGGCCTTCACTTGCTCCTCATCCATCGGCTCATGTCCTCTCATTTCCATTTGCAGGAATGTGCTGCCTTCGTAGCTGAGACGGGTGCGGTAAGTATCTGCGATGGTGTGCAGGTCTTCAATGTCGGCGTAGATCTTGGGGACACCCATCATGTTTCCTGTCAGGATCGGCGTGGTCTTGTTCTCCCAAACCACAAGAGCAAACGCTCCTTCGAGACGGTCGTGTCGGCCGTTGAAACGCACCGGGGCCGCCACGGTAACCAGATTGTAATACGATCCCGCCATCCATTCGACCTGACGACACTGCTGGTACTGAA
>DHGO01000121.1:11928-12359 GCA_002402795.1 Deltaproteobacteria bacterium UBA4796
ACATCATTGTAGTAAGCCTTTGCCTCAGGATCAAAGACAGCACCGCCAAAGTGGGCCGGCATCCTATAACACTTTCCATCTTCAAACTTGAACATTACAATCCTCCTTAATCTATAAGTTTATGTGGCACCCTCCATGTCACCCCGCATCTTATCCAGCACGACCAGAATACTTAGAAGATACAAAAGAACGCATCCATTCGCGGCAAGAATCACGCCGATGACCAGTCCATGGACCAGACCGGGGATGAGCATCGATGTGCCAAACATGATCTGCAACAGGTTCATGGTCAACTGTGCCGTGAAAAGCTTTGCGAGTACCGGGGGAATGGGCTTGCGTAGCTCGGCCGGTTGCCTTGAGCGTCGAGTCCACATTTTTACCAGCGCAATAATTCCGCCCAGGATGTTGAGCACACCGACGAGAACCGTCAA
>DHGO01000121.1:12365-16440 GCA_002402795.1 Deltaproteobacteria bacterium UBA4796
CAAACAAAAGCCCGAACCCGATCATCAGCCATGTGCGGGGAAACGGACCAATCGGCGTACTTCCGGATGCAAGCATCTGAACCGCAAAAATCACCATCAGAAGCCCCAACTGCGCACTTCCTGAAAAAGGAAGCAGGCCCAGATTTACCGGGACAAGCAGCACACCAAGAATTAGCAAAAAAATGCCCATTAGCATGAGCATTGCCTGATCCGTGGAAAGCTCTACATCTCCAATAGGGCGTTTCTTGGCCTCCGGATACTTGTGATATATCTTCCGGAGCACCCCTGCAAGATAGAATATTGCCACGCCAAAAAGCAGAACCGCCGCCGCTGTCATGGGCGTCGTCAGCAGACTCCGTTTCCAGAGAAGCAGTGCGATAAACATTGACAAAACATAGACTACGCCGCATCCAAGAATCAGATGCCGGAAAATTCCCCCGTATTTTGCCCAACTCCTGAGCCTGTCCTTAGCAAAGCACATTTGCAAAAGCAGCAAAAAGCCGCCCGGACCAAAACATAGAAACAGCAACACGCGGGGGAGGCCAATCGAAATCGGGATAAAACACGTCACCATGCCTACTGCTGCAATCAACACTCCCACAGTAAATAAAAGCTTTGACCTGGGCATGTCGCCAAAAGGTGTCTTTCCAAGCGTTATAATCTGCAGGGCAAATATAATCAAGAACAATCCATACAAACCGTTTTCATAGTAGGGAAGTGTTCCGTCATACACAGGGAAAAGTAGAACCCCGGTCATCAGCATGGCCATGCCGCCGATAACCAGGATCACCACCTCGAGTGGAAGGTCTGCCTCTTTGAATATCATATGTTCCACCCTGCTTGTTATGACCATTACGTATTAACTCTCATTGTGTCGCCCTTCTTCCGGTTGCCTAACATTATCCTTTAAGCATCTTCTGTATTTGCTTTGGACTTGTGATCTTAGATCGTAGGATTTTAAGAAAGGGTGACTAATAGGTTTCTTATATTCCCTGTCATTCTGTATAATAGTGAATACGCCGTTGTTATAAATAACATTCATAAGTTTTTTTCAAAACTCATGACTTATTAATTTATCTTTTATCACCACTACCTATATATTTCAATAAATATCTTTATGTCGTTAGAGCATGGTGTCGGGTTTTCTCAAGCAAACCGTCGTGAGGCAAGGAAGCTCGGTTTTTTGCTATCAAGCAAAAGTTCTTAAAGCCGAACGCGAGTGAATGAAGCCGCTGGAGCTTAAATGAACGTGTTTGCGGGGAATAGCCCGACACAGATACTTATCCTGATGGAAAATATGGGGTTAAGAAATTTACTGAAAAAGGCAAGGGAAACACTCAGGCAGGACAAGAAATCATCCGGTTTGACTCAGGTCGTCCCGGTAAATACTTACTGGAGAAGAAGAGATGACGCCAGACCCATGAGCATTCGCAGTAGAATGGATTGATGCGTGGAACCCTCATTACCTAGACCGGATACCAGGAACAATTTGACTTTAACAGAAATCCCTGCTATTCTATAGGAGAATACAATAGGCACACATTCATGAAATATTTTGACTGGAATGATAAGAAAAACGAAATGCTTAAGAAAGTCAGAGGCGTGTCATTTGAAAAGGTTGAATTGGCCATTGCATCAGGAGATCTGGTTGACAGAATAAAACATCCAAATCCGGTAAAATATCCAAATCAAAAGGTCTTCCTGGTAAAGATTGAGAACTATATCTATTCAGTGCCATATGTTGAAGATGAAGAAAAGATATTTTTAAAAACAATAATACCAAACAGCAAGGCAACTAAAAAGTATTTAGGAGGAAAGAGATGAAAAAGGCAAGATATTTGGATATAGAAGAAAGAGAGTTGGCGCAATCCCTCGAAAAAGAAGAATGGATTTCTGACCTCACCAAAAGAGAAAAAAAGCAATATGAGGAGTATGCCCGCTATAGCCTTAACAAACAAAAGCGTATCAATATACGAATGAGTGAGCGAGATTTAAAAAAAATTAGGGCGAAGGCAATCGAAGAGGGAATTCCGTATCAATCCCTTATCTCAATGCTGATTCATAAATACAATGAAGGCAAGGTATCAATTAATCACTAAACAGCCCAACAACACCATTCAGCGGATCGCCAATAGAACTCCCGTTGATGGTGGTTGTTTGACTAACCTACTGACCAGAATATGAAGTGTGAAAAGTTTATTTGTTTGATAAAGAGTTAAAAACCTGTAAAATCTATATTGTATAAAAATTTACGATATTTCCATTTATGGGAAAGATGATGAAAAATAATACAATGCAATACCTGAATCCCAGAGAGAAGGAAGTCGTAGCAAGACTTGCCTATGAAAAGGTTTCAAAAGAGAAATTTGATTTTAAAGACAGGGAGCTGTTTTCTCTCTTCAAGAAAAAGCTTGAAGAAGACGGCTTTGACGCTGATTTAAAGAAGTATAGAATTAATCTAGGCAGAAGCGATAAGGAAATTCAGGAGATGAAAGCAAGGGTTGAAGATAAGCTTTTTCCTGTGCTTACAGTTGAAGAGCAGAAATCCTTTGATATGCAGAAAACCCTCGATGAGTTAAACAAAATTTTTGGAGATATTAGATAGAGAGAAAAAAAGGTAATTACATATGGAAAAACTAACCAAACAGCAAAAAAAGAGATTATCAAGAAAATTCAGGAAGATAAACCGATTCCCGACGAATATCGGCTTTTGATTCTTTTTGAGACAGAAATAGAATATGGACTAAATTAGTTAAGGAGAGAGGATATACCTTTTTTTCTAAATTGAATGAATAGTTTATTTGTTAATTCTTCTTACAATGAGCATCGTGTCTCTGTTTTGTGACATCTCTTCTGATGCCAGCAAGTTTGTTTTCAATGACCTTAGCTTCCTGTGAGTATAAGGTGATGTCCTTCAATGTTTCAATTGACAATCCTCCCCTTCAGCTATTTACTGAGATGGTATGTTAGGACAAAGACGACTTGATGTAGCAGGAGTGGAAACACAAACGCTCTGTTATGCATGGGCTTTTCTACCCAATCATGCACATTTTTTACTAAGAAGGGTCCTTTGAGTATCGAAAGCTTTTTACGGGATACGTGGTCTCTTTCAACCGTCGCCCTAATAGAACAGGTCAACTATAGGATACTGGGTAATACCAAAGCAGGTGAACATTATGAGCGTAGACTGGGGTATACCTTGGAAAGTATTATCTTGAAGGTAGCAACATTCTATCACGTCAGCAGGGAAGAGGTGCTTTATAAAAGTCGCCATAGACCAATCGTTAAAGAGAGATCGCAAGGCTAATCGGTATGGTACCTTCTGCCGTCAGCTACGCTGTCATTAGAGGAAAAAAGATTGCAGAAGAAAAGGGGGTAATGGATAGTTTATTGAAATAATGAAGGACATCCCCATAGTCCGCATAGTTTGTCCCCCAGCTTTACACATTCAAGGGAGATGTTGTTCTGGATCCATTTATTGGAAGCGGACAGACTGCAAATAGCAGCAATAAAGACAGAAAGGCACTATAACGGCTATGAGACAAACAAGGAATATGTAAGGTTAGCAGAGAAGCGAATTAAAAAATACTCTAAAATAAAACCCATCAGGCTATCTTAAACCAGGAACCATCTATGGTGATATTGCCGTACCGGTTTTTGTGGTGGAGGAAATGGATAGAATCAAGATCAATGTAATTGAAGCCACCTTTGCCTGAAGCAAAAAATATACCTGCAGAAGCCCCGACCATTGTCTCAATCATGGATCCTATCATAAGCGTGAGATTATGCCTTTTTGCAAGATTGAAAATCTTCAATGATTCGCTTAAGCCGCTTTTTGCAATCTTGATATTTATTCCATGGCAGAGTCCATTATCTATGGCATACTCCACATCCCCGGCTGTTAAGATTGTTTCATCAAGGATGATGGGTATGGGAGAATATCTTTTGATTGCCTTAAATCCTTTACTGTCATCCTTTGGTAAGGGTTGCTCAAAGAGTTCGATGTTGTAACCCTTTTTTTCTATATACTGTATGATTCTTGAGAATGTTTTTACAGTATAGCCCTGATTTCCAT
>DHGO01000086.1 GCA_002402795.1 Deltaproteobacteria bacterium UBA4796
TATTGAAGGTGATTGTATATGCCTACACCCAGCGGGTGTTTTCATCGCGAAGGATCGCAAAAGAACTCCGAGAGAATGTAAATTACATGTGGCTGAGTGGAATGAACCGGCCAGATCATCGCACGATCAACCGATTCAGGGGGAAAGTAATGAAAGCAGTGATCAATGAAGTGTTTTATGGGGTTGTAGAGCAGTTGATGGAACAGGGGTATGTAGACTTGGAAAGTTACTTCGTAGACGGGACGAAGATTGAAGCGAATGCGAATAAATACAAATTTGTATGGCGAAAAAGCACAGAGAAGAACAAAGAAAAACTGCAAGAAAAAGTAAAGCAATTACTGGAAGAAATCGATGAAATCGAAGCAGCCGAAGAGGAAAGATATGGGGATGCTGATTTAGAGGAAGTTGGGGAAGGCAAAGAAATTGATGCTGAGAAATTGAAAGAAGCAGCCCAAAAGATCAATGAACTCTTGAAACAAAAACCGGAAGACAAACAGCTCAAAAAAGCCAAGAAAAAGCTGGAGAGTGATTTTATTCCTCGTATGGAAAAATACGAGCGATATGAAGAAATTTATGAGGGACGCAACAACTTCTGCAAGACGGATACAGATGCAACTTTCATGAGGATGAAAGAAGATCACATGCGTAATGGGCAGCTCAAGCCAGGCTATAACATACAAATGGGAACACAGAAGCAATTCATCTTGAGCTTCAGTTTACATCGCAGGGCAGGAGACACCAGTTGTTTGAAAGGACATCTTGAAAACTTCAAAACTTGGCTCGGAGATTATCCTGAAAACTTGGTTGCGGATGCTGGCTACGGGAGTGAAGAAAATTATAGCTTCATGGAAGAAAAACAAATCACAGCTTATGTCAAAGATAGCCGCTTTCATTACGAGCAGAAACGGAATTACAAAAAGAAACATCCTTACCGTGCGGATAATTTTCCATACTACCCTGAACTAGATGAGTATGAATGTCCACAAAAGAAACGATTACGGTACGTATTTACAAAGCCATATAAAAGTGAGAATGGATTCGTTTCAGAGCGTCGTATTTATGAGTGTGAGGATTGTTCACAATGTCCTGTAAAATCAGAATGTACTCGCGCAAAAAATAATCGGCAGATTCAAATCGGTGTGGAATGGGAAAGACTCAAGCTACAAGCTCGAGATATTCTACTTTCTCCCCAAGGACTGGTCATGCGATCCAGGCGGCCTGTAGAGGTGGAAGCTGTATTTGGTCGTCTGAAGCAAAATTGGGGATTCAGGCGTTTCCTGCTTCGAGGAATAGATAAAGTCACCACAGAATGGGGAATTCTTTGCATTTCTCACAACATAGCAAAAGCAGCGGTCGCTTGATCGCTGCTTTTTTTGTCTTTTTTCTTTGTTTCGACTTTTTTCCTAATATTTGAGGCTGACTTTTTAGCCAGCCTCGTTTCTTGATTTTGCCTGCGTGGTAAAATTAGCAAAACCAAAGAAAAGAAGGCACACAATGAAGGACATTGAAGTCAAGGCGGTAAACACGCTACGGTTTTTGGCCGTTGATGGTGT
This sequence comes from Deltaproteobacteria bacterium UBA4796, assembly GCA_002402795.1. Classification (GTDB taxonomy): domain Bacteria; phylum Desulfobacterota; class Syntrophorhabdia; order Syntrophorhabdales; family Syntrophorhabdaceae; genus UBA8905. Next base: position 1,554 of record DHGO01000086.1, read on the forward strand.
ACAACAGGCGAATTCAGGCCACCCCGGTCTGCCGATGGGAACGGCAGCTATTGCTTTTACGATCTGGAACCGGCACCTGAAATTCGATTCAAAAGATCCAGAATGGCCGGATCGCGATCGATTCATACTGTCAGGCGGGCATGGATCCATGCTGCTATATAGCCTGCTTCACGTTCATGGTTTTGGTCTGACAATAGATGACTTGAAAAAATTCAGGCAGTGGGGAAGCCTGACCCCGGGCCATCCCGAATACGGATGGACGAAAGGGGTCGAAGCAACCACAGGTCCACTGGGTCAAGGCTTTGCAAATGGTGTTGGAATGGCAATTGCTGAAGCACACCTGGCAGCTGAATTCAATAGACCTGGACATAATATTGTTGATCATTTTGTATATGCCATTGTTACTGACGGCGACCTGATGGAAGGTGTCGCTTCCGAAGCAGCTTCACTGGCAGGGCATTTGAAATTGGGGAAGTTGATCTATCTTTATGACGATAACCGAATCAGTATCGATGGCTCGACAGATATCGCTTTCACTGAAGACCGCGGTAAGAGATTTGAAGCATATGGTTGGCAGGTGCTGTATGTAAAAAACGGCAATGACGTAGACGAAATCGATGAGGCAATCAAGTCAGCAAAGAAAGACGAAAGACCATCATTGATCATTTGCCGTACACATATTGGTTATGGACTACCCACCAGGCAGGATACCTCCAAGGCGCATGGCGAGCCGCCGGGTGATGAAGAACTGAACGGCGCCAAGCAAAAACTGGGTTGGCCTATCGAACCGCGATTTTTTGTCCCAGAAGATGTGGCAGATTTCTTTATGGAGGTTTCAGCAAAGGGTGAAAAAAAACACAAAGAATGGAACGATTCTTTCAGCGCTTATTCAACGGACTTCAAGGCCGAAGGAACTGAGTTCACCCGCCGAATGAATTCAACGCTTCCTGCGGATTGGGAGAAAAGTCTGCCAGTCTTCCCGGCTGATGAAAAAGGCATGGCAACACGCGTAGCTTCAGGACAGGTAATTAACGCCCTTGCACCTATCCTGCCGGAGTTGATGGGAGGATCCGCTGACCTGACTCCATCAAACAACACATGGATCAAGGAATCAACAGCATTCCAGCCGGGCAATGCGATTGGAAGATATCTGCATTTTGGAGTGCGCGAGCACGCAATGGGATCTATCGTCAATGGTATGGCTTACCATAAAGGCGTTATTCCATTTGGTGCCACGTTTTTAGTCTTCACCGACTACATGCGCGGCGCAATCCGTGTGGCAGCACTCTCACACGTCCCCTCAATTTGGGTAATGACACACGACAGTATTGGATTGGGCGAAGATGGACCGACACATCAGCCTGTTGAACACCTGGCGGCATTAAGAGCAATCCCGAACCTGGTAGTCATCCGACCCGCGGATGCGAATGAAACCAGCGAGGCGTGGAGGGTTGCCATTGAACGCAGGCATGGTTCGACTCTGCTTGCATTAACCAGACAGGCATTGCCCACAATGGATCCGCAAGAAGTGAATTCGTGCAAAGGTCTGCAAAAAGGCGCATACGTCTTAGCTGATTTGGGAAAAGGAGAACCTGAGATGATCCTGATGGCTTCAGGTTCTGAAGTAAGTTTGGTATTGGATGCCGGAAAGAAATTAGCAGAAGCAGGTCATTCAGTCAGAATCGTATCAATTCCATCATGGGAACTGTTTAATGAATGTGATGAGGACTATCAAGAATTAGTTCTTCCAAAAAAGATAAAGCTGCGATTGGCAGTAGAAATGGGAGTAGCCCAGGGGTGGGAACGATGGGTGGGATCTGAAGGCAATATCATTGCAATGAACAGATACGGGGCATCAGCCCCTGCAAAGATGCTTATTGAAAAATTTGGATTCACTGTTGAGAACATTGCAGTGCAAGCCACAAAGATGCTGGCAGGATGAGGTTCATATGAAAATCGCAGTTGCGTGTGACCATGCAGGTTACCCATTAAAGGACGAGATCATTTCCGTAATTGAACAAACCGGAAACGAAGTGGTGGACCTTGGGACTTACAATCAGGAACCGGTTGATTATCCGGATTATGCCGAGAAAGCCGGTCGGGCGATCATCCAAGGGCAGGCAGACCGCGCTATCGTACTTTGCGGTTCGGGTGTCGGTGCAAGTATAGCAGCTAATAAGATCCGCGGGATATATGCGTGTGTTTGCCATGACACGTATTCGGCGCATCAGGGTGTTGAACATGACAATATGAATGTTCTCTGCCTTGGAGGCCGTATTATTGGTGGCGAACTTGCCAAAGAAATTACAAAAGCATTTATATGCGCAAAGTTTTCTGGAGAAGCGAGACACAAACGAAGATTCGCAAAAATTGTCTCAATCGAAGAGACTGGATCGATGAAAAACGGAAAAACCATTGACTAATACATCATCTGTTTTTGATACAAAGGAATCAAATGAATAGTATAGAAAGACTCTATGGATTAGGACAATCCATCTGGTATGACAATATCCAGAGAAGACTGCTGGAAAACGGTGAGCTGGAAGGAATGATCAAGCGAAGAGAAATATTTGGCGTGACCAGCAACCCTTCCATTTTCCAAAATGCGATTGCAAAAACAAACGACTATGATGCAGCGCTCAAGACGATGGCTTGGGCGGGATGGACATCTGAAGAAATCTTTTGGGAATTAGCAATTGAAGATATTCGCTCAGCAGCTGATAAATTTCGAGCGTTATATGACGAAACGGATGGGCGGGATGGATATGTCAGCCTTGAAGTGAATCCCTTGCTGGCACATGATGCCGAGGGAACATTTCGAGAGGCTGTCAGTTTGTGGCATAGAGTTAATCGTGCAAATCTGATGATCAAGATTCCTGCCACCAAAGAAGGGGTGATCGCAGTACGAAAGGCCATTGCGGCAGGTTTAAACGTAAACGTAACACTGATCTTTTCTGTCGAACGGTACAAGGAAGTAATTGATGCTTACATGAGTGGACTGGAAGATCGGCTGTCTTCAGGAAAGCTCATCAATAATATTGCGTCAGTGGCTTCCTTCTTCATCTCGAGAATGGATTCCAAGGTCGATCCAATGTTGGCTGCCCTTGGAGATAAAATAGGCGTCGGATTTTTAGGCCAGGCAGCGATCAGCAACGCAAAAATGGCCTACGAAGTCTTCAGGTGCAACTTCAGATCTGACAGATTTACAAGATTGAACGACGCTGGCGGCAAATTACAGAGACCCCTCTGGGCATCTACCAGTACAAAAAACCCGGACTACCGCGATGTGCTCTACATTGAGGAATTAATAGGCGTAGATACTGTTAATACCGTTCCTCCGCAAACATTAACAGCATTTATAGATCATGGCGAGGTTGAAGAAACGCTTGAGAAGAATATCGAAAAAGCCAGCCAGGTGATTACTGAATTGGAATCTCAGGGGATTTCCATGACAAAAGTAACCGACGAGCTGGAAAAAGAAGGTGTCGAGGCTTTCGCAACAGCGTTTCGCTCACTTCTAGAGACGATCGACCAAAAAGTAAAAGCAGCAAAGAGCGAATTAGGTGACCTTGAAAAGAATGTCCAAAAAGAGATCAGGGTTTTAAAAGAAACGCAAGCCGTAAAACGCCTGTATGAAGTAGACCCAACGCTTTGGACAGACGACCCTGACGGTCAGGCTGAGATCAAAAAGCGCTGCGAATGGTTAAATGCTCCATGGAAGAAAGGGGAAGCAAATGAAAACTATCCCCATCTACGGCGACATTGCCAGGAGTTTGGGTTTACGACTGCAGTGTTGTTGGGAATGGGGGGCTCATCACTTGCGCCGGAAGTGTTGCACTTGATAAATGGGGTAACGACTGACGGAAAATTCAACGGTTTACATCTAATCGTACTGGACTCAACAGATCCAGGCCAGGTGCTGGCTGTGAAAGATCAGATTTCGCTCGATAAAACACTTTTCATAGTATCCAGTAAATCTGGTGGTACAGCGGAGGTGAATGCTTTCTTGGATTACTTCTGGATGCTATCGGTTGAAGCACTCGGGAAAAAAGCAGGTGATCATTTCATCGCCATCACGGACCCGAATACAAAACTCGAAACAACAGCAAAAGAAAAAGGGTTTCGGCAAGTATTTACCGGGGATCCGATGGTTGGTGGGCGCAACTCGGCATTAACAGTATTTGGACTTATCCCTGCTGCATTGATCGGAATGGATGTGGATAGGCTGCTGAAGAATTCTATTTCCATGGCAGAAAGATGTGTTCCAGAAGTACCATTGGACGCCAACCCAGGTGCGGTTCTTGGGGCAATCCTCGGAGCTGCCTGGAAGGCAGGGAAAGACAAGCTCACCATTCTAACAGACCCGGATTGGAACTCTTTCGGGACATGGCTGGAACA
>DHGO01000029.1 GCA_002402795.1 Deltaproteobacteria bacterium UBA4796
CATTAGATGTGTGACATGACAATAGAATCCAGTCGAGGACATAATCTTTTTCGACTACAACTTCTAGAACACCTTTCTGAGCTGCAATCATTCTTATTGTTTCATAACCTAACATCATCACACCCTTTTGAAGGAGAGGAGTTCTTCATTAGCTACATTTATCAGAAGATTCCATTGGGTATTGTACCGCCCCTTTCTTGGTATCGAAGGATCTAAAGAGGGAAACCCTTTCTTAATCAGATTCCTCAAATTGCCAAGAGGCACTTGGGCTTCAATTTCCAAAGATTTCAGGAGATAACCCATTCTCTTTATGACAGCAGAATTGGATATTCTTTGCGCATAATCAAACATTTTCTCGAAATTAATTTCTTCTCGTGCATTCCACAATCCTTTCACCACCTCATTAATTCCACCACAGTATTCAGGATGATCCAAACAGTCAATCAAGGTTTTTTCCTTATCAGAAACTTGAACACCCATGCCATTAAATTCAATTGTTGTCAAACCGAACATTTTTTTTGTAGGTGTTTTAATAAATTTATAATTTATCCCTAATAACAAGAGGTTTTTCTTCATTTTGGGAGACGCCACAAAAATAGTATTTACCAACTGCTCTGTGTAACCATAATAGTGTAGCATGTTCCAGAACCCAATATAATATGGATAAATCAGTTTTGAAGCTATGAGAAATTGATTTTCCGTATAGGGCTTAGTTGAATCTACATCAATTGGTATTAAAAAATATTTTCCTTTCTCGATCCGTTTTAGCCAACCTTTTTTGACCAAATCATGGAGAAGCTTCCTGACTTGCTTGTTATCAGTTTCAAGTATTTGAGCAGCTTCTGCTAAAGAAAAAACGGATTGCCCACTCTTATTTAATTCAGTTACCAAATGTGAGCTTACAGGACCTAAAATTTTATATAAATTTTTATCTTTTATTATATTTTGTGGCATTATTGTTACCTCCCAGGTAACTTTCTTATCTTAAAATATAAGGTTTTCTTTCTTTTTAGAAAAATGACAACCATAATGACAACGGTTTCTAATATATAATTTCATTTCTCTAAAATCTCCCAATAACCCCCTTTATCCGGGCCAACTCTTTGCAATATCCCTTTTTGTTTCAGCTTCTCAAAGTTCTTTTTAATTGTATCCGGACTTACACCTAATTTTTCCGCCAGTTGACTGCGCGTTAATGCGTTGTCCTGTTCAAGCAGTTTCAATATATTCAATGCGGTAGCGGTCAAATCTTCTGGGTATTTTCTGGGTATTTTCTGGGTAAGCCTTACCGGTTCTGTCGCTGCCATTTTCAGGTATTCATTGCTTTGCCTGAAGACAATATAAAAATGAGTATCTGTAAACTCAATCTTTGGATTAGGGGCATTTTCTGCCTTGCAAATATCCCTCATTCTTTGCATGCCGGAGCCAAGCCTCTCGCCAAAATGTATCCTTGAAAACAGGTCTGCAATCAACTGATTTCTCCTAAAAACGGTTTTCCCGAGAATAAATTTCTTAGGCTTGGCCCATATATTTTCTATCTGGATTCTGTCGGGGAAGAATTTCAAAATATTGTTATGTCCATGTTCAAAATAATCTTTGTGCATTACGGAGTTGATAACCGCTTCTCTTATTGCTTCAAAAGGATATTCATATATTTCTTCCCTCTGCGGCTTTCCTGTAAATCTGTATGCTACTTTTGCATAGAGTCTGACAAAATCCATCACCTGATCAACAATTTCAAACAAGCCGCCATTTATTTCTTTTCTGTCTATTACATCAACCCCATTTTTATCTTTAAAAAGCGCAACCGTGTAAACAGACCACGGAGTAAATCTTTGAGGTTCTTTTGCAAAAAACAGCACGCCTGCTTTACTCAGTAAAAGCTCACCTTCCTGTTTTTCAGCAACGCCGAGATTGGCAAGAGCGGCTTCTTTTTTCACTGATTTCGAGAGTCCTGCCAGAACCAGAAATTTATGCAGCTTATTACTGTCAAAATCTTTTGGATATTTGAATTTTGGCTCAATAAGTTCGTCAAACCGAATCTTGCCCTCTGATTTAAAGAGGGTAAGCAGTTCATCTCTTGTCATCTTCTGTGAATTCGGACCTATTCTTTTGTAGAATCCAGAAGAACATTCATAAGGCTTGTCATCTCCCTCTCTGACATTAATTGCGAACACATTATCGAAGCCCTCAACCGAGATTTTCACTTTGGGTTTGCAGTTATTGGCAATATCCTGAACTTTCGACTTTAACTCATTGGTGATGTTAATTCCTTTGATTTTGCCTTCATCGGTCACACCAAGTAATATCCTTCCGCCAGAAGCATTTGCAAATGCCACGAGCTCTTTCTCCAGACCGCTAATTCCTTCTTTGAATTCAATCTTATAGCCTTCGCCCTCTTTAAGAATTATATCCAGTTCTTTCTTATCCATATTTTCCTTTACAGTCTACTGTCTACTATCTACCTACACTTGCAGTTCCCTAAGGTATCCCTCAATCCTCTTTTCAACCTCTGTAAGTTCTACTTCTATTTTGCGAAGCTCCTCCCACTCTTTTGCTATATCTATCTCTTCAGTCTCTTCTTCGGGGAATACGTAGAGGGTAACATTCAAGTTGTAATCATTCTCCTTTATCTTCTCTATTTCTACAGCCCTTGAGAATCCATCCTGATTGGAGAATTCTCTATAAGCATTAACAATCTTCATTATATGCTCATTCCCTAAACGATTGAGCTTCCTTACTTCGGGATGCTGCTCATATTCCTTGCTTGCATTGATAAAGAATACCTTTCCTTTTCTTTCTTCTGGTTTGCTTTTTTTAAGGACAATAACTGCTCCAGGGGCGCCTGTATTATAAAAGAGTTTTTCGGGCAGAAGAATTACCGCTTCAATAAGGTCAGCATTTAAGATATTGGTTCTTATAGCCTTTTCTTTTCCACCCCTGAAAAGACACCCATTGTCTATTACAACCCCGACCCTCCCTGTTCTGTCATTTGCCGAGGCAAGCATATGTTCAATCCATGCCCAGTCTGCTGATTGCTTCGGGGTAAATCCATATCTAAAACGTTCTCTCCAGAATTCGGCCTTCTTTAATATTTCTTCATCGTAACCATCCTGATTCCATGGAGGATTGGCTATCACCATATCAAATCTCTTTATCCCATCTCCTTCCTTGAATTTTGGATAGAGCATGGTATCACCAAGAATTAACTGAGCATTCCTTATATCGTGAATGTAGAGATTCATCTTTGCAAGGGCAAGGGTCTTGTGATTGGCTTCCTGCCCGAAGAGAAATACCTTATCTGCTTCACTTCTTCCCAGTTCATCTTCTATATGCTGATAGGAATTTATAAGCATGCCACCAGAGCCGCAGGCAGGGTCATAAACGCTTTCCCCGGGTCCTGGATTAAGCATCTCAATGATAAGCTCGATGACCTCCCTGGCTGTATAGACCTCTCCTTCCTTAGCTTTTTGAGGGGCAAAGTATTTCAAGATCCATTCATAAGCGTCACCAAGTATATCCGGCGATACATGATTTAAGGATGTTGCGCTGAAGAGCTCAACAAGCTGCCTTAAGATTTCTGCATTTTCTCTGTTTGTGGTAAATTGAACAAAATCCACATTTTCAAAAACATCCTTTAACTCAGGATTCCTTTCAGCCAGGATCTTCATAGCCTTTGAAAAGTTTTCGGGTAATCGAGCCGGGTCTTTTCTGATATTGTCCCAGAGGAGATCTTCAGCAATATCGAAGTCATGATAGATTGAATTTTTTGCCTCTTCCCTCGCCTCATCCTCCTTCAAACCATCCGCAATTGCTTCATTGTAAGCCTTTTCAAATTCCAATCCCCACTTATCGCTTATCCGTTTATAGAAGAGAAGGACAAGTATGAATGCATAATCCACCCTTGTCCTGATAAGGTCTGCGGCTGCTTTGAGAAGACCCTCAAGGTCCCCTCTTGTCAATTGTTTCTTATCTATTGTGAGAGTTTCAGAAATGACTTCCTCAGGACTTTTAAGATTATATATCCTTTTTCTCGCATCTTCGGGGTCAAAATTTACGTTTAGCCAGCCCTCTTTTCTTAGCTCTGAAAGAATCACGTTCACCTGCTCTTCACTATCATGTATCTTCTCTTTAAGTGTATTCACTGCATTTTCAAAGCGAAATGCTCTCCCCTGAAATGACTCCCATAAAGTCCTGTATCTTTTCTCAATCCATTTTGGTAACATAAGTTAATTCCTTTTGCTTTAATAAATAAGTTTTTATTGATTTACTTATATAATATTCTAAAGAAGATGTCAAATACTATCGGCTAAAGCCGATAGCTTAAGGGTTCAAGGATTAAAGGGGTCAAGTAATTAAGCCTGGAATCCTCGACCCCTCGAACCCTTATGGCATATGCAGGTCTTCCTTCTTCTTTCTTTTTCTGTGGGATGTTATGGCAAATCTATGGGCTTCGTCCCTCATCCTGACTATTTCTTTCAATACCAAAGAGTTCTTTGAAAAAATGACTGGATTCTTACGTAGAGGAAGATAAACCACATCCTCCATCCTTTTTCTCTTCATACCCTTTGCAATGGCAATGGCATCGATATGAAGATTCAATGTATTCATTATCCTTCTTACCGCTGCAAGATGGGCTTTACCACCATCAATAACAATTAGTTCCGGTAAGGGTGTTATGTTTCTGTCCATCAATCTTCTTCTTACAACCTCACCCATCATAGCCATATCATCCATGGAAGGGGCTTCTCTGATATGGAAGACTCTGTATCCCTTTTTATAAGGTTTAAAATCATTAAATACCACCATGACTCCAGCAGGGCTCTTTCCATGGATGTGGGAAATATCATAGATTTCAATTCGCAAAGGTAGCTTCTTCAGGTGAAGTTCTTTTACAAATGATTGTCCTGCCTCAACAGGCTCCTTCTCGTATAGGTTCTCAAGAGCAAGGGAGAGGAAGTCCCTGTAGTCTTTTGCCTTAGGTCCATAGATTCTGAGGAAACTATTCTTCTCCTGCAAATATTTCTCAAGAAAGTTTATCTCATCCATTTCTTCAGATAGAATTATTTCATCAGGAACCGGGCTGACAGAATAGTATTGAAATATAAATGAAGCAATAGCCTCCTTTACATCTGCTGTGCTGACCTGTTCTTTGAATAGCCTCTTGCCAATAAGAACCCCTCTTCTATAGTTCATAAGGATAGCTTTCAATATACCCCTCTCTTCAAGGAAAGCCCATACATCTCTATTTTTACCAAAATGTTCATGAACAGTCTGTTTCTCTAACATACCCTGAATGGCAGTATATCTCTCCTTCAGCCTTTTTGCCTCTTCAAAATTCCAGCCCTTAGATGCCTCCTCTATCCGCTCTTTCAATCTATTCAGTATCTTTTCATTCCTCCCGTGAAGAAAGTCGAGCAACTCATTCACCAGGGATTTATATGTATCCCTGTCCACAGACCCTGCACATGGCGCATAGCATTTACCAAGCTGGAAAAGGATGCAGGGCCTCTTTCTTTTTTTGAAAACAGTGTTCTTACATCGCCTTACGGGATAGAGGATCTGTATAATCTTCAGAACCCTCCTTACATCCTTAACACCCGGATAGGGACCGAAATAGAGTGAACCATCGTCTTCAATCTTTCGCGTTATGTAAAGACCCGGAAAGTCATCCTGCACATTAAGCTTTAGAGAAATATATGTTTTGTCATCCTTCAAATTTATATTGTACCGGGGCTTGTGTTCCTTGATGAGGTTATTCTCAAGAAGGAAGGCTTCCTTTTCATTGTTAGTTGATATGGTATCAACAGTTTCAACCTTCCTTATGAGATTCTGTGTCTTTATATCCTTTGTGTCGCCCCTGATGTAGTTATATGCCCTTTCTCTTATATTCTTTGCCTTACCGATATAGAGAATATTCTTATCCCTGTCCCTTAAGAGATATACACCGGGAGATTCAGGAAGCTCTTTTACTGCTTTTTCATCAAGCATTGCTATATTCCATTACATTATGAGGTTACAGGGTAATCTCCATCTTCTCAAGTTTCAGCAAGCGATCCCTTAAATGTGCTGCCTTCTCAAAATCCCATTTTTTTGCAGCCTCTTGAATCTCTTTTCTCATCTTCTTCAGTATCTTTGGTAACTTCTTTGGCTCTATTTTTAACTCCTCAAACTCATCAAGAGGGACTGTATAATAATCCCTTTCATAAATGGAAGAGAATATATCGACAACATCCTTTTTTATTCCTTCAGGTGTGATACCGTGTTTCCTGTTATAAGCCATCTGGACTTCCCGTCTTCTGTTTGTTTCAGCTATTGCCCGGCGCATTGATTCTGTAATCGTATCTCCATACATAAGCACCCTTCCATTGATATTTCTCGCTGCCCTTCCAAATGTCTGAATAAGGGATGTCTCTGAACGCAAAAAACCTTCCTTGTCAGCATCAAGGATAGCTACCAGCGATACTTCCGGAAGGTCAAGCCCTTCCCTTAAAAGATTCACACCTACAAGGACATCAAATTTTCCCATCCGTAAATCCCTCACAATGGCAATGCGTTCAAGGGTATCAATATCTGAATGGAGATATTTTGCCCTGATATTTGCATCGAGGAGAAAATCAGTCAAATCCTCTGCGAATCTTTTTGTAAGCGTTGTGACAAGTACCCTTTCCTTCCTCTCGGTCACATTTTTTATTTCAGTGATGAGAGAAGCAACCTGATCCTTCGCCTCTCTTACTTCCACTGCCGGATCCATAAGGCCTGTGGGTCTTATAATCTGTTCTGTCACAAAATCTTTTGCCTTTTTTAGTTCGTATTTAGCTGGAGTAGCTGAAATATAGAGCACCTGTTTTACCCTTTCTTCAAATTCTTCAAATCTCAGAGGTCTATTATCAAGGGCTGAGGGTAATCGAAATCCAAACTCTACAAGCGTTTCCTTTCTTGACCTGTCACCACGGTACATACCCGTGAGCTGTGGAATGGTAACATGACTTTCATCAATCATCACAATCGCATCTTCCGGGAGATAATCCATCAATGTTGGTGGTGGTTCACCTGGCTTTCTCCCTGTCAAATGTCTCGAATAATTCTCAATCCCCTGGCAGTAACCTATTTCCCTGAGCATCTCAAGGTCAAACCTTGTCCTCGTTTCTAACCTTTGCGCCTCGAGGAGCTTGTTAGATGACTTGAGTAACCTTAGATGTTCTCTTAACTCTTCCTCAATGGATTCGATAGCCTGAATCAAAGTTTTACGGGGGGTTACATAGTGTGTGGTGGGATATATGGTACATCGTTCTATCTTCCCGGTTACAGTACCCTGTAATGGGTCAATGATATATAGAGCAGCAACCCTTTCATCTGCAAGCACAATCCTGTATGCCCTACTTTCCTCATAGGATGGAAAAACATCAATATGTTCTCCACGAACCCTGAATTTACCACGAAAAAAATCCATATCATTTCTCTCATACTGACACTGAATAAGTTTATCAAGAATCTCCTTTCGTGTTATTTCTTCGCCTTCTTCGAGGTGAATGAGCATACCGTAGTAAGCCTCTGGAGAGCCCAATCCATAGATACATGAGACACTTGCCACAATAATCACATCTCTCCTTTCAAAGAGTGCGTTTGTTGCAAGAAGCCTCATCTTATCGATCTCCTCATTGATAGAGGCATCCTTTTCAATGTACGTGTCTGTTGATGGCACATATGCTTCAGGTTGATAGTAATCATAATAGCTCACAAAGAAATGCACCTCGTTTTCCGGAAAGAGGGTCTTGAACTCTGTATAGAGCTGGGCAGCAAGTGTCTTATTATGGGATATTACGAGGGTAGGTCTCTGGATTCTCTCAATGACATTTGCCATTGTAAAGGTTTTTCCTGAACCTGTCACCCCGAGCAAAACCTGATGGCGAATGCCTTTCTGAAGATTCTTTGTAATCTTCTCTATTGCTTGAGGCTGATCACCTCTTGGTACATAAGAACTTACAAGTTTAAATGTGCTCATATAATATATTTTAATGTGCTTTTGACCCCGTGTCAAAGTGCTATTCACTCAAAAGTCTACAAACTCTCGCGATTGTATGTTATAAGATATGATTACATTACAAAACGCTCAGGGAGGTATAATATGTCAAAAAAATTGATGGAGTATTTCAACAAACAACCCCGCCTTGGCTGTCTCAGCACAGCTAATAAAGAAGGAAAGGTCAATGTGGCATATTTCGGTTCTCCAAAAATGATTGATGAAAAAACCATTGTGATGGGCCTTGGTAAAAACAGAACATTTGCCTACTTGCAGGAAAACCCTAACGCAGTCTTTATGATTATGGAACCAGGTAAAACCATCCCGGAATGGAAAGGGGTACGAATTTATGTCAGAATGTCAGACTGTCAGACCAGTGGGCCAAAGTTAGATGAAATGAAGGCAAAGATAGCCGCAGTTACTGGAGAAGCTGGTGCAAAGATGATCCATGCAGCCGTATCCTTTGAAATCGTAGATATAAAACCCCTTGCTGACTTCGGACAGGGCTGGGAAAAGTCAATAGGTTAGCGAACCCTTGAAAAGGGGCAGAACTATTTAAAGCCTGCCCCACTTTCTTCTAAAGTTTAAAGATCAAAAGCAATGAAACAACAAGAGAATATATTACAAGGGACTCAATCATTGCCAGACCGATAATCATCGGTGTAACTATCTTTCCTGATGCACCAGGGTTTCTGGCAATACCATCGAGTGCTGATGTAATACTTCTCGACTGACCAAGTGCCCCTCCAAATGCTGCAATAGCCACGCCAAAACCTGCTGCAAGGGCTACCATCTGTTTCACAGATGCTTCAAGACCTTTTGCCTCCTCGGCTGCCATCGCAACACCATAGGTAGAAACGATAAAAACTCCGAGGAACATCATCACCACGAATATCCTTTTCATTAAATCTCACCCCTTTCTTTTATTTTTAATGCTCTTCATGGGCAATTGCCCCTGAAAAATATGCCATTGACAGGAGAATGAAAACAAAGGTCTGGACAAATGCCACAAACAATCCCAAGAACATAACAGGCAAGGGAACAAGAAGAGGTACCAGACCAAAAAATATCGCTGTTACAAGATGGTCGCCTGTTATATTGCCAAAAAGCCTTAAGCCCAGAGAGAGAGGCCTTGCAAGCTGGCCTATGAGTTCTATGGGCACCATCAAGGGTGCAAGCCACCAGAAAGGACCTACAAAATGTTTCAGGTATTTTATGCCATGCTCACGAAATCCGTAGTATTGGGTCATTACAAATACAGTTAGTGAACACGCAAAGGTAGTATTTACATTGTCTGTAGCAGGTAAAAATCCCGGCACAAGACCAGAAAGATTATTAAAGAGAATGAAAAAGGCAAGGGTTCCAACAATCAATATGAATTCACGGCCCCTTGGGCCCATGGTATCCATTATGATACCAGAAATGCCTTCAACCAGCATTTCAACAAAATTCCTGAAGGTTACCCTTGGCTCAGGAATGGCTTCATCTTCACTCCGTTTCAATTGCCTGTATCCGATAATTACCACGATAAGGAGTATCAAAGAGACGATAATCGCATTAGATACATGAGGTGGGAGATCCTTCAGCAAAGGAAAAAGGGATGCCCAGGTAAATACTTCGTGCTCCATTGTTATTTCTCCTTCTTTTCAGCAGTGCTAAAAGCCATAAAAATTTGATTAAAGACTATTGAAATAAAGACGGTTGATAATCCAACAAGGAAAAAAATTACATCAATGTCACCGAATCTGATTATAACAAAAACAAGGCCTGTAAGGACAATGAATTTCAAGGGTAGTTTGATAAAGAGGTCTTTTTTATTTATAGTAGACTTCGAAAAACCACCTTCAATGATTTTCTTCAGATATCTAAAATTAAGGGTCATGATTGCACTTGCCACAGCAAAACTAAAAAAATACTTAAAATCTCTCATTATCAATAAAGAAAGCAAGGAACCTAAAATTAAAATGAATAAGTTGATACGTTCAATATTATTTATTGTCGTCTCTACTGCCATCATCTCTCTCAACTTTCTTCATCAACATGTAAATACTCCTGAATGCCGCCACAATACCAAAGAGCATAAAAATAATTGTCAAATATGGATAGGTTTTAAAATATCTATCGAGAAAATAGCCAATCCCTATCCCTATAGCTACAGATAACCCCATTTCAAGGCCAAGGGAGCTATAGCTTATGAGAGATTTCACAATCTCTTTTTTTCCATTTGAAACAGATTTTACCATCAAAAACACCTCTTTTTCTAACATACAAGTTTATGGTTAGTCAACGTATTTTTATTGACGATCGGTACAAACAATAACCCTTCTATAGACTCAATGAAAAAAGTTCTCTTAATACAAAATTATCCTTTGCTAAAATCCTTGAAGCAAAAAAACTTAGTGAATTATTTCTTCAATAAGCCTTTGCTTTCTCCAAAGGGGTATACAGGAAAGGTCTCAAAAACCATAATGTCAATCCATGCTGACCTGCTTTCAATGAGTCCCTTGGCATCGGTATCTACCACATTGATTGTCCTGCAACCCTGGAGGTCAATAAATTCACAGATTACTTTTACGCCCTTCGGCCATCTCCACCTTGCCCTCCTCCGAGCCACTTCCTTTTCGTCCTCTGGTGCCCATGTACAAATATTCATAAAAAACATGGCGAACCCCCTTTATTATTTTTCTACTATCATTATAACAAATGAAATCTGTTTGTGAACAATAAATTTAAAAAATTAAAATTGTTTTGAATTTGGCAACTGCTCTATGTTATAACGAATCACCAATGGGCCGTTAGCTCAGTCCGGTAGAGCAGTTGACTCTTAATCAATTGGCCGGAGGTTCGAATCCTCCACGGCCCACCAAAAAAATTAAGTTTTTTCAAGGTATCACAAATAAATATAAAAAATTCCAAATAAGAAAAATTTAGAAAAAATAGGCAAATTGAATGCACTTTTGCAGTCAATTTATGGGCGGGGGAACTCCCGAAAGGGAGAGGAGCGAGCACCCGCAACCGTCCGTCCCCTCTGTGCTTAAAGCTGTTTATTATATTGATATTATCAGGTGCTTTTTAGTATTATAACCATGAAAAAAGATGCGTCTGAAGGGAAAGATTACCTTTATAACTGCTGGTGCTGGTGCAGGCATAGGTCAGGCGATGGCAAGGACCTTTGCCAGAGAAGGTGCCCATGTAGTGGTTACGGATGCCCATAAAGAACGCTCCAATTCTGTTGCAGAGGCTATTAAAAAGGAATATGGTGTCGATGCTATGGGGATAAAGTGCGATGTAACAGACCCTAATGATGTAAATATGGCAGTACACCAGGCCTTAGAAAGGTTTGGACGCATCGATATCCTCATTAATAATGCAGGTACAAATCGCCCCTCTCAGGTCATAGATATAACCGATAAGACATGGGAACTTGTTATCAACACCTGTCTTAGCGGGACATTTTATTGCTGCAGGGCAGTCTTGCCATCAATGATCAAACAGAGATATGGACGTATAATCAATATCTCTTCCGTTTCAGGTTTTATGGGTCTGAAGGGAGGTCATGCCCATTATGCAGCGGCAAAGGCAGGGGTTATGGCATTTACAAGATGCCTTGCTATGGAGGTTGCCCAATATTACATCACTGCAAATACAATCGCCCCGAGTTTTATCTACAATAAATTTATCCCCACTATATACCCTGAAGAGGAGATAGACCGCATGTTTAATGAGATCCCCTATCCGAAAAAAGGGGTTCCCGAAGATGTGGCAAACACGGCCCTTTTTCTTGTATCAGATGAGGGGGAATACATTACAGGCCAGACCATCTGTGTAACAGGTGGTAGCTGGATGAGATAACAGGTAAACTCAGTAAATAAAAAATGATAAGGGAGAATGAAAGGCACTGTGGGGGAAGATGCTTTTAGTGGATACCAAAGTGGATGTAAAATACAAAGACGGAGGTGTCATAGTATGATCATGTTTATTCTTCCTCCAGGATTTCAATAGCCTTTATGTCCTCTTCCGAAAGAATGGGATTATAGAAATGCTGAGTTTCAAGCCCTACAGCTTCGATTCTTATCTGCGTACTGCTGATTGTTCTGGCTGAAATCACTCTGACCTTTTCAGGCCAGAATGGACCTTTAAGAATATTGCCGGGTTGAATCTGTGTCATCCTATTACCCCCATAGATGTATGGTCCTATGGCGCATATTGTGATACCAAATTTTATCCTTTAGATATTCATAGACATTAAATACGATTGGACAGATAGAACAATTCTCTATCACACCTATTACTACTCCGACATATAAAT
>DHGO01000064.1:0-2945 GCA_002402795.1 Deltaproteobacteria bacterium UBA4796
CGCCATGTTTTTTCTTTAGACTCTCTATATCGAGCTTAAGACCGAAGAGCTTCATTAAAAAGTCATATCTCAGCCGTTCTTTCATAGAACAATCCTTCTTTGCTGTAATTGGAAGAATACCCTTATCTATCCTTCGTATGTAATCCTCTACATCAAAAGTATTCGCATATACACAACCGTCGAGATAGCCAATAGAACCACTTCCAAGGCCTGCATATTCTTCAAAATTGACCACATATTCATCAATCATAGAATCGCTTCTTGAAAAACACCATGCCGTGGAAGGCCTGTAACAGGAAGAAAGGGTGGAAGTAATGATGCTGTACAATCTTCCTCCCCGTGCATAATCAACTCTACCAAGTTTCTTATTAATCAAATTCTGTGTGCTGCTTGATACCATCAAAGGATAATACGTAATCTGGTCTACCTTGAGACGAATAAGTATGGAGATATCATTTTGTAATATCTTTTCTGTCTGGTTTGGAAAATTGAAAATCATATCCACATTCAGCGTATCGAATTCCCCATGGACAAACTTTAATCTCTCTATAATCTCTTCGCCACTTCCGTATTTGTGATACCGCTCGATTGCCTTTAAAATATATTCATCAAAGCTCTGTACCCCTATTGAGAGCCTGTTAACCCCCATGTCCTTAAGTATTGCGATATTCTTCCGGGTTATATGATTGGGGTTCGTTTCAACAGAAACCTCTTTAAGATTGTAAAGTGTATGCAACAGGTCTACTGTCTTTTTGAGTTCATCGATCAAAATGGTAGGGGTTCCACCTCCTATATAGAGTGCTTTGAAGTCATACCCCAACTCCTTATACATGAGGATTTCTTTCCTCAATGCCTGAAAATATTTCCTCGCCAGTTCTTCATGAAATACTATTCTGTTAAAAGAGCAATAGGGACAGAGTTCTTCGCAGAAAGGTATATGCAGGTAGAGAAGGATTGGCCTATTATCCTTTTTCACAGGGATAGAAGTAGATGAAGATGGAGAAAACTGCAGATAATCTCCATTCTTCTTCCGGACAAAATAGGTAATAAAGTTCTCAATCAGCAAAATACCCTCCAATTGCATCCATCATCTTCTTTTTCCAGACCTTCACTTAATTTTTAACCTTATTTCATGTATGATGCAATCATAATAAACTAAAATATAAAAATTGATTTAAAAACATTCTTACTTTACAATTTGTCTATGAAAAAGTTATGGAGGATAACAATGGAAAAGAGATGGAGGTCTTTTATATTTTTCGTTATTGTCTGCATACCTCTCATGTCTTTTGCTCTTTTAAGTATCTCCGGTTGTGCTGTGAATCCTGTAACCGGGCAGAGTGAGCTTATGCTTATATCTGAGCAACAGGAAATAGAGATGGGAAAAGAATTCTATCCAAATGCTATGTGGTCAGCAGAGGGTGGCGGAGGAGAATATAAGGATAGTTCACTTAAATCATATCTTAAAGGTATTGTTCTTAACATCCACCGGGTATCCCATAGACCCCATCTCCCTGTAGATTTTGCAATTCAAAATAGCTCTCTTCCAAATGCATGGGCAATACCTGGTTATGTTGTCATTACAAGGGGACTTCTTGCCGGGCTTGACAATGAGGCAGAGTTTTCTTTTGTTATGGGACATGAAATGGGTCATGTATCGGCACGCCATTCTGCAAACCAGATGTCTCACGCTATGCTTCATCAGATATTTCTTACCGGTGCAGGTATTGCGCTCTCAGGCAGTCAGTATTCAGACCTTGCACTTGCAGCAGGAGGAATTGGAAGCAATCTTCTGTTATTAAAGTACAGCAGGAATGATGAGCTGGAGGCTGACAGGCTCGGTGTTCTGTATATGACAAAGCTTGGTTACAATCCACAGTATGCAATAACAGCCCACACGAACCTTGAAAAAATTTCTCAGCAATATTTAAAATCTATCGGGCAGGAGCCGCAGGAAAGAAGCTTTTTTGAGGATTTACTTTCCACTCACCCGAGGACTTCGGTGAGAATAGAAGAAATTCAGGCAATCATCCGCTCAACACCCACGTCTCCAATAAAGGGCGACGGAGCCATGCAACCTAAGTTTCAGACTATGATACAGAACATAAAGAATGTTCATAAAACATATACTGATTATTATGACAGGGCTTTGTTTTCATACAAAAAGAACAATCTCTCAGAGGCCTCCTCCCTTATTTCGAAAGCACAGGAGAGAGATAAGAACCAACCACCCTTTTACGCTCTTAATGGTTTTATCATGCTCAGAAACAAGAATTATAGTGCTGCAGAAAAAGATTTTAACCAGGCACTCCGTCTCGATAACAATTACCAGCCAGCATACAGGGGTCTTGGGGCTTCTCAATACTTACAGGGAAAATACACTGAAAGTATTCAGTATCTAAAAAGGAGTCTAACACTATTTCCACAGGATGTGGTTTCCCACTATTTCCTTGGTATGAATTATTTCCAGACAAAGGCGTATCGGAATGCCATAAATCCTTTAAAGGTATTTGAAAGCGCCCAGCCAAAACATCCCCGGGTCCATGGTATTCTTGGTATCTGTTATGAGAATATTAATGATCTCCAGTCAGCATATAACCAGTACCTTGTTCAGGTGAAAATAGATACTCAGAGCGATATTGGCAGACATGCATCAACACGCATTGAGGCGTTGAGAACACGGATAAAATAGTAAAAAAGGTTCCCCTTTATATAGACTTTATTTTGCCGATAAGTTTTTCTACAGATTCTATCTTTTGAACCAATCTTCCTGACTTTCCTTTTCTGCTATCTATCTTTATGGTCGAGTATATCCTGTTACAATCTTTTTCAAGCTCAGACTCTCACCTTTATCTGTGGGGAAGATAGCAAATTCTACCATTACTGACATGCCTTCCTCCTTTTGAATAGTATAAAGACTGATAATCTTTATTTCAATATATCTA
>DHGO01000064.1:3044-7269 GCA_002402795.1 Deltaproteobacteria bacterium UBA4796
CATGGTTATTGTTACAGATATATCTATGTGCTGTACAACGTCACTGAATATCTTGAATTCTTTATTCTTATGTTCTTTGTCTATATCCGAGCCAGATAGAGGTTGAATGATGAGGAAAGTGCACATGAATATAACAGTGAGTAATAAACTACTCATTTTGTTCATTAGGTATATCCATAAGTTATGGCTTCGGTCTGTTACCTGATTTACAGTAGGCGAAATAGTCTTCAATAATTGTCCTGTGGTCAAAGGCAATCTTTTGGGGTAGCGTAACTTCAGTAAAAACTTCTGCTTTTCTTGCATCATCTTTACCTTTTAATGTACCTTTACCATCAGCAATGAATACCACTGTTACCGTATGGAATCTTGGGTCTCTACCAGGCTTTGAATAGACATGGAACTGCTCAACGAGAGTTACATCGAGGGATGTCTCCTCCTTTGCCTCTCTTATTGCTGCCTCCTCAAGGGACTCGCCAGTATCCACAAAACCTCCAGGTAGTGCCCAGCCCGAAGGGGGATTCTTCCGTTCAATAAGCACAATACCACCCCTGTAGC
Organism: Deltaproteobacteria bacterium UBA4796; assembly: GCA_002402795.1. Taxonomy (GTDB): domain Bacteria; phylum Desulfobacterota; class Syntrophorhabdia; order Syntrophorhabdales; family Syntrophorhabdaceae; genus UBA8905. The sequence goes on from DHGO01000064.1 coordinate 3,600, forward strand.
GGATAATGTTGTCAACGGTAAGTAGAGGGGTCCTGATATTCACTGTTCAATGTTAAAATCTCAAGATTTTATATCAACATAGAACGTTGAACATAGAACCTTGAACGACTTTACAGTAGTATACCATTTATGTTATCCATCTGCAATGAAGGACTTTGAAATCATTATTGACAGCCATTCCCACTGGGGACCATCACTCACCATGGGTATTGATGTAACGACTCGCGAACTTTTTTCACAGAAGGAAGAGACAGGAATTACATATGTAGTTCTCATACCCTTTCCTTCAACAGCAATTGCAAATAATGATATCAATATTAAACTTCTTGAAGAGACAAAAAGGGTGAAAGCCTTTATTCCATATCATTATATAAGGGAAGATTATGATATGGATGAATTCAACCCTATACCAGAGGCGTATTATGGAGGAAAATGGCACTGGATGAGAGGATGGCAGGATTCAGCATCCAATTATAAGGTACTTGAAGATAAGGCATTGCCTGAGCTTGTTGAAAAATTGAGGAGGATAGGAAAACCCATCCTCTTCGAGGAGGAACTTGAATTTACTGAGAGGTTTGTCGAAATGTTTGAAGGGCTTACACTGATTATTCCTCATCTTGGAGGACTTGGTGGTTCTCCCGTCGATTTTCTTCATGCTTTCAAAGACAATGAATCCATATATTTTGATACCGCCCTTGCCTCCAGAGATACAATCCTCGAGTTTATAAAAACAATAGGTCCTGAAAGAATATTATTCGGCTCTGATGTGCCCTTTGGTTCTATGAAGAGCGAGCTTTCAAAGGTTCTCTCTCTTTCGGTTTCCCGTGATGATGAGGAACTTATTCTCTATAAGAATTTTTTGAGACTTACAGGGTTTCGACTGTAGAACTTTATCTGGAATTTGGTTATTGGTAATTGGTTATTCCTCAAAGTATCAGCTTCTGTGGATCCACCTCTTCCCTTAGAATCCTTANNAACCCTGTATTGTCCAGTATCTTTTGTATGGAAATGCCTGGATAATATTCAGCCAGATACATCTCTTTTGTTGTTTCATCAAATTTCATAACCGCGAGATTTGTAACCACTGCCAGTGCTCCACCCCGTTCAAGTCCTAACTTCTGCCTTGAATCGTTCCCTTTGTACCAGCCAACGCTTGTAAGATATTCGAGTTTTTCTACGAACCTTCTCTTTTCATGTTGCATGAAGGTAATAACCCCTGATGCAAAGGATGCCACATCGCAGGCGCCCCCGCTACCTGAAAAACGTGTTTTTGGTCTATAGTAATCACCGATGACTGTGGTATTGAGGTTTCCATATCTGTCAATCTGGGCAGCACCGAGAAAAGCAATGGTATGAAGTTTTCTGTGACCTACAATGGAAAATGATTCAATAAGCCCTGAGTTGATACATGTCCCGTTCATGACGCGTAAATCAGAGACTGCCATTGGTATTTCATCGAGAGAGGGATCAATACCACCTGTTTCAAAAAATATTACCGCCTTGGGAGCAAAAATCCTTTTTGCAGCTGTTGCTGCAAGCATTGATACTCCTGTGCCGGCAAAGACAATGTCACCATCTTTGATGAATCGTCCTGCGCTTATTGCCATCATTTCATTGTCAGTATATTGAGCCATATAATTAACCTCCCTATTTCCTGTCTAATCCGGTAGCGTATCCCACAACAGGATTTGCTTTGATCTTGAGAAGCATCTCGCTTCCTATCTTTTGAAGGTATTCCTCATGGGATGATACGCCATAAACCCATTCATTCAGATATTCTTTGAAGAGGCTATCATCCTCCGCTACTTTCTTATAAAGGTTCAAATGTTTTGGGTCATAATCATAGAAGGCGTAACATGCAGTGGGATGGGCGCCATAGGGCACCTTAACAATAGCATCCACAAAGAAAGGTGGCAACGAGTTCTGGTCTGGGTCGAGTCGAATGAATGAACGGGGCACAATCTCCTCGCAGGTGACAATGACGGTATCAGCAGATTTTGCCTGTTCAATGTCAGCAAATGTGAGCCCCTTTATGCGAACTGTCCCGTCTTCACCAACATATTGCGCATGCATAAGTGCAACATCAGGTGTAAGGGCTGGAAGAAGTACTACATTATCATCTCCGTCGCTGAACGGGTTTTGCATAATTGTAAATTTTTTATCTGCCACCTTGGGTTCTTTTCTTATCCTTTCAGAAAAGCCTTCATAATTGAGAAGGTCTGAACCGAGGCCTGATTTTGTAGGCATAAAGGGTATACTCAATGCACCTGCAAGGAACCTGAGGCTCATCTGATAATTGGAATAGTCTTCAAACTCAATTTCAGCCCTTTGAATTGCCTTTTTAAATCGTATACAGGTGGGTGCGTACCTGCCATTACCGCCATAAGCAATCTCAAGCCTCTTTACACATCCTGCACCAATAAGGACATCAAGTGCCTGACCATGGGAATGGCAGACAATGTGAAGGTCTTTTATTTTCTGGCGCACGATTTCGTAGGTTACTGCCATGGAATTACGGGAAATCGTAAATCCACCAAGGGCTATCTGGCTTCCATCCTTAACAAATTTCTTAACCGCCTCTTCAAGGCTCATGAGCTTATCATCAATTTCGGGATACCGGTTCATCGAATACTCCTNNCTCCTTAAATATATCGTGTCAAAATATTGCAGGATTAATCGTAAGTTAATATCCTGCAAAGGAGATTGTTGTCAAGACCTTTATCATGTCATAAAAAGATTGACAATTGAGAAGCTGTAAAATAAAGTAATATCTGAACAATATTGAACAAATCTTATTAAATATTATAAGGAGGTTTTTTATGGGTATACACAACCTTTTTGAAAAGGAAAGGGGCATAAAAAGAAGGGATTTTCTCAAAATAACTTCTATTGTTGGTGGAGCAATGCTTTTAGGCAATGCAAATAAAGTCTTTAGCCAGGCAAAGCAAAGAATATCCATTGCTACCGGTGGCATGGGCGGTGTTTATTTTGTTATGGGTGGAGGAGTTGCAAGTATTGCAACCAAGTATGCCGGGGTCGAAGCAGCCGCTGAGGTAACTGCTGCATCGGTTGATAACTGTAAACTCCTGGCAGCGAAAAAGGCTGATTTTGGTTTTATTATGGCTGATACTGGATATGATGCCTTTAAGGGAACAGGACATTTTAAAGGTAAACCTCTTCCAGTTAGGACTGCCACAGTATTATATCCAAATCTAATGCATGTCGTGACGGTAGAGGGGAAGGGTATCAATAAAGTATCTGACCTTAAAGGCAAAAGAGTTTCAACAGGAGCTCCTGGAAGTGGAACAGAAGTAAAGGCGCTTAGAGTTCTTGAGGCAGCAGGAATAAATGTGGATAAGGATATAAGGAGAGATAGGCTTGGCGCTGGAGAATCTGCCAACGCAATGAAGGATGGCAAGCTCGATGCCTATTTCTGGGATGGTGGAGTTCCTACTTCTTCAGTGCTTGACCTGTCGGCATCACCGGGCATCAAGATGGTTCTTATTAAGCATGATGACCTTATCCCGAAGATGGTCGAAAAATATGGGCCTGTTTATTATAAATCTGTGATACCCAAGCATGTGTATACTGGTCTTGAACAGGATGTAGGGGTTGCTTGTGTAGCTAACCTGTTGATGGTTCATCAGGATTTAGATGAAAATATAGTCTA
>DHGO01000044.1:0-234 GCA_002402795.1 Deltaproteobacteria bacterium UBA4796
TTATCTTTGAAGGGATTACCACCTGACCCTTTGTTGTAACTATTGCCTTCTCCATATATGTACTCCTTCCAACATATTTAATAAAGTATACCATAAAATAAATAGTAAGTCAAATTATTTTTTGTATTATATTTATAAAGTATATAACACTATTCAGAATTGTGATTGACTCACTGCCCAAAAGAGTTGCCCCAATCTATTATCCCGGATATGTCATTAGAGCATAGTGTCGGG
>DHGO01000044.1:326-18978 GCA_002402795.1 Deltaproteobacteria bacterium UBA4796
TCCTGATGGAAAATCTGGGTTAAGGTCTTTTTCCTACGATGACCTCTACCATTCTATCCAGGTTCAGATGTTTAATTGCAACACGATTTACGTCTTCTTTGCGGACAGCCTCGATATAGGAAGGCCATATTTTGAAATAATCTGGTCTTAATCCATAAAGGGTGTCAAGACACATGGCTACTGCTATGGCACTATTGGATTGCATACTGATAAAGTGATTGCCAATGAGATAACGCTTCGCATCCTCAACCTCCTTATCAGTAAACCCTTCTTTTCTGATTTTTTCAATCTCAGTCCTGACTATAGTTGCAACTTCTCCTGTGAATTTCGGGTCAGTGCCAATATACACACCCATGGCTCCTACCTCGTATGCCATCTGATTGAAAAAGGTAAGGGCATAGGCATAGGGTTTCTCCTCCCTTAGAATTTTATGGATACGACCGCTCATCCCTGAAAGTATGGCATCAAGGACCTCTGCTGCAGGACGCTCCTCATCGAGAAGGCCTGGACCCATAAAACCAAAAACCATATGGCTCTGCCTTATATCCCTTTCAAAAACCACCTCTTTTTTTGATGGAGTAAGCTTTTCTTTTCTCAGACTGTGGCGGTTGCCCTTCCATGATGAAAAAAGTTGTTTTACTAAGCCCACAACCTCTTTTTCAGGTACATCTCCTGACAGGGCAAGTACTGTATTCTGGGGGCTTACATACTCCATATAGTATTTCTTTAGTTCCTCAAGGGTTATAGATTTCACATCCTGTTCTGTACCCGTTGGATCTTTGCTATAAGGATTGCCTGCATAGAAGACTTCATTAAATTTCTGAAAGGTGGATGAGATGGGCTCATCATCACGCCTTCTTATTTCAGAAAAAATATCTTCTTTTGTCTTTTTAAATTCATCTTCCCTCATAAACGTTTCAGTGAGAAGTTCTTTCATCAGGAAGAAAGCCTTTTTTACATCTTTGCAGAGAAATTTCCCTGATAATCCAAACAGGTTTCTGCCATTAAAGGGAGATATATCGCCTGCGAGAAGGTCAATCTCCTTAGCAATGGCAAGGGCATCTTTGTCCTTCGTCCCCTTTACAAGCATCTTTGAAAGGAGATTAAAAATACCATTCTTTCCAGGTGGCTCTTCTTTGAGCCCTCCCACAAAACCTATCCTGAATGCAAAACTCGGTGAATAGGTGTTTTTGTTTATTACAAGACGAAGACCATTTTCCAGGGAATAGACATGGGGGTTAGACGCCCTTTCTGGCAGGATAGATACCACTGTCTTTTGCTTGCCCGTTATATACGTTTTAAGTACCCGCTTCACATCCTCAGGCGTAACGCTATCAACAGCCTTTAAGAACCTGTTGGTAAAAAGAGGGTCTCCTGTCAGGGTAAAAAAGTTACCAATCTGCATTCCTCTGCCCTGCACTGTTTCATCAGCATAAATATAGGATGCATTTATAATATTCTTTGCCTTTTCCATCTCCCATGTTGATGGACCCTCCACAGAAAGCCTTTCAATCTCTTCTTCAATCGCTTTTACTATAGCTTCATACACTTTTCCATTAAATGTTGACATTACAACAAAAAGCCCATCTTCCTTTGGTGTAAAGGAATAGGTAGAGATGGTTGTTACAAGTCCTTTCTTATTCTTTAAATTTTCGTGCAGGCGAGAACTATCACCTTCGCCAAGTATTGTGGCTGCCACCTCCAGTGCTGGAATATCCCTGTGGGTTATGGAAGGGATATGGTAGGACAGGGCAAAGTAGCTTTCCTTAATGTTTTTTTCAATAATCTCTAATCTGTCTTTTTCTTCGCTCTTCACCTGAATCTTCTGAAGAGATGGTAACCGAGATGGGGTATAGCCCTCAAACTGTTTTTCAATAAGCTCTTTCGCCCTTTGTTCATTGAAATCACCGACTATCACAATAACCATATTAGGGCTGACATAATAATTTTTGAAATAATTGAGAATATCCTCTCGTGTGATACCTCTGACCGTTTCTTCATATCCAAGGATGGGTCTGCCATAGGGGTGGTCTTGATAACTTAACGAGAAGAGGGTTTTGAAGAGTTTCCTCGGGGGGTCATCCTCATTCATCTTTATCTCTTCAAGAACTACCTGTTTTTCTTTCTCTATTTCATTCTCAGGAAAGGATGGATGTTGCACTACATCAAGGAGAAGTGCAAGACCTTCTTCAAACGCACCCCTTGGTATGACGATATGGTAGACTGTATTGTCATAGGAGGTAAAGGCATTGATTGTTCCTCCACGGGATTCGATACGGTATGCCAGTTCATTAGCCTTTACCTTCCCCGTTCCTTTGAAGATGAGATGTTCAATGAAATGGGTAATACCTGCAATGCCTTTTTCTTCAAATTTACTTCCCGCCTTGACCCATACCTGGATTGCAACAACACCTGCGCCTTTGCGCGTTTCAAATATACACGGTAGCCCATTAGACAGATAAAAAAGATTCATACCATATACCTTCCCATTAATGAAAAGTAAAAGGAGAATGAAAAAGAGAAAAAAGATCCTTTTGAAAGAAAAGAAAGGCCCCTTTTTACAGGGCCTTTCTTCCTTCTGTGAACGCTCTGACATTGAGATCATGGAGTTTTGGTGCGAGAAGACCTTTTATAGCTTCAATCCACTGTTCTTCTTTAACCTCAGGGAAGAAATTAGAAAACGCACCGATAAGCACAACATTCGCAGCCTGCACATTCCCAAGATTTCTCGCAATCTCCTGGCCATTGATTACATATACATTCTCTTTAAAGAATTTTTTGAAAATCTCTTCAACCCCTCCGGGATATTGAGCCATACCGAGGTTCACTGCTGGTGGATAAATTTCCTGTTTGTTGATCAGTATCTTTCCTGTGGGTTTTATCCAGTTGATATATCTTAGCGCTTCAAGGAACTCAAAGGAGAGGAGAAAATCAACATCACCGTATTTAATAAGGGGAGAATAGACCTTTTTACCGAATCTGAAATGGGTGGTCACATCTCCACCTCTCTGTGCCATACCGTGGACTTCACTCTTCTTTATATCATATCCAGCTTTGAAAAAAACCTCAGCAAGGATATTGCTTGCAAGGATTGTGCCCTGACCACCAACCCCTGAGAGAAAGATATTTACTGTTTTACCATCTTCCTGTACCTTTTTCACTGGCTTTTTGATGGCTTTTTTAACAGGTTTTTTTATAGTTTTCTTTGTCTTCTTCATGTTTACCTCCTCATTTCGTGCCCGGAATTATGGCTTCGAACTTACAAATCTGAGCACAGACCTCGCAACCAACACACATATCCTTATTGATAAAGACTGTTCCCTTTCTCTTATGACCATCAACACTCATACCTTCCTCTTCTTCCCATGAAATAGCAGGGCATCCGATCTCAAGACACATCTTGCATCCTCTGCACTTTTCTTTGTTGATTGTGTACACAGGATGAGCAAATTTTTCCATAGGTTTTGCCCTGCGGAGCATTATACAGGGACTGTTTTCACAGATAATAAGTGATGGCTCATCCTTCTCCATCTCCTCCTTCACCACTTCCATGGTCTGCTGAATGTTGTATGGGTATATTTTGCGAATGCTTTTCACACCTAATGCCTTACCAAGCTCTTCATAGTCAATAGCGTGAGTGGGTTCCATCCTGACAGTAAAACCGGTTCCCGGGTGATCCTGATGTCCTGTCATGCCTGTAATTCTGTTATCAAGAATTATGGTAGTTGAGTTACCTTTATTGTAAACCACATCCATGAGGGGTCCAACTCCTCCATGAAGGAATGTAGAATCTCCGATAACTGCACACACCTTGCCAAGACCATCACTGCCAAGGGCTTTCATAGCACCATGAGCCCCACCAATACTTGCACCCATACATATAGTTGTGTGTACTGCCTGAAGAGGTGGCGCAGTTCCCAGCGTGTAACAACCGATGTCACCAAATACAAAGGCGCCTAACTTCTTAAGTGCATAGAAGAGGGGCCTGTGTGAACAACCAGCACACATATTAGGTGGCCTTTTGGGTAGATCATCCTGTTTTACACGGACCTTAGGAGGTTTATATGCCTTTCCTTTCAAAGATTTTTCTACAATCTCCGGGGAGAGTTCATACATGTTGGGTATCAAATCTTTTCCATGGAAGGCCTTGTAGCCAAGGGCTTTGATCTCTGTTTCAAGAAATGGGTCAAGCTCTTCAACTACAATGACCTTCTTCACCTTCTTGTAGAAGTTGGCGATTGTCTTCTTTGGGAGGGGCCATACCATACCAAGTTTCAGATAAGAGTACTGCGGGAAGACTTCCTTGGTATAGAGATAGGAGACGCCGCTTGTAATGACACCAATTTCTCTACTATTGATTTCCATGGTATTGTATTTAAATGTATCTGCATAGGCTTCAAGCTTTTTCATTCTTTCTTCCACTATTTTTCGTCTCACCCGCACATTGATAGGTACCATGGTATATTTAGGAGCGTCTTTTCGGTCAAGACCAAGTGGTGTAGGAGACTCTTTTCTTTCTTCAAGAACCACAGGGGAATCCGTGTGCGCAACCCTTGTCTCTGTTCTTACAAGAACCGGTGTATCAAAGCGTTCACTTATCTCAAAAGCAATCTTGATAAAGTCCTTACATTCCTGGGCATCAGCAGGCTCCAGCATAGGAGCCTTTCCAAATCTTGCCCAATTGCGACTATCCTGCTCATTCTGCGAGCTATAGGCATTAGGGTCATCAGCAACCAAAATTACCAGACCACCCTTAATACCTGTATAGGCAAGGGTCATAAAGGGGTCTGATGCCACATTCAAACCAACATGTTTCATGGATGCCATTGCCCTTGCCCCTGCTATTGCTGCACCACTTGCTACTTCTACTGCAACCTTTTCATTGGGAGACCATTCTGCATATATTTCAGGATAATTACTTGCAATCTCCTGTAAAATTTCACTACTTGGTGTCCCCGGGTATGCTGTTGCAATCTTCACCCCCGCTTCCCAGGCACCCCGTGCAATTGCGCTGTTTCCTTGCATCATTTCTTTCATATTTCCCCCATAATGGCTTTCTGCCCTGTATTTTTTTGAATAAAATATCTTCACCTCCTTATCATCTAATTTATTCTTTAATTTTTATGGCTTTGTTAATTGCTTGACTTTTATTTTCTATAGAATAGCTCTATTTGTCAAGTTAATTCATTCTCATAACGGCCTCAAAAATATTATATAAAAGAGGCAAAAGACTCCACAACTCTATAGGTCCCCTCAAGACCTTCTTTCAAATTTTCTATGGATATCCGCTCATTAACCCCATGCATTCTAAGTGATTCTTCTTTTGGAAGGGTAACAGGAAAGAATCCATACGATACAATACCAAGGTTCCTGAAGTACCGTAAATCTGTGGCACCTGTTGTTAAAAAAGGAAGAACCGGTATTTGCCCTTTGAAAGCTTTCACAACCTTGCTTATGGTTTTAAAATACCTGGTCTTATAAGGAGATTGAGGAGATTGGGGTATGTTCGTGTTATCATTTATTGGACGCAACTCAATCTGATTTCTACAGAGTTTTTTTATTATTCTAAAAAAGTCTTCATGACGCTGGGCCGGTAATAAGCGCGCATCAAAGGTAGCATGAGATTCTGTAGGAATAACGTTCACCTTTTCTCCACCTTTCAGGATAGTGAGTGTTACTGTATTTCGCAATAAGGCATTATATACAGGGTTCCTCTGGACATAATTTCTAAAAGCCTTTTTCTTGAGCGCCTCATGGAGTGTGGTATATACAAAGCCATTACCCCTTTTCCCCTTTAAGATACCATTGAGGTAGGCAGTAACAACCCTGGTAGGTATGAATGGCCAGTTATAGGAAAGTATGGCATTTGATGCAGTGACGATTTTTTCATTCGCATTATCTTTATGCGGTAAGGAACCATGGCCTCCTGTACCACGTGCCACAATCATAAACTGGCTTAATTTTTTTTCATCTACTGAAATCTGAGCATGGAGAAGACCACCCTCGTCAGTAATGCATCCTCCTTCGCTTAAAACAAAAGAGGCATCCTTAAGTTCCGGTACTTTATCGATGACGTACTTTACGCCATATTCACCACCTACTTCCTCATCGCAGGTAGCAAGAAAGACAATGTCCTGCTCAGGGGTTACCCCGTGTTTGTACAGGTGTATAAAAGAGAGAAGCTGACAGATAACCTGGGACTTCATATCTATTGTGCCTCTCCCGTATATAAAACCATCCTTGATCTCACCACCAAAAGGATCCACTTCCCAATCATCTTCCCGGGCAGGGACAGTATCCACATGGCCGAGAAGTACTATTGGTTTTCCTCTCCTCTTGCCTTTCATGGTTGCAAGGATGTTTGCCCTCCGCGGTGTGGGTGAAAAAATCTCTGCGGGTATACCTTCCTTATGGAGAATTGCGTCAAGAAAAAGGATTGCCTCTTCCTCGTTTCCTGGAGGATTTGAAGTATTAATACGTATAAATTCCTTAAGAAGCGTTAAGGCTCTATCAAAATTTAACAAAAGAACTCCTCATTAATATTAACTTTTAAATATAATAAAATGTTCGGGTATATCCTTTAACTACTTTTTCCCTTTCTTTTTAGCAGCTGGTTTTTTGGTTGTGGTCTTTTTTATTCCACACCCCTTCATTCCACAGGTCATTTATATCACCTCCTTTTTTAAATCCTGAGCGAAACTCAAACTTTTTATTTATTATTGTTATATTGCAATTACCTCCTTGACTTCAGGTATTGCTTCCTTCACTGCCCTCTCCACGCCCATTTTCAATGTCATGGTGCTCATGGGGCAACTGCCGCAGGCACCTTTAAGCATAACCTTTACAACACCATCTTTGACATCAATGAGTTCAATATCCCCTCCATCCATCTGGAGTGAAGGTCTGATCTTGTTAATAACTTCTTCGACTTTTTCTCTCATTTCTCCTCCACTTTAATTTAAATCCTTATCTCTACACTTGATGAATAAAAAATGTTTAGCCTATTGAATTTCAACTTTTATTTCCTTTGGAACTGTCTTATGAGATTTTGGCATAATAATTTTCAATACCCCATCCATGTACGTTGCCTTTGCCTTATCAGCAACCACTTCTGCTGGAAGCTGGATAACACGCTGAAATGTACCATATACCCTTTCGGATCTGTAACAATCCTCATCCTTTAACTCAAGATCTCTCTTCTTCTCTCCCTTGATTGTAAGTCTATCATCCACAATCAATACGGTTACTTCCTTCGGGTCAATAGAAGGAATATCCATCGTGACGATTACATCCTTTTTTGTCTCATGAATATCAACTGCTGGTACCCATCCTTCTTCTCTCATGGGGAATCCTGCTTTACCAAAAAAATCTTCAAATAGTTTATCCATTTCTTCCTTCAAAGAGGGGAACCGTGCTTCCCATAATGACTTCCATGGTGTGATAGGCATGGTAATACCTCCTTACCTATATTCTATGGAACTTCATTGTTTTTGCATTACTACTATTATAATATTAATACATTCAAATTTTTTTTTAAAGTGAAAAGCCCATGCGCTATAATCCTTCTTACCTCAAAACATATGCAGATGGTTTACTCCTTGAGCGGATAGAACTGCTTGAATTAAAGCTTAACCCGTGCATGCTATGCCCGAGAGGCTGCGGGGTAAATAGACTTTCAAAAGAACTTGGATATTGCAGGGCACCGTATGAACTCTTCATTTCATCTGCCTTTGCCCACTTTGGAGAGGAAGCACCCCTTGTGGGCATCCATGGTTCAGGCACTATATTTCTTACGCACTGTAACCTCAAGTGCATTTTCTGCCAGAACTATGAGATAAGCATATTGGGAGATGGGTCACTACAATCGTATCCACAATTAGCAGACCTTATGCTGGAGCTTCAGAAAAAGGGCTGTCACAACATAAATTTTGTTACGCCAACCCACTATGTACCCCAGATTGTGAAATCCCTTCCTCGCGCTATTGAGGGTGGCCTTTCCATTCCACTTGTTTATAACTGTGGAGGATACGAATCCATTGAAGTGATACAATTGCTTGAAGGTATAATTGATATTTACATGCCTGATATAAAATTTATGAGCAGTCACCTTTCCAGAAAATTCTGTAAGGCAGAAGATTATCCTGATGTGGTAAAAAATGTTGTAAAAGAGATGCAGAGGCAGGTTGGTGACCTGTCTATGGATGAGGAGGGTATTGCAACTCATGGTTTACTCATCCGGCATCTTGTCATGCCATCGTGTATAGAGGATACGAAAAAGGTGCTCACGTTCGTAAGAGATGAAATTTCAGAAAATGCCTATGTAAATATCATGGCACAGTATCATCCATGCCATAATGCCTATAAACATGAAGAGATTGCACGGAGAATAACAGATGAAGAATATTATGGAGCGTTATCATTTGCGCGGGAAATTGGTCTTACCCGGGCAGCTACTCATTGAGCCTTTTTCGTAACATTTCGTTCGCCTTGAGGATCTCCTGGGTATCCTTGCCTGTAATCTCCCAGGAATATCCCTTGCTATCCTTTTTCAGTTTAATGCGTATCTCACCTTTCAGGCTTTTTTTAATCTCATCAAGTTCTTTTGCATAATTTATGTCAGCAATTTCCGTTTCCCCAGCCTTTTGTTTTGGTTGAACATCTGATCCCCTGCCACAGGATAAAAGCGAGAAAAGGATAAGAAAGACTATGAAAATACGCATACGCTCATGATATACTTATAAAAAGCCCTTTTTCAATAGAATTCTGAAAATGGTCTTTTTAAGGAGAAATCCATGGGTTTTATGAAGTTTGGTGTAAGTATCAATAAAGAGCAAATACTGAGAAGAAAGATGGAAGAGCTTGGTGTACATGAGACTGATATTGTAGAAAAATTTATCCACTCAAGAGGTCCAGGTGGTCAAAATGTCAACAAAACATCTACATGTGTTTATATAAAACATATTCCCACAGGCATTGAGATAAAATGTCAGCGCGAACGTTCTCAGTCGCTCAATCGTTTTCTCGCACGTCGTCTGCTTGTTCAGAAGATAGAACAGGCGATACTCGGCAAGAAGAGCGAGGAGCAGAAAGAGATTGAAAAATTGAGACGCCAGAAAAGAAAACGGTCACGCCGAGCTAAAGAGAAGCTCCTCACACTCAAGCATCACCAGTCTGAAAAAAAGAAAAATCGTGCATTCAAGCCTGATTCAACAGACCTCGTAAAGGTGTATGATGAATAATTTATATTCCCATGGTAGAAATAATCGTTCTAAGGTATAGTGCATGGTGATGTTGATAAATCATATATCCGCTATGGCTAAGGGAGGGACATAACATGACGATAGAAGAGCTTGCAGAACTGCTGCTTGCATATCTCTATGATAAAACAGAGGCGGAGGTTCATAGCTATTTTTTCTTCCCCCTTGCAGATTTTATGGGATTAGCAAAGATTGATGATGGTGAGGAGGTTCTGAAAGCCGCCCATTTACTCGAAGCAAAAGGATTTATTCTTCTGTCACAGGATTATCTCGGTCAGGTAAACGCCATGATAAATCCTGATGGATATTCCTTTGTTGAGGCCGGTGGAAAAACTGGTATTATTGGTAAGTACAGGGAAAATCCCGATTTCTATATGTCTGCTCGTGGTGAGATAGGAGAGACCTTTATGGCAGCATCATCTATTCCGGTAGCAGACCTTACCCTTAAGTCACAACCCCGGCCGGTTACTGACACATCAACCCGGGCAAATATAAAACAATATATTTTACAGATTATAGATACCATTCTGAATGATACAACTATTGATGATGATATGCGTGAAGACCTTCTTCGTGATGCAGAGAGTTTATACATGCAGCTCAATAAGCATGTGAGAAATAGAGTTGTTATTGATGCTCTCATAATAGAGTTATCGAGTATCCCTTCCATTGTGCCCATTGTTACCTCACTCAGTTCGTTTTTATAGAAATGGGGTTCTCCTCAATGTTTCCTTGTTGCAATTTCCTGTGGGATATAGTAATTACACGATAAAGAATATTCAGCCATTGAAGTTATAGAAAAGGGAACCTGAAAGGGAAAGGATTACCCCAGGTCATGACCGAAGACGATGCAATAAAACTCCTCAAAGATTACATCAAGAATGAAAGGATGCTGAACCACTCTTATGCAACGGAAGCAGTAATGAGAGCCCTTGCGCGGAGATTGGGAAAAGATGAAGAGAAGTGGGCACTTGCAGGACTTCTCCACGATTTAGATGTGGAGCTTACCAATGCTGACCTTAACGTGCACGGTATTGAAACTGCCCGCATTCTCAAAGAAAAGGGTATTGACCCTGAGATTATTGATGCCATCATTATGCATAATGAAAAGGTAACAGGCATGAAGCGGCATACAGAGTTTCAACACGCCCTTGCTGCAGGAGAAACAATAACAGGTCTTATTATTGCAACCACACTGGTCTATCCTGACAAACGCCTCGCAAGTGTCAAAACGAAGTCTGTGGTGAAAAGAATGAAAGAAAAGGCTTTTGCTGCTTCGGTAAGCCGTGAAAACATCATGGAGTGTGAAAAGATTGGTATTCCTCTCAATGAGTTCGTAGAAATATGTCTTGATGCCATGCAAGGCATCAGTGCTACCCTGGGTCTTTAAGGGGTACACGGAAGACTTGAAAGAAGAGGATGCGCCCATCCATTATATTGAAGCGTGACTCTCTATCGCGCTATATCAGTTTATTATGTAATCGTCGTATGGCAGTTATGGTACTCCTTGGCTTTTCATCAGGCCTTCCCCTTCCTCTAACAAGCGGTACACTCCAGGCATGGCTTACCATAGCAGGTATAGATTTACGGACTATTGGTGTCTTTTCCCTTGTGGGACTTCCCTATACGCTAAAGTTTTTATGGTCACCCTTTATGGACCGCTTTGTGCCACCATGGCTTGGAAGGCGTCGTGGCTGGATCATCATTACTCAGTTTTCTCTTATGCTCGGCATAACTTCTATGGTTTTGATATCCCCGCAACATGCACCACTCCTTCTTGCGATCCTTGCATTCACTGTTGCCTTTCTCTCTGCATCTCAGGATGTGGTGGTTGATGCATATCGTACTGATATACTTCCTCAGGTTGAGCGTGGTATTGGCGTGGCAACCTTTCTGCTCGGTTACAGGGTTGCTATGCTTGTTGCTGGTGCCTTTGCCCTTATTCTGTCTGACCGCGTTGGCTGGCAAAATACCTATTTCTTTATGGCAGGGCTTTTGATTGTGGGTGTATGGGGTACACTTATTGCTTCTGAGCCTGATGGCACCATTTGTCCACCAAAAACTCTTCACGAAGCTATATGGGGTCCATTAAAAGATTTTTTTTCACGACCCATGGCACTAATCTTTCTCCTGCTTATTGTTCTCTATAAACTCGGAGATGCCTATGCAGGGACCCTCACAACAGCATTTCTCCTGCGGGGCGTTCATTTCACTGCTACAGACGTGGGCACCATTAATAAAGGAATGGGGCTTATTGCAACGATTGCAGGAGCCATGTTCGGTGGTACCCTGATGGTAAAACTTGGACTTTTTCGTTCCCTTTTAATCTTTGGTGTTCTCCAGATGATTTCCAATCTTTCATTCATGGTTCTTGCATGGGTGGGAAAAAACTACGGGATAATGATCTTCGCTGTTGCCTTTGAAAATCTTTCAGGAGGCATGGGCTCTGCTGCATTTGTTGCCCTCATTATGGCGTTATGCAATAAACGTTATAGTGCCACCCAGTTTTCCTTGCTATCTTCCATAGCAGTTATTGGACGAATCTGTATATCCCCTACATCTGGTTTCATGGTTGAAATAGCAGGGTGGCCACTCTTCTTTTTTATTACAACCCTCACAGCCATACCAGGGCTCTGGCTCCTTTTATTGTTGCGAAAAGAAATTTTCTACCTCCAGCAACAGTAATATTCATATCCCATCTTTCGTCAGAAAGTAAAAAATAATTATTGATATTTATTTATAATATAATATATTAGTATTGTATTACAATTAACTTAATTAGTAATATAATGGTCATCATAGAGATTCTTTTGGATTACTTTTATAGTCATTAATATTCTTTTTTTAATCTTTCATATTCTTTTTTTTATATTATATATCATTTTTTACTTGACAAATGATTTTTACTATATGTACAATGTAAACAATAAATAAATATGTCAGCAAAAAAGAAGTCAGACGAAGAAAAAAAATCAGTTCCGGTCATCGTAAGACTAAGCAAAGAAGAATATGAAATGTTAGAAAAAAGGGCTTCCATACTCGGGATGAACATCTCTGGCTTTTTGAGACTCCTCATAAGAAGAGGCAAGATTGAATTAGAAGAGGGTACATAGGCCCTAAGAAAGGGGGTGAGACACTATGGCAGTAAAGAAAAAAGCAGCAGCAAAGAAGAAAGCAACAAAAAAGAAATAGGGAGGGGGGCGAAAGCCCCTCCCTACTATTAAAACCTCATTGCTTTAGTGATGGTAGGTGTTAATATGCTTTCTATCCTACCACTAATTATATAATACCTTCACAGGGAAGGGGATATAAAAAGTGTGTAAAAGGATAATATAAAGAAAGGAGGTGATTATAGATGACAAAAGCGGATTTTATTGCAAAGGTTGCAGCAAAAGCAAAGATAAGCAAGGCAATGTCAGAAAAGGCAATTAACTGTTTTGTGGATGTTGTAAAGGATGTATTAAAGAAGGGAGATAGGCTAAGCCTGGTTGGTTTTGGAACCTTTGGCGTAGCCAGAAGAAAA
Organism: Deltaproteobacteria bacterium UBA4796; assembly: GCA_002402795.1. GTDB lineage: Bacteria > Desulfobacterota > Syntrophorhabdia > Syntrophorhabdales > Syntrophorhabdaceae > UBA8905. The sequence continues at coordinate 13,107 of DHGO01000044.1, forward strand.
GCCCGTAACGGGAGAAATCCTCAGACAGGCAAACCCATTAAGATTCCTGCGAAAAAGGTACCAAAATTCTCAGCATCTCCATCCTTCAGGAAGCTGGTCAAATAAAGCCCGCCCCTAGGCATCCTCTCCCGATTCTCCCCTTCTTAAAATTGAGAGGATGCCTTCTCTTTTTATTTTAAGTGCATAATATTTAATTGTGCGATCATCACCTGGGCCTTACTACTATAATACCGCTCTTATCATGGATGTATTTTAAGAAATTCTGATCAATGACCTTCCTATAATCAGATAAAGATGAGGCATGGCGCAGGTAAAGGCTATTACCCTGTCTTATAATAATACCCACATGGGAAACATCAAGACCATCTTGAGGTGTATAAATGCCTACGTAATCTCCGGACTTCAATTTTTCCATTATAAAAGAATCAATTTTCCGTGTGGGTATATAATTAATTTGCCGTTCCCTTGGTTCAATACCGGGTAAGAAAGGGGTGCCATCCTTTTTTTTATTTAAGATCTTCTTCTCACTTGCTGTCCGATGCATACCAATATCTTCAGTCACATCACTCACAAATTTCCTGTTAAACTCACACCAATCTGTAAAAAAGTGATTTCTGGTTTCAAAGGATACTATCCCATTTCTATAACGTACATGAATGAGATTTTCCTTAAATACATGGAAAGAATCAGAGAGGCGCATGGCTTCCATATAGTCTATAAAGGTAAAGCAATCAACCCCTTCAAGGTTAATAACCAGAACTTCTTCGGTCATGCTATCACCTATGAGTGTGGATTCTCTATAGTGGGTATGAAGAAAGTGTTTTGAGAGAAAATCTATATGCTTGCCTGTATTATCAATCTGGGAGCCTCTGCGGATTATAGTGTCCAGTTCAGACTCAGACCATTTCCCTAAAATAATATGCTCCCGTGCCATATAACTGAAAAGAAGTATACACTATTAATATATACCAACCAAACAGTATTTTATGCACAATCTGTTTCTAACTTTTTTATCCATTTGTTTTCTGGTATGCTTCACTCATGAAAAGTATCATCGATATCCATACCCACGGTATGGGCAGTTATGATACAAGGACTTCCAATCCTGCACATATTCTCAAGGTAGCAGAAATCCATGGCAGATACAGCGTTTCAGAAATAATACCCACCATATACCCTGCACAGATAGATAAAATGCGGGAGAATATGGAAGCAGTAAAGAAAGCAATGGAGATGCAGAAGTCAGGGTTCGGGGTTGGACTGTCACGGATTATCGGCATCCATCTCGAGGGTCCCTTTCTCAATCATTTAAAATCTGGGGCACTCGACAGCGCATCCTTTATTAAACCAACGGAATACAATTTGAAAAAGCTTATAGAGGGGTTTGAAGATATTATAAGGATTATCACTATAGCCCCTGAGTTGAGGGGAGCAGTAAAACTCATAAAAATTATCTCTGACATGGGAATTATAGCAAGCATGGGCCATTCAGATGCCAGATATACAGAAGCTGAGGCCGGTTTTCATGCAGGAGCTAAGGGGATTACCCATATCTTCAATGCCATGAGGGAGTTTCATCACAGGGAGCCTGGTATTGCTGGATTCGGGTTATTGAATCCCCATATCTTTATTGAAATCATAGCCGACCCCTTTCATATCCACCAAAAAAATATAGAATTGATTTTCAAAATTAAAAACCACGAGCGGATAATCATTGTATCCGATTCTGTAAAGAAAAGGCCCCGAAGTATAAATTATGGAGAGGAGGTTCAAATAAAAAGTATCACTGACACTCATGGCAGGCTCTATGGCGGTTCCATGGCCGTCACATTATCTGCAAAAAGACTTATCGATACAGGGCTTAAAAAAGAAATGGTAATGAAATGTGTCAGTAAGAATCCATTATCTTATCTGAAAAAATAAATCATAAGGTACAGGATTAAAAGCCTTTCATACCCTCTACATAGACATTTACAACATACTCCTTAAATGGTTTGTCGCCTCGTACACTATCAGAGATGGATTTACCAACAGGGTCGCTTGCATCTTGATCGCAGCATGACGAGGTCCCTTTTATTGTGACCCTGGTATTTTTCAAACCCACCATTTTCAGAATCTTTTCATATTCATCGATAAGTACTGCACCTGCAACGCAACCAACATAGGCTTCAACACTTTTCTTGATACGGGAAGGAAGCTTTTTCAAAAGTGCAACATCAGATATGGCAATCCTTCCACCTGGCTTCAAGACCCTGTAGATTTCTTCAAAGACCTTTTCCTTGTCAACCGAGAGATTAATTACACAGTTACTTATCACTACATCAATCGAGTTATCAGCTACGGGTAAATTCTCAATTTCCCCGAGACGAAACTCCACGTTTTGTGCGCCAATCTTTGATGCATTCTCCCCTGCCTTTTCAATCATCTCATGGGTCATATCCACACCGATTACCCTGCCTGTTTTACCAACCTTTGATAATGCAAGAAAGCAATCAAATCCAGCTCCTGAGCCAAGGTCGAGAACAATATCGCCTTCCTTGAGGCTTGCAAGGGCAGTTGGATTTCCACAACTGAGCGCAAGATTTGCTTCGTCAGGTATTACTTCAAGCTCTGCCTCAGAGTACCCTATGGATCTGGCAAATTCCCTTCTGTCAGATACAGGGTTACAACACCCGCAGCCTGATTCCCGGGCAATCCTTCCGTAGGCATCTTTTACAATCTTCTTTGTCCTTTTCGTATCCATCAAATCTCTCCTTTTTATTCGATAATCATTCAAAATACTTTTTCTTAAAATAAAGTGCCACATTCACAAGGCTTATCAATGCAGGTACCTCAACAAGCGGACCGATGACCGCTGCAAATGCCTCACCTGAATTTATCCCGAAAACTGCAACAGCCACAGCAATGGCAAGCTCGAAATTATTGCTTGCCGCAGTAAACGAGAGGGTTGCTGTCTTTGGATAATCAGCACCGAACTTTTTGCCCATATAGAAAGAGACAAGAAACATTACAATAAAATAGATGAGAAGGGGAATGGCAATCCTTATAACATCCAGAGGGAGTTTCACGATATATTCGCCCTTGAGGGTAAACATCACAACAATGGTAAAAAGCAGGGCAATCAGTGTTATAGGGCTTATACGTGGGATAAAAACCCTGTCGTACCATTCCCTCCCTTTAGCCTTTATAAGACTGAATCTGGTTATCATGCCCCCGATAAAGGGAATACCGAGATATATGAAGACACTCTCTGCTATCTGACCGATACTTACCTGAACGAGAGTCCCTTTCAGTCCAAAGAAAGGTGGGAAGACTGCAATAAAGATATACGCATATACAGAAAAGAGGAGCATCTGAAATATCGAGTTGAAGGCAACCAAACCTGCTGCATATTCCCTGTCACCTCCTGCAAGGTCGTTCCATACAATTACCATGGCAATACAACGGGCAAGACCAATCATGATAAGGCCATACATATACTCCGGATAGCCTCTCAGGAAAATAATTGCGAGAAAAAACATGAAAAAAGGTCCAATCACCCAGTTCTGCACGAGCGAGAGGGTAAGAACCTTTTTGTTCCTGAAAGCCTCTCCTAATTCTTCATATTTTACCTTTGCAAGAGGCGGATACATCATGAGAATCAGTCCTATGGCTATAGGAATATTTGTTGTATTCACCTGAAAGAGGTTTATAAAATCGAGTATCTTCGGATAGAAATAACCGAGACTTACGCCAGAAAGCATGGCAAGAAAAATCCACAGTGTCAAAAACCTGTCAAGAAAGGATAATCTCTTAGAGATGCCTTCATCCATCGTATCCCTATCCCTCCACCATCAAACACAACACCTGTTTTTCGATGTTGTAGCTTCCAGGCCTTCTGACTTATTTTTCATAAACCTTTCGAGCCTCTCATAATCCTCCTTGACCATTGTATCTGAAATCTTCTCAATTACTGAAACCGTTACAAATCTTTTGAATATGTCAGATTCATCCAATCTGTAGTGCATCCATTTTCCCTGTTTTCTGTCCTTTATGAGTCCTGCCTTTTTCAAAACACGGAGATGAAAGGATACCTTTGGTTGAACCATTTCAAGGGCAGCAACTATATCACAGACACATAACTCTCCATGCTCAAGGAGTTTTATAATCCGAAGGCGTGTCTTATCAGATAATGCTTTGAATATATTTAATAATTCCTTCATCGGGTACCCTACCTCCTTAATACCTCATACAAAAAATATCAATTACCTACCATTCAGGTCTATAAGCCTTAGCTCTTATAATATATAAAACATTATTTATATAAATTATCTTATAGTTTCTATTATGTCAATAAATTCCAGTTAAATAATCAATAATAAAAGCTGAACATATATTATTATTTATGCTTATCTTATTTATCTTTGTTCCTATTACTGAAGATCAGCAGGGATTTCCTTGATAATTCCTATCCTTTTATAGATTGGTCTTACAATTTTCCTCATAACACGGAGCTTTGATAGAAAAAATAGTGAGCCTGCAATGCATGAAATTCCGCATATTGTCATAGTGTTTGGGGCACCGATAATGCTTGCCAGAGCCCCTGCAATGAGCGACCCGAAGGGAGTCATACCCATAAATGCCATGGCATAGAAGCTCATTACCCTGCCACGCTTATCTTCATCCACTACGGTCTGGAGTATCGTATTGCTTGAAGCGGATTGGACAATCATAGCAAAACCGGTAACAAAAAGGATTATAAGGGAAAGAGATAAATGTCTCGAGAAGGAAAAGGCAATGAGTCCTACCCCAAAGATGCTCGAGGATATTACAATCAGCTTTCCAAGCCCCGATATGCTTTTGCGAGATGCAAGGTACAGGGCACCACTCAAGGCACCGAGTCCTGCAGAACCCATAAGAAAACCGAGTATATCAGGGCCACCGCCAAGAATATCCTTTGCAAATATAGGAAGGAGGATGAGGTAGGGCATTCCCATGAGGCTTATAAGCCCGAGAAAAAGAAGAATGTATCTTATAGGAGGAAATCCAAAGGCATATTGAAAACCCTCTTTCAGGTCCATCATTAAATGGGCTGCCTTCTTTCTTTTCTTCCTCTCAGGAAGTGTCATTGCAAAAAGCGCAAGAATAATGGCACAAAAGCTGAATCCATTAATAAGAAAGCAGACGCCTTCGCCAACGAGCCTTATCAGTAATCCTGCAATTGATGGACCTATGAGGCGTGCCCCATTGAAAGTAAAGGAGTTCAGAGCAATTGCATTCCCGAGGTCTTTCTTGTGCTGCACAAGTTCTATTACGAAAGACTGTCTCGTGGGCATTTCGAAGGCATTAACAAAGCCCGCAAAAAGGCTCAGAACAACTATATGCCACACTGCGATTGCACCCGTTAAGGTAAGCAAGGCAAGAAGAAAAGCCTGTACCATAGAAAGAGCCTGCAGGATAATGAGAAGGCGACGCCGGTCATGTCTATCAGCAAATACCCCTGCAATGGAAGAAATGAAGAAGGTGGGAACCTGGTTAGTAAATCCAATGAGACCAAGCATGAAAGGTGAGCCTGTAATCCTGTAGACCAGCCAGCTCATAGCAAGCTGTTGCATCCATGTTCCGATAAGGGACAACCCCTGCCCTCCAAAGAAAAGGCGGTAATTCTTGTGGCGAAAAGCCCTGAGAATAAACTTCAATGAGTTTGGAAGCCGGTCTTCTCCATTTTCCATATATACACCACGGTTAAGCTAACATATGTCTCCACCATATTCCAGAAGAGATGAACAGTTTACCCCAGATATGTCATTAGAGCATAGTGTCGGGTTTTTCCAAGCAAACCGTCGTGAGTGACCCCCGATGTCAACAGTGGACACGAAGATATTCTCATGCT
>DHGO01000087.1 GCA_002402795.1 Deltaproteobacteria bacterium UBA4796
ATAGCAAGAGTGACATGACAGTAGATTAGAGACGCCTATTTTACCTTGAGATTATGCTTATACCGCCCATATAAGGCCTCAACACTTCAGGGATAATAATCGAACCATCCTTGGTCTGATAATTTTCCATAATAGCCATAACGGTTCTTCCTACAGCAAGACCCGAGCCATTCAGGGTATGGACAAATTCTGTTTTACCCGTATGTGTTCTATATCGAATCTTTGCTCTCCGGGCCTGGAAACTTTCAAAGTTACTGCATGAAGAGATTTCTCGATAAATGTTCTGACCGGGAAGCCATACCTCAATATCGTAGGTTTTAGACGCAGAAAAGCCTAAGTCTCCGGTACACAGGAGAGAAACCCGATAATGGATCTTTAACGTTTTCAGAATATCCTCTGCATCAAGAAGGAGACTTTCGAGTTCTTCATAGGAATGTTCAGGATGTGCAAATTTAACGAGCTCTACTTTATTGAACTGATGTTGCCGCGTAAGTCCCCGGGTATCTTTTCCATGGGCACCTGCTTCTTTTCTGAAGCACGGGGTATAGGATACATACTTAAGAGGAAGCTCTTCTTCTTTAAGAATTTCATTACTGTGAATATTTGTAACAGGAACTTCAGCTGTTGGTATAAGAAAATAGTCAGTATCGTTAATTTTAAAAAGCTCATCCTCAAATTTTGGTAACTGGCCAGTGCCTGTCATCGTCTCGCGATTCACCATAAAAGGCGGGAGAACCTCTGTGTATCCATGATTCCGTGTATGCAAATCAAGCATAAAATTGATTAATGCTCGCTCCATCAGGGCGCCAGATGATTTGTATAAAGTAAACCGTGACCCTGTAATCTTTGCAGCCCTTTTAAAATCAAGGATATCAAGCTTTTCACCAAGTTCCCAGTGAGCAAGGGGCATGAAATCGAATGCGGGTTTATTTCCCCAGACCATCACAACCTGGTTGTCATGGTCTGTTTTTCCTGCAGGGACAGAACTGTGTGGTATATTAGGTATGAGAAGGAGCATATCTTCCCAGTTCTTTTCAACAATTTTTAGGCGTTGTTCCCGTTCATCGATAATCTGACCAAGCTCGCGCAGATGCTCTATCTGCTCGTCTGAAGGCATGCCTTTCTTCTTTAACCTTGCGATCTCTTCCGACAGCTCATTTTTTTCTTTTTTTAGTTTTTCAGTTTCCTGAATCAATGCTCTTCGTTCATTATCAATCTTTATAAGGTTTGCGAGATCGAATTCTACCCCTCTCTTTTCAAGACTCTTCTGAATAACGTCCATTTTCTCCCTGACTATTTTAGGGTCAACCATTTAATCCTCTAAGAGACCCTGGTTAAAACCCAAGGGTGCATATGTATAGAGAAGGCCACCGGGTGTATAAAGAGGCTGGCCCTCAGCAAGCAGGAGTACTTTATTCGCATTCTTGAAATTGACAAGGAGAGAATTAATTATTGAGTAGACTGTCATAATTTCTTGCTCTGTCCTGGAGGAATTCTTTATATCTTTTGAAAAGTTCACATAGAGCATACCGTTTTCGTCAATAGCAAAATCTAAAAGAACAAGTTTCTCAGGGACATGCCCTGTCTTTTTCAATTCTTCAATAATTATATCAGCTTTCTTAAGCTCTGAGGAATAATTCTGTACAGGTACTGTTTTCTGTGAAAGTTTTCCATAATATTCGGGCACAAAGAGGGCAATAGTCTTCTGTTCGACAGGGGGGATATACTTTTTGGTCTCGGTTGTTCCGAGGTATCGGTATAGCTGGACTGAAATAACTATGATCGCAAGGAACGAAAGAACGATAAGTAAGATTTTTTTACAGGACGTGGTTTTGTGGTTCCCCTTTTTACTGACCTTTTTCATTCACCCCTCATTATTGTAAAGAATTTACACGTTGTATCAGAATCATTTCTTTTTCATGAAATCGTCTAAAAATTCCTGAGAAGTCATAACCCGAAAAATAGGGAACAGAGCAGAATATCTGTATGCTTCAATAAAAGATTGGTGGATTTTCTTTTTGTAGGCAGCACTGAGATTTTCAAGTATGATAGTATGAAAATCATGACAGACGGCATCGAAAGCTGTGGCGAGGACACAGAAATGGGTATTGATACCCCCTACTGCTACAGTGTCTATAGCCATTGTTCTTAGCGTCTGGTCTAAATCTGTTTTGAAGAAGGCGCTGAATCTTCTCTTTTCTAAGATTATATCTGATTTTTGTGGCTTAAGGTCAGAAATAGGATGCGTTCCTTTTGTGCCTCTGATAGCGTGTGGTTTCATTCTGCCCCTGAAGATAAAATCATCTGGCAGGAAACTGTCGCAGGCGAATATTACCGGAATGGATAGCTTTCTACATTCCCGCAAAAAGGCACGAACATGAGGTATTATCTTGTCTTCTTCTCTGTCAGTCCTTATACCGTTATAATTGTCTTCAAGCATATCAACGATAATAACAGCAGGATTCATTTTAGACCTCTCTTCTTTCTCTTAGAAAAAGTCTCCTGAAATTGTTGAGAATATTTTTTGAGACATCTTCGATCGGTACATTGTATATATGCGCAATCTTTTCGACAACATATCTTACAAAAGATGGCTCATTTCTCTTCCCTCTGTAAGGATGGGGGGTTAAAAATGGTGCATCTGTTTCAGAAAGAATTCTCTCCTGTGGTACGTACCGGATGACATCAACAAGATTCTGTGCGGTAGAATATGTGACTGTTCCAGAAATTGATATATAGAAACCTAAATCAAGCACCTTTTTAGACCACGCCTGGTCGTAGGAAAAACAATGTATGACCCCTCCTGTTTGATCAAGGTTATTATTCTTAATGATGTTAAGTGTTTCATCTTTTGCATCTCTCGAATGGATAATAACAGGAAGGTTGAGATGTTTTGCCATATTAATCTGAGATTCAAATGCCTTTATCTGAGCATGTTTCGGTGAATAATTTTTAAAAAAGTCGAGTCCTATTTCGCCATAGGCAACAATCTTTTTATCCGATACACAGGTTTGTATTTTTTTTATGAGGTTATTATTAAAATCTTTGCTATTATGGGGATGGATACCTATTGCGCCGTATATGATGGGATATCTGTTTACAATATCTATGACTTTATTGAAATATTTTTCTTCTGTTCCCACAGTAAGTATGTATGGAATTCCTTCATCAATACATCGTTTGATAACTTCATCTCTGTCTTTATCATAAGCTTCCATTTCAAGATGACAGTGTGAATCAATAAACATGGGATTTTATAACATATTTATTTATTGTTCTTCAAATGACGATTATTACGGTTCTGTGAGCCGTTTGATGATATAATAATCTTCAATGGCATTAAGAGATATTCTGAACAGCGGCGTAAAACTCATCATGATTGGAGGTAAAGGAGGTGTAGGGAAAACAACCTGTGCCGCAGCTATTGCATTCCACATGGCTATGGAGGGACGGAGAGTGCTCATCATTTCAAGCGACCCAACGCCATCCCTTTCAGATATCTTTGAAAGAAACATAGGGAGTCATGAAGTACGTATTCACGAGACCTGTGAACTGTACGGATTGGAAATTTCGTCTGATATCGTGCTCATAAGATGGAAAGACAGGTTTGGCAAAGAAATTCATGAAGTCATTTCATCCTTCGCGGACGTGGATTATGATTTTGTAGATTACATTGGTACTGCGCCAGGAATTGAAGAAGAGTATATGCTGAGCTTTATTATTGAACTCGTTGAAAGCAATAAGTATGACCTTGTTGTATGGGACACAGCGCCTGCAGGACATACCCTCAGGTTGTTAAAGTTACCACAGTTATTTCTCAAACATATGGAAGCAGCAACAAAATTTTATATGAATATCTATAGCTACTTTGAAAAGTTAAAAGAAGCGGTACGCCTTGGAGAATCGAAAAGGACGCTTCTTGAAATCATCGGTAGCTGGGAAGCATTAGCGGAGCGTATAGTAAGATTTATACGGGATAGAACATTAACAGAATATATTATCGTTACAATACCGGAAGCTCTTGGGGTTATTTTGACAGAAAGAATAATAAAAGATTTTCAGGAACATGGATTATATGTTGACAGCATTGTTATCAACCATGTAATTGAACACGAGGATTGTGAATTTCATAGAATAAGAAAAGAGATGCAAAGGCAATATATCAGCATGATGAGGGGGCAATACCGTAATGTGGATATAATGGAACTCTACTTAATGCCTTATGAGATTAAAGGATTAGAACGTATCGAAAAAATATCACAGGTGCTATTTAAAACACAGGGTTGAATACGTTAAATTGTATATGCTTCGTATAACAGGAGGAATTCTCAAGGGGAAAAAAATTTTTATCAATACAAGGAGTGCAACGAGATATACTTCGGCTAAAGTTAGAGAAGCCCTCTTTAATATATTAGGAAACGTAAAGGATAAGAGAATACTCGATTTATTTGCAGGTTCAGGTTCTTTCGCAATCGAAGCATTAAGCAGGGGTGCCGGACACGCAACGTGTATCGAAAATGATTCCCACATGGTGGCAACATTGCGACGCAATCTTTTCCAGTCTTCCCTAAATAACGCTTGCCAAGTGTTGTATATGGATGTAAGATATGCCATTCCCTTTCTTTTTAAAAAGTCATATAAATATGATATTATTTTTGCTGATCCACCGTATGGGAAAGGGTTAATAGTTGATACAATGAAGCTTCTCGAAGAGAACCCAGTATATCATGATAAAACAATTGTGATTTTAGAATACTCGAAACGAGAAGATATAACTGTATTCAATAGTTTCAAGCTGGAAACGATAACCGTTAAGAAATATGGTGATACTGTGATAAGAATGCTGAAAGCATAGGCTATTATTTATGGAGGAATGTTGAGATGAAAAAAAATATTGCAGTGTACCCTGGCTCTTTTGATCCGATTACGTATGGTCATTTAGATATTCTCAAGAGAGGGCTTGAATTATTTGATAAGATTATTGTTGCTGTTGCCTACAATGTTGATAAAAGAGCCCTATTTACCGTAAAGGAAAGAATGGAATTAATAAGGGAATCAATAAAGGGTAATAGTCATGTTGAAGTTGACAGTTTTGAAGGTCTTTTAGTGGATTATGTAAAAAAGGTAAATGCCCGTTTTGTGATACGGGGGCTCAGGGCAATGAGTGACTTTGAGAATGAGTTTCAAATGGCTTCAATGAACAGAAATTTAAATAAAGATATGGATACAATATTTATGATGACAAGTAAGGACTATTTTTTTATAAGTTCCAGAACGATTAAAGAAGTGGCAAGTTTTAATGGATGTGTTAGTGGACTTGTGCCCGAAATAGTGGATAAGAAATTGAAGGAAAAATTTGCTAAAAAATGAAGATTATTTTTTCTATCATAAGCGGTTTCATTCTATTACCCTTGCTGATAGTGCCTGTATACGGCAAGGATGTTTATCTAATCAGCATCAATGGAGTAATAAATCCTCCCGTTGCAGGATTTATTTCAGATTCTATTAAAAAGAGTCAGGAAAAAGAAGCAGAAGCGCTGGTTATTCTTATGGACACCCCGGGTGGCCTTGATACATCTATGAGAGAAATTATCAAGAATATTATGGATTCAACTGTTCCTGTGATTGTGTATGTATATCCTTCAGGTGCGCGGGCAGCTTCAGCAGGTAGCTTTATACTTCTTGCCTCGCATATTGCTGCAATGGCACCAGGGACCAATGTTGGTGCTGCTCATCCAGTAACAATTGGTAAAGAAAAAGCTGATAAAGAGATGATGGAGAAAGTTGTACGGGACGCTGAAGCATATGCCCGAAGCATTGCAATGAAGAAGAAGCGCAATGTTGAGTGGGCTGCGAAAGCAGTTAAGGAAAGCGCTTCAATACCGGCAAAAGAGGCTCTCGATAAAAATGTGATTGATATCATTGCGGGAAGTATCGATGAACTCCTGACAGGCATTGATGGGAGAATTGTAGAAACTAAAAGAGGGAAGGTAGCGCTTCATACGAAATCATCAAAAAAAGTAGAACTCGAGATGCCTTTCAAATATCGGTTTCTTTCCTATGTAAGTGACCCAAACGTTGCATATATTCTTATGATGATTGGTATGTACGGTATTCTATTCGAGATATATAATCCTGGAGCTATTTTTCCTGGTGTTATCGGAGGTATATGCCTTATCCTTGCCCTGTATGCTTTTCAGACTATTCCTATAAGTTATGCTGGATTATTTCTCATTTTTCTTGGCATAATATTCTTCATCCTTGAGGTGAAGATTATCAGCCATGGTGTACTGGGACTTGCGGGCATCATTTCAATTATCATTGGTTCTATCATGTTGATTGATCTTCCTTCAAGCATACTTTCCATATCCTGTAAAACGATTATTTTTGTAGGAATAATATCAGGCATATTTGTTTTTGGCATATTATCGTATGCAATCAAAGCCCAGCTGGCAAAAGTTAAGACCGGTAAGGAAGGTCTTATTGGTGAGATAGGAATTGCAAGGACAGATATTCATAGAAAAGGGAAGATTTTTCTTCACGGAGAGATGTGGAATGCAAGCAGTGATGATTTTATCACACAGGGTGAAAAGATTGTCGTTGTCAGCGTTGATGACCTTGTTTTGAAAGTAAAAAGAAAGGAGGATTGATATGATACCAGTTTATCTATTTGTGATTGTTATAATAGTGTTTTTTCTTGCAAGTGCAATAAAAGTGCTCAATGAATATGAACGAGGAGTGATATTCAGATTAGGAAGAGTGTTAGGTAGCGCCAAAGGCCCCGGGCTTATCATTCTCATACCTATTGTGGATAAAATGGTAAAAGTAAGTCTTAGAACCGTTGTTCTCGATGTTCCTCCACAGGATGTAATAACCCGTGACAATGTGTCAATAAAGGTTAATGCAGTTGTTTACTTCAGAGTAATGGAGCCTTTAAAGGCAATTATTGATGTAGAGAATTATCTCTATGCAACAAGTCAGCTATCCCAGACGACATTGAGGAGTGTTCTCGGGCAGGCGGAGCTCGATGAGCTATTGGCTCATAGAGAAAAAATCAACGAAAGACTGCAGGAAATCCTTGATATGGATACAGAACCCTGGGGAATCAAGGTTTCAAAGGTTGAAGTAAAAAATGTAGACTTACCTCAGGAAATGCAGAGGGCAATTGCACGACAGGCCGAAGCGGAGCGTGAAAGGAGAGCAAAAGTAATTGGTGCTGAAGGTGAATTTCAGGCAGCAACCAAACTTGCAGAGGCTTCGAATATACTCTCAGTCAACCCGATGGCGCTTCAGCTCCGATATCTCCAGACCTTAATAGAGATTTCGACAGAAAAGAATTCAACGATAATATTCCCGATTCCGATCGACCTTATCAAGAGTTTTATTGAGCGGTCAAAATGAAAAAAATAATAATTGTTTTTGTGTTCCTCTTCCTGTGTACAAACCTTGTATATGGAAAATCAGCGCTATATAAAGAAACACAGAGAGCTAAGAGTATTTCACAGGCAAACCTTGAAAAAGAGAAGCAGGATCTTTACAGGGCATATCTCGTTATGGAAGCCTCCACAGGGAAGGTTCTGGAAGGGGAAAATATTCATCTGAAATGGCCTCCCGCCAGTATTACAAAACTTATGCTTGCATATATTGTAATGGAGAAGGTCGCAAAAAATGAGGTAAAACTGACCGATAAGGTAACTGTTTCAAAAGAGGCAGCTCGCATAGGAGGGAGTCAGGTCTATCTTAAAGAAGGAGAAGAATTCACCCTGGAAGAACTCATGAAGGCAACAATGATTGGGTCAGCCAATGATGCGGCATATGCTATTGCTGAGTTCATAGCAGGAAGCAAAGAAGATTTTATAGCATTGATGAATAAAAAAGCAAAAGCCCTGCATATGGTGGATACTCAGTACCATTCTGTGCATGGTCTTCCGCCCTCTAAAGAAGACAGGGAAGATCTCACCTCATGTAATGACCAGGCAATTCTCGCAAGAGAGTTATTGAAATATCAAAAACTCATAGAATGGACTTCAACGAAAGCAGAGGGATTCAGGGATGGAAAATTTATTTTGAATAACACCAATAAGCTTTTGACAAAAGTGAATTATGTCGACGGATTAAAGACAGGCTACTATCGAGAAGCAGGATTTAACATTGTGGCAACTGCAAAGAAGTCTGAATTGAGACTTATTGTTGTGGTCATGGGGAGTTTAAAAGCAAAAATACGGGATACCTTTGTAATGGATAAGTTGAAAAGGTATTTTTCTCAGTATAAAATATTGAATATTGTGAAAAAGGGTGAAGTAATTGATAAGGATGTATTCCTTCAGGATGGTAAATATAGAAAGATAAAAGGAATAGCAAGCACAAGCTTTGTTTATCCTGTGCTTGGAGATAAAAAAGGAAGTGTTAAGAAAGAGATTGTGATGCCAGAAAAGATAAGCGGTGAAGTAAGGGAAGGACAGAAGCTCGGTGAAATGATTATCAAGATTGATGAGGAAACCGTAGGGAAAGTTGATATTCTTTCTCCGGTCTATGTGCCAAAGGCAAATTTGTTTACAAGGTTCATCAGAAGGCTTGGGCTTAATATTTAAAATTGTGAAATGGATAAAGAATTTTCAATGTTAAGAAATAAAGAGATTGTAATAGGGGTTACAGGTGGTATTGCAGCATATAAGACTGCGGAGTTGGTAAGAGCACTTACAAAAAAGGGTGCCAGTGTCCATATTGTTATGACAAAAAACGCAATGGAGTTTATAACACCCCTTACCTTTCAAACCCTCTCAGGACATCCTGTAATACATGAGACGTTTGAGCTATTTGCTGGCTCTAAAATAGGACACGTGGCGCTTTCTGATATTGCAGATCAAATGGTGATAGTCCCTGCTACGGCAAATATCATTGGTAAGATTGCAAATGGGATAGCAGACGATTTTCTAACCACCATGGTTATGGCAACAACAGTTCCAATTCTTTTTGTTCCATCTATGAATACGAAAATGTGGGAAAGCAGGATAGTCCAGGAAAATTTACAGAGACTAAAAGAAGCAGGTTATGATTTTATGGAGCCAGGGATTGGAGATCTTGCCTGTGGGGCTGAAGGAAAGGGAAGGTTGCCCACCATCGAAGAAATCCTTGAGAAAATGGAAGATATATTTACCGAAAAAGACTTAATCGGTGAAAGAATTCTTGTTACTGCCGGTCCTACCACAGAATTTATAGACCCGGTTAGATGTATTACAAATCGGTCTTCTGGAAAAATGGGATATGCAATAGCAAAAATAGCCAGAAGGAGGGGTGCGGATGTTATACTTATCACGGGCAAAACTTATATCGAACTGCCAAGAAGAGATATAACAATTGTTGAAATAAACACTGCCCATGAAATGAGAAACGCTGTTATGGAGCATTACAAAAATTGTTCAGTTATCATAAAGGCAGCAGCGGTTGCTGATTTTAAATGCAAAAATGAGAATTATCAGAAGATAAAAAAACATGGTACAAACAGTATATTATCAATCGAACTTGAAAGAAATCCTGATATTCTCGCAGAACTCGGTAGACTCAAAGGGCATAGAATCCTCATAGGCTTTGCTGCGGAAACAGACAATATAATGGAACATGCTTATGAAAAATTAAAACAGAAGAACCTTGACCTTATTGTAGCCAACAATATTGCAAAACAAGGAATTGGTTTTGGTTCAGATAACAACGAAGTGTCTATTATTGACCCAAAGGGAAATACGAAACACGTACCGATACTAAGCAAGGACGAAGTAGCCAATATCATCCTCGATTCGGTAAAGAAGGTAATGAAAAAACGGCAGAGGCTAAAAGAGGATTGGTACTGATTCGAACAATATCAGTCTGTAACATTTTTATGAAAATATTTATCATTTTTGTTTCGATTTTCTGCCTGTCCATGCCGGTGGCCTATGGAAAAGAGAGAAGTGTTGCTGATGTTGTTGAGATGGCAAGCAAAGCAATTGTCAATATACGGACAGAGGAATGGTCAAAAGAGGCATCAGAAGGTAAGAAATTCAACGTGATTAAAAGGATTTTTACTGAAGAAGAAGAGCATGAAGGTTTTTTTGAAAACATTGGTTCTGGTGTTGTAGTGGATCCAAAAGGAATCATAGTTACAAACGAGCACCTGATATCAAAGACTATAGATATAAGAGTCAAATTTATAAATGGCAAAGAATACGAAGCAGAAGTCCTTGGTAGTGATCCCGAGCACGATATTGCGCTGTTAAAAATATCTGATACTGAAGAGTTTCCTTATTTAAAAGCCTCCAGACAGAAGGATATTAGAGTAGGAGAAACTGCGATTGTTATTGGCAATCCTTATGGCCTTTCGAGTTCTGTGAGTGTTGGTGTTGTGAGCGCTCTCGGAAGGAATCTGAAGATTGATAACAGGGTGTATGTAAATCTTATTCAGACAGATGCAGCGATAAATCCAGGAAATAGTGGAGGGGCACTTCTGGATATTGAAGGTAGACCCTTAGGAATTATTACTGCTATCTACGGTGAAGGAAAGGGTATTGGATTTGCTATACCCATTAAAGATGTTATGAATATGCTTTCAGAATTTATTGATGAGGATATAAAAAAGGTCATATTAGGGGTTTTTATTGACAAAGGACAGAATGGGAAGGGTTCGTTTTATTATGTAAGTAATATTTTGAGAGGGAGTCCGGCAGAGAAGTATGGAATCAAGATTGGAGACAGGATTGCTGAGCTCAATAGACAGAAAGTAAAGGAGGGAATAAAACTTCATAGTATTATGAGAAATGTGAAATTTCAAAAATCAATTCAGTTGAAAATTATACGGGGCACTAAACCAGCTACCATCAATATAGATATGAAAGAGATTTCAGAGTATAAACCATCATCCATTGATGAAATCCTCTGTGGTTTAAGAATAGCCGAGATAAAAGGATACCCGAAACTGAAGTTCAAATTACGAGAAAAAGACGGTATAGTGGTAACCAAGGTTTATAAGGGTGGAATTGCTGAAAAATGCGGTTTGCGTACAGGAGATATTATCATAAAGATCAACAATAACCAGCTTAAGAGCAAGGATGATTTTGATCCATTGATGATAGAAGGGCTTAAGAGAAACTATATACTTTATCAGGTAAAGAGGAGTGATGAAATATTCTTTATACCTGTGAAGCTTGACATGTTGTTCTAAAGGGGAGGAGCTATGACTGAAGATAAAGGTTTTACAGTAATTGATAAAAGGGGTATGCCATCTGATGAAAAAGAAACAAAAACAGAGGATGAAATCAAAAAGGATTCAACGCAGGGGGATAAACAGGAAACAGCTGCCGATGAAGGAATATTTGCAGAACTTACATTTTCTACATTGATTTTATCATTATCTACCTCTGTGCTTGTAAGTCTTGGAGAACTCCCGGACCCTCTAAGGAATGAGAAAAAGATGAACCTTCCCCTTGCAAAGCAGACCATAGGGATTATTGAAATGTTGAAAGAGAAGACAAAAGGAAATCTGACCGAAGAAGAGGACAGGTTGATAAATAACATACTCTTTGACTTACGATTGAAATATGTAAATACTGCAAGATAATATTATTCAAATATGGAGTTCTACTATATCTTTATCCTCAAGAACGAAGTCTTTGCTTACCATCATGCCATTGTAACTATCCCTTCTCCATAACTTTGCATATCTGAGCTTTACGAGGAAATCTTTGTGAATCTTTTCAGCAAATTCCAGTACCGTACCACCTTTTTTCATAACAAAAGGTAATTCAAGGTCAGGTTTTTTACCGGGGAGTTTTGAATAAATCCTTGCAATATTGAGGGAGTTGAAGATCATTTCTTTCAATTCATGAAGGTTTACGTCCTTTTCAGCTGAAACAGGTAAGATATTTTTTTCTTTTCCTCTATTTTTTATAAATTCGTCAAGATAGGAAGAATATTGAATCAGGTCGAGCTTGTTTACTGCAGTGATAAAGGGTTCTCCTGTTCTTACAATCTCGGGACGATACCTTTTTAGCTCCTCTATGATGAGTTCATATTCTATATCAAGTGCATCGGACAAGGCGAGCACAGCCAGAATTACATCAGCCTTTTTCACCATGTTCCCGAACCACATAGGAGTGTTCTCATCGCCAATGGCAGTTGTATCCACAAGCTGAATCCATATATCTTCATAACGCATCATGCGTGTATGAAGTATTCTCGTTGTATATGGATAATCTGCAACTTCAAGGGGCTCGCCCGATAAGGCTGAAATCAGGGCTGATTTGCCTGCATTGGGAAATCCAATACAGAGTACCTGTCCTGCCCCATCCTTTTTTATGTTGAAGAACTGATCGAACTTTCTCTGTGTTTGAGGTCGTTTCTCCTTTTCTTCTCTGAGCTTTGCAATCTTTGCTCTCAGAGATGCGAGTAGCTTATCCGTTCCCTTATGGTGAGGCATAATGGCTATCATCTTTTCGATGATGGCAATCTTTTCGTCAATGGACTTTGCCTGTCGTAACCTTTTTTCTTCAACAAAATAGTCTGGAGGGAGATTGGCTGGCATGGCAGAATATTAATTGTCTATTGTTAGTAGTAGATTTCTAACTATTTCCCGAAAACCCTCTGAAATATAGCATCCACATGGTGAAAATAGTGCCCCATATTTGTAGTATTTTCAATCTCTTTGTCGTTTAAATATTTTTTTATATCAGGGTCCTTTTTTAACTCAACCGTAAAGTCAAGACCCTTCTCATAACATCGCATCGCAACATTCTGTGTCATTTTATACGCTTCCTGCCGCGTGAGACCTTTTTTGATAAGACTTAAGAGAATTGCTTCGGAATGGTATAGACCTCTTGTTATATCGAGGTTTTTCTGCATCCTTTCAGGGTATACAACAAGGTTTTTAAAAAGATTCTTCGCCCTTTCAAGCATGTAATCCAGCACTGTTGTGGCATCAGGTGCGATCACCCTTTCTACAGAGGAATGACTTATATCCCTTTCGTGCCAGAGAGGAATATCCTCTAAAGCTGATACTGCATATCCACGCATGAGTCGTGCAAGCCCGCAGAGGTTCTCTGAAGCAATGGGATTTCTCTTGTGAGGCATAGCAGATGAGCCGGTCTGCCCTTTCTGAAAGAACTCCTCTACCTCTCCAACCTCTGTGCGCTGAAGATTGCGAATTTCGAGAGCCATCTTTTCGATGGAAGAGGCAATAAGTGACAGAGTTGTAAAGAATTCTGCATGATAATCTCGCGGAATTATCTGTGTGGAGATGGGGGCAGGTTTCAACCCAAGATGGGTGCACACATATTCCTCAACAAATGGCTGGACATGAGCAAATGTGCCCACTGCTCCTGAAATCTTTCCGTAACTGACCCTTTCTCTAACAATCTTCATCCGTTCGAGATTCCGCTTCATTTCATCATAGAAGTGTGCCATTTTGAGACCGAAGGTAATAGGTTCCGCATGAATGCCATGAGTTCTTCCTATCATGGGTGTTAGTTTGTACTGAAACGCTTTCTCCTTCAGAACATCCATAAAATCAGTAATGTCCTTGATTAAAATATCGGAAGCCTCTTTCAGGAGACAGCTAAACGATGTATCGAGTATGTCGGAGGATGTCAATCCCATATGGATATATTTTGCTGGAGGACCCACGTATTCAGAGATGTTCTCAATGAATGCCACCACATCGTGTTTGGTTCTGTTTTCAATTTCCCTTATTTTCTCTGCATTGAAGGCAGCCCTTTCCTTTATTGTTTTTAGATCTTCTTTTGAAATGATAGAAAGTTCAGCGTATGCTTCACAGACAAACATTTCTATTTCAAGCCATTTTTTGAACCTGTTGTTTTCTTCCCATATTGCTGCCATGCGTGGTAAGGTGTAACGTTCTATCATGTCGTTATATTAACCAAAGCAGGATTGGTTGTCAATCTGGAATATAAATCCAGTCCAGGAGTTTTCACGTCTTATCCTTATTGGAAGAGAAGGAGCGAAGAGATAGAGAATCTTTTTTTCATCCCTTGTAAGAATTCCTGAAACAATGAGGTATCCTTTTCTCTTCACGAGGCTTTTGAGGTGATTGGCATAGTGAAAGAATGTATCTTTATCAAGATTGGCAAGGACGATATCGTATCTTCCCGTCATATCTTTAAGGTCAACGTATCTGTATTTTATCTTTTCTGCATTGTTGAGCTTTGCATTCTTACGGGCTGATAGAATTGCATCCATATCACAATCTATACCGATTATAGCTTTTGCACCAAGGAGAGAAGAATAGAGACTGAGAATCCCGGAGCCACATCCTACATCAAGTACTCTTTTATTTTTCATCGGTACATGTTTCATTAATTTTATCATCAGTTTTGTTGATTCATGCCTGCCTGTTCCAAATGCCATGCCCGGCTCAATTGTTATTGAAGGCTCATGGTCTTTCTTTTTACTCCACGGGGGCAGGATCGTAAGATCTTCAATATGGATGGGGCTAAAATATTTTCTTGTGAGCTCTATATAGTCCTCTAACTTTTCCTTAATCAGATATAATTCCTTTACTTTTATGCCCCAGGAATAAAGGGATTGTATGAATTTTTCCACATCTACCGGATAGCATTTAAAGAGACTATAGGTTCCCCTATCTTCTATCCAGAAGCCTTGACCGGCAAGGGCATAGAGAGTTTCAGGAAGTAATTCTTCAAACCTCCTCCCTATAATGAATTGGACGCGGGTTTTGTATATTTTTTTGAGCGAAACCATTACAAAGCAGGGTGAATGATATTTCCTATCTTAGCAATATTGTAACCGGTGAGGTCCCTAACATTTTTGACAAGGGAAGGTTGTTCAAAAAATGAAAGAAAAGCCCTTATATAATTGCTGTAATAATGCTCTTTTGTAACCACAAACTCAAGCCTCTCATGCCATAGAGGGATGAAGTTCAGATTGAGTATGTGGGCAATATGCTGGATTCCGAAGGCACAATCAGCGTCACCCTTGAGAACCTGAATGCCGGCAAGGAGATGGGATTCTGCTTCAATGGAATATCCATTGATAGATGAAGAATTAATACCAGCCTCATTGAGAAGGAAGTCGAAGAGAAGCCTTGT
>DHGO01000134.1 GCA_002402795.1 Deltaproteobacteria bacterium UBA4796
TTATCCTTGATTTCTGATAGATAAAAATACTCGCATAAAAAAGAAAGAAGAGCAGGGAAGGATAGGGCTTTTCATACTTATGATTTACACCTGCATCAGGAACGTTGTTATCGTAGATGACGATGTGGATGTAAATTGACCATCGACAAGTAAAGTGGGCCATTTCGAGTAGGTGCCGGGGAGATATAGACCTCTTCATAATCACGAATTTGCCTGGGTCTCCTCTGGATCCATCTGTCTACGAGGACGGCTTTACTGCATATGTATAGATGCAACACGAAGCCTTTGTCAGATTCTAACAAATTTGAGAAGATAAGGGTTATTTTAAGAAGATTAAATTTATAAAAGTAATTAGGGAGGGAGGAGCATTTTTGATCATGAGTGAACTAAATAAGCTTGCTGAAGAAATTGTTGATAATTGCTTAGAGTGCGGTCTTTGTTTAGGAGATTGTGAGTTTTTGGGGAAATATTTTACTTCCCCTAAAGAATTAGTAACAATGTATAAAGATGGCAATTTTAGCGACAGGCCAGAAATTCCATATTCATGTTGCATCTGTAATCTATGTGAAGAGATTTGCCCCCAAAATCTTAATTCAGGTAAAATGTGTCTTTTGGTTCGTGAGGAGTTAGTAGATGAGGGTATAGGGCCACTACCTCAGCATCAACTTGTGAAAAGAACTCAAGAGTTTGTTTTGTCTGATGCCTTTCGATTGGTTCAGGCAGACCTCAAGGCAGGAAAATGTGAAAGGGTATTTTTTCCTGGTTGCAGTCTTTCCGGTTATTCCCCTTCCTTAGTTAAAAGCAGTTATATGTATCTTAAGGAGAGACTGTCAAATATAGGTATCATTCTTGGTTGCTGTGGTGGTCCTAATCATTTTATAGGTGAGGTTTCGCCATTTAAAGAGATATTAGGACAGATAAAAAGGGATATGGAAAAATTGGGAGCTTCAGAAATAATCGTTGCCTGTCCAGATTGTTATCGTACATTTAAAGAAAATCTTCCAGAAATCAGGCTTAAGTCAATCTATGAAGCTATGGTAGAAATGGGCCTTCCCAGTGGAATAAAATTGGAAGATTGGACCTTTTCGCTTCATGACAGCTGCACGGCACGATGGGAAAAAAGCTTACAAGATAGCGTAAGGGAATTAATAAAAAGACTTAATTATGAGATTGAAGACGTGGAATATTCAAGAGATAAAGCACGCTGTTGCGGGATGGGTGGGATGGTACCATTTGTTGACTTCGAGCTTGCTGCCAATATAACAAGGAGGCGCTTAAATGAATTTCACTTCGACATTGTTACTTATTGTGCTGCATGCCGGGAGGCATTTGCCTTAGAAAGACCAGCGATACATATATTGGACTTGATCTTTAATCCTGACTGGCAAAAGACAAAACATAACCTTCCTAAAACAGGAAAGAAGAGAAGAGAGGCACAGTTGCAGACTAAGGCTATATTATTGGAGATGGTGGAGAAAGAAAATATATAATGATAATATTCTAATGGAAAGGGAGGAGCAGATGGAGCTTTATAAGAGTGAGGAAGTAACAAGGCTATTAGAATCTATGAACATCCATGATGAAGAATTGACAGAGGTTATACTCCATGGTGAGGCTACAGGTCAAAAGTTTTACCACCCGGAGACCGAAAAGTACTTAGCCTATAAAAGGCTTGGGCAGGCAACCTACTACGTACTTTATTCAGTAAAAGAATCTCAGTACATTGTGGATTCTGCTTACTGGCATAAATCTGAACTAAGCTGAGGAGGTTAGAAACATGACAGAAATGGGAAAGGAATGGGAAGGATGGTATTGTTTTAAGTGTAACGAGAAGATTGAGGAAGGTGGAGTTTTGTTTAGCTATCTTGATTTTAAAAGGCCTATTAAAGGACCACGATGCCCGAAATGTGGGGCTGTTTTCGTTTCAGAAGAACAGGGACGTAAGTTACGCAATATAGAAGAGCAGATAGAAGACAAATAATATCTAAATAGTAAGGAGATAAGATAGAATGAAAAAGGAAGAGGTTTTTCGAATCTTTTTAGGGATAGTAACCTTCGGCTGTATTTGGGGATTCCTTGAAGCTATTACTTTTGGTGGGCTTTTACATTCACATTGGGGTGACCTTTTCCCGTATCACTTGTGCCCTTGCTTTATCATGGCCGCCACCTTTGGTTCCTTTGTTATGGGATCAGCTTTGGCTATTTATAAAAAGCCCGCCATGCTGATAGGCATAGGTTTAGTAGCTGCTGTGTTTTGCTGGCTCGGTGTTCCATTCTTACCTACCTCTGTTCGTTCGGCCCATTATGGACCAGTAATATCTTCTGCCACGGCCGCTATCATGGGGTCCATTTCCTTAGCCCTGGTGGCAGGCTTTTCAATGAAGAGGCTGGAAGGGAATATCCTCACTTGCATAGGGGTGGGGGCGTTATCCGCCTTATTAGCCTCCATACTATTCATCCTATCCACTGCCTATGGGCTGGACAAGCCTATCTGTGCTGACCTTGGGTATGCAAGGCCGTTGCCTGACTTCCTTGCTATAGGTGGAGTTGTATGGATGCTTGCTGCAGCTATTTCCCTTCCATTAGGTTATTTAACAGGTATGAAGCTTCAATCGAGGTTCGCCCCCGTGTTTACGAGAAGGCCTTCGTTTAACTATATTACTTCAACTGTTACTATTATCTTTTGTTGTGGGGTAGGTATGGTAGCTTTTATGATAGGGCTTTAGAAAGAGAAGAAATTGAAATTTAATTAGTGGAGTTTATGATAATGTCTAAGGATAGTAGAGAAGTGGTTAAGTTTTATGAAGCAGATGTATGGGGTGATACAATACACCCTGGGGAGACTCTTTTAACAGAAAGGGTAACAGAGCTTGCACAGATAGAAAAAGAATGCAGAGTGCTTGATCTGGCAAGCGGAAAAGGGAAAAGTGCCTTTTTTCTATATGAGAAATATGGGTGCCAGGTAATCGGTCTTGATCTGTCGCCGAAAATGGTAAGTTATGCAAAGACCAAAGCGACTGATGAAGGGCTACAGGACAGGCTGTTTTTTCTTGTAGGTGAAGCGGAAACCCTTCCCTTTTTAGACTATTCTTTCGATGTGATTTTATGTGAATGTAGCTTCACGGTGTTTACTGACAAAGAGAAGACGGTCCGAGAACTCTGGAGAGTTCTTTGCAAGGGTGGCCGAATCGCTATTGCCGATTTCTATCTAAAGAAACAAACCCCATCTTTTGAAAGCGAAGTTCTATTTCCTTGTATTAACGGCGCTGAGCCAGAAGCAGCTTATAGGGCTTTATTGACTGGTAGCGGCTTCCATAGCCTTTGCTTCGAGGATCACACGAATAAACTTAAGGAGTTTTTTTTTGATATCCTATTCAACTTCGGTAGTCTTAGCACCTTTATGGACAAACTACCGAAACTTGGCACTGGTGCATGCAATAAAAATAGTTACAGAGAAATAATGAAGGCCTTTCATAATGAGACGTTAGGATATGGCATTATAGTTGGTATAAAATAAAGACATATTTTTCCATGAGGAATAAATATGGTTCTCAAAAAGACACAAAGTCTTTGTCCTGTCTGCTTGGAAAGAATTGATGCAGAAATTGTAGAGGAAGAAGAAGGCGTTTATCTGACAAAAACCTGTATTAATCACGGAAATTTTAAAACAGCGTTATGGAAAGGCAGCGGAGATTCATTTCTTATATGGGATAGAGACTCGGAGAATGGGGGCGGACCAGGAGGAGATTTGTCCAAAATCAGGAAAGGTTGTCCTTACGATTGTGGTCCATGTTTGGTTCATACAGGCGGTATTTGTGTAGCTCTGGTGGAAGTAACCCACCGATGTAATATGAAGTGCCCAATTTGTTTTGCCAGCTCACCCAAAGACCCTGCTTCTGAACCGGATATCGAAACCATTAAACATCGTTATAAAATTATCCTTAAAACAGGTGCAACCCCACCCTTACAACTCAGCGGGGGCGAACCTACTCTCAGGGATGATCTCCCTGAAATTGTAGCAGCTGCAAAGGATCTTGGGTTCGAGATGATTCAAATTAACACCAACGGGCTAAGGTTGGCTGAGGACAGAGGGTATTTGTCAAAACTGAAGGAGAATGGTGTAAAGGTGCTTTATTTGCAGTTCGATGGCGTAACAGATGATGTTTATCGTGCCATAAGGGGGGTTCCTTTAGCCGATACGAAAATTAAAGTAATAGAGAATTGTTCCAATGTAGGACTGGGAGTGGTACTGGTTCCAACCATTGTTCCAGGTATCAATGATAGACAGATAGGCCGTATTGTGCAGTTCGCAAAGCAATGGATGCCAGTTGTCAGAGGGGTACATTTTCAACCTATTAGCTACTTCGGAAGATACCCTCAAGCACCCACTGACACAGAGAGGATAACCCTGCCAGAAGTGCTTAATGCTCTGGAAAAACAAACAGATGGAGAAGTTCGGGTATCTGATTTCAAACCCCGAAGAAGTAAAGATGCTCACTGTGCGTTTGCTGGTTTCTTTGTTCTTGGAGATGATGGTGCCTTGGTTTCAGCTTTCAGCCCGGAGGTCAGGGTTACCGCCAAATCTGCTCCTGCTGTAGCAGTTAGAAACTTTCTCGAGACGTATTGGTCCCCTGTCCCGAAGAGGTGTTCATGTCAGCCATGTTTGTGTGAAATGGATTCAGTCCCCGATGAACTGCTTAATTGGGTGCAGGGACATTCTCTGACAATATCCGGGATGCCCTTTCAGGATGTGTGGAACATCGATCTTGAAAGATTGGCAGGGTGCTGTATTCACGTTGTCACTGATGAAAGGCTTGTCCCTTTTTGTGCCTACTATCTAACCAGCATTTCAGGTAAAAGACTTTATAACTGATGAATCCAAATTATCTGGATCAATGGATCTGGGAACAAATCAAGAAAGAAGCCTCGAATGATTCAGACCTCCAGCATTTTTTAAGAATAAATGCTGAGGAAAAATTCAGCAGAGATATCTTAGAGAGATTCCAGACATTTAAACTACGCCAAATCGTAGACTATGCGACTAAAAAAAGCCCTTTTTATCGTGAACTTTTCTCGAAATATTATGTTCGTTCGTCCCTTTTGCGAACCCCTGCTGACCTTCACCTGTTCCCTCTAACAGAATCCAAGGACATCATCAGAGACCCTTATAGTTTTTTATGTGTGCCAATGGGGGAGATATCACGCATTATTAGCCTCTCAACCTCGGGTACGACAGGCGAGAAGAAACGGGTCTTTTTTACCCAAAATGATTTTCGGCGCATAGTTGATTTGCTCGCAGCTAACGCTAAAGCAGTTCTGAGCAAGAAACAAGGCAAAGTGCAGATTATGCTGCCAGGCGGGACAATAATGGGCCATGCTGATGCCCTTGCAAGAGGTGTGGAAAAGGTAGGCTCTACAGCCATTGTTACAGGAGCCGAGCCAGATGTTATGAAACAGGTGGAAACCATTGCGAAACACGGTAGCATTGCCTTGGTAGGATATACCTTCTACCTTAATCGCCTCACCAGACTGGCAGGGGAAAGCTATCAACTCAATCAAATGGGGATAAAAGCAATCGTGACTACTGGTGAGCCTGTTCCTATAGCCGTGAGAAGAACGTTTGAGACCCATTGGAAAGCCAAAGTATTTTCACACTACAGCTCCACCGAGATGGGCTTCAACACAGGCATGGGCTGTAAATCAGGCATAGGCTACCACATTCACGAGGCAGACTATCTGGTAGAGGTTGTTGATCCTGATACGGGTCAACCCCTTGCGGAAGGTGAGGAGGGAGAGCTTGTCTTGACCACTCTTGAAAGAGAAGGCATGCCTCTTATCAGATATAAGACCGGCGATCTTTGCAGAATTCTCCCTCAAAAATGCATCTGCGGTTCGAACCTCAAGAGAATCGATATGATAAAAAGAAGAATCGGTACAGGAATCAAATTTGGCACTGGCGTGTTGCACTCCTCCACATTTGACGAAAATCTCTTTTCAATTCCTATGGTTCTGGACTACCAGCTTGAGGTGGTGAAAGAATCAGATAGAGTAACGCTCATCTTTCTTGTTGAAACTGTAGACCCGAGATACGCTACCGGTTCCATCCTCAAAAAGATCGAAGAGGTCATAAAACAGCATCCGCTTATCCATGAAGGTTTTTTAGAAAACAAAATCTCGGTTGAAGTCAAATTTGTTTCAAACATCAACGATGGGGCTACCCTCTCTCACAAGAGAGTCAGTGATTTATAAGTTCCCCTGATTGCTGATTGTTAATAAAGGATAGTGTCCCTTCATTGTGGCGACATGAAGAACATGGATTGCATGAACTGCAGTGAAAACTCAGGATCAGCTGACAACTCAAGGTAGTCTGACTTTTCTGCAAGTGCCTCGGCTTCTCTTCTTGCCTTTCGGGAAATAAGCACCATTCTGGCACCGCTCCCTGCTGCGTTTCCAATGGTTTCTATTTTTTCCAAAGGTACCGGTGGCAACATACCTGTTGTTATTGCGTTGTCTGGATCTATGTACTGGCCAAAAGCACCTGCAATAAAGATTTTTCCGATTTGATGTTCTGTTATTCCTTTTTTACGCATCAGAATTTTATAGGCAGCCTGAATCGCTGCCTTTGCCTTCTGAAACTCTACCACATCCCTCTGCCTGATTACGATATCCCTGCCTATGTCTGTCTCCTCTTTCCATGCCAGCACAAATTCCCTCTCGCCGTTTGTATTTGTCCTTAATCTCGGGGTGTCTACATCCGTTTTAAATGCCCCATTCCGTTGCAATATTCCGCTCTGTATGAAACCGGCAACAGCATCTACCAGGCCGGACCCACAAATCCCGACGGGCTTGTTGTTGCCTATGGTTTTGTATTTCACCTCAAAGACCCCGGGTGTAACAGAAACACGCTCTATAGCCCCGATAACCCCTCTCACTCCGTAAGTAATATGCATACCCTCGAAGGCAGGTCCTGAAGGACAGGAACAAACGACAACACCTTCGCTATCTGCAAGTGCCATCTCGGTATTAGTACCAATATCGAGGATCAATTTTATATCACTCTTCGAATCAAGATGATTTACAATGAGCTGCACGGCGACGTTATCACCGCCCACAAATCCTGCGATGGAAGGTAATAGGTATATTTTTCCCTGTAGGTTCATAAGTAAAGGTGGGTGCAAACACCTGGCGGTAACTGTGAGCCCACGCTTTATTACAGGCCTGTAAGGGAAAAAGCCGAGGGCCTGGGGCGACAGGCCGATGAAAAGGTGTTGCATGCAGGTGTTGCCTGCACAACAGCATTCGTAGATATCCATTGGTGCTATCCCTATGGCATCGCAGCAGTCTCTGATGAGGCGGTTAATAGATTCCACCACAGCCATCTGCAATTTAAACAAGTTGTCCTGATTCTCTGTGACGGCCGCGATACGTGACATCACGTCATCACCCATTATTGCTTGAGAGTTGCTCGCAGATGAAACTGAAATGACCTTCCCAACCTTCAAATCAAGGAGGTAGCAGACAACGGTGGTAGTCCCTATGTCAATCGCAATACCGTAAGGCCCATCTTTTGGGTGGCTGTCTATTGAGAGAATCTCTTCGTCATTCCATATCGTGAGGGCAAGTGCTTCATCCTGATGATTGGCAGCCCTTTTAGATAACTCATGAAGTGCTTTATAATTGAATGATGCCTGCTCCAATCTATGTTCATTCTTCAATCCGTCAAGAATCAACTGCTCGTATGACAAAAGGTTTTTGGCTTTAAACCCAGGATTATGGATAATGTATTGTTTCACTGTTGGATCCAGCTCTATAGCTATGGTGGCTCCTTCTGTATGAATCTTCAACTGTTCTGCTTGGACCTCAGGGATTTCTATAACCAGATCCCCATCTACTGGCGACCAGAGTGCGCATCCAAGGCGCACCCCACAGGTTACCTCCTCCGGTGATAGTAGACCTCTCTCTGCCTCGCTCAACGGGCCCAGTGTTTCCATACCTTTCCTGACAAAAACCCTGCACCGGCCGCACGTACCTTTCCCACCGCATGTAAAGGGGATGTCGATGCCGGTGAGCCTTGCTAAATCGATAATCCTGGTGCCTGGCGCTGCAATGATTGTCTTGCCTTCAGGTAGGAACGTTATGTGACTTTCATTCACTTCAGTAAACCAGGCAGAAATAGTGATATCTGAGGAAATGCCACCAGGATAATAACACACAGCGTCATAGGGATAAGAAAAGGAGCCGAGCCTGCAAAACAGTCACCCAGGGGTCTTCCGCTTACACCGCTTAATACGTACACGTTCATACCCACCGGCGGTGTCAGCAGAGATATCTGTGCCACCAAGGTAATTAGCACGCCGAAGAGCAAAGGGTCGAACCCCAGTTTTTCGATGACCGGATAGATAACAGGCAAGGTAAGAAGGAACATGGGTATAGAGTCTATGAAACAGCCAAGCGGTATATAGCAAAATAATATAAGGCTCAGAACCAGATACCTGGATACAGGAAGATTACCCATATATTCGGTAAAAGCCCCTGGAAGACCGGTTAAACCCAGGAAGGTGTTGAAAACTTTGGCTCCTATGATGATAGTAAATATCATGCAGGAGGTCTTGGCTGTGTTTTTGAGCGCAGCCGTCAAGACTTTCCAGCTTATTCTCTTCGTAACAACCAGCATGATAAATGTGACGAAAGCGCCTATGCCTGCGGCCTCTGTAGCAGTAAAGATTCCAACCGTTAACCCGCCTACAATCACAATAAAGAGGATAACAACCCATGATACCTTGACAAGGCTAATCATCTTTTCTTTAAAGGTAAAATGAACATCACTTATTGGCGCAAGACCGGGATTCCTCGCAAGCATAATAAAAACCTGGGCCATCAGTGCTAAAGATACCAGAATTCCGGGGAGTATTCCAGCAATAAACAAGGGCCCTATGGGTACAGCACATATATATCCGTAAATGATAAATGCGAGGCTCGGGGGAATCATGATGCCAAGGCTGGAGGCGGAGGTTATGCAGCCGTATGCCAGACTTGATTTGTAATTGTAGTTTTCCATCTCCCTAAGCGCCACAGGACCAAGGGTTCCTACAGCGGCCATGCTTGACCCTGTACAGGCTCCAAAGGCTGTACACGCGATAATGGTTGCATAAGCAAGAGAGCCTCGCATTTTTCCTGCCCACTTAAAAGCAAACTCATACAGGAGGGAGCTTATGCCGCTGAAAAAAAGGAGGTCACCCATTGCGACAAAGAGAGGGATAGATAGAAGAATGTAGTTCGAAGTCTCCGAATAGACTGCAAGACCAAGTGTGGTAACGCTGGAATCAAAACCCCTGATCAGGGTGGTTCCTATAATACCTGCCACTGCGAAGCAGATGGCAATGTGCACTCTTAGAACAAGGAGCACGACAAAGATTAATATAGGAATTACCATATTTATACTGGACATGAAATTATGCCTCCTTTTTGGATTTGCTCAAAGTAAATATGCATGCCGCTACCATTAAGCGGTTTCTTTTTGGTTCATCCACCCTTGGCTCCATGTGCGAACCCTATTAATCGGGTTAATCGAATAATCAATATTACACAGGTAACTGCCGCAGCCAATGGAATGATAACCTGAAACGCGTAGAGTGGTATCTCCATAATCGGTATAACCTCACCTAAACTGTAACTCCTATTCACCAGCACAATGCCTTGCCATACAATGATGCAGAAGACTGCAAGCGTGAGAAGGTTGGTAAAAACCTCTATTATGTGCTGAGCTGGTCGGGGAAGGCGTGTATAAACTATATCCATAAACACATGGCCATTTACCATCTCGGTAAATGGCCATGCAAGACAGATTACCCATACTTCAGAGATTTCGCTAATCTGATATGCACCTCGAATGGCGTGACCAAAAAAACGTCCTATGACATCAAAAGCTGTAAGGAATATTATACCTGCAACTATTACCATGCTTCCCATAACCGTCACATTTGCAAGTCGTTTCGTAAGTCGCTCCATATTTTGACCCCTTTCTTTTTTGCGAGTATCTTTATCTATCAGAAATCAAGGATAA
>DHGO01000125.1 GCA_002402795.1 Deltaproteobacteria bacterium UBA4796
CAAGATATTTGTCGGAGTAGTAATAGTTTGCAAATTTTAAAAAAATGTAATATGCAAAAGAAGAAGGGGAAAGCGGGGTGCTTAAGGCATATTTAAAAAGGATACTTGATGTAGCCAACCATGGGGACGCCACAGAGCCAAGTTATTATCCTGTCCTTCAGGAGTTGCTCCAAAATTTTGCTGAGTCTATTGGTAAGCGAAAAGTTGATATAACGCCCCTCCCTAAAAAAACCGAAGCAGGGAATCCTGATTTCAGGATATGGGACGGCAAACACCATATCGTCGGTTATATCGAGGCAAAAGCCCCGATAGTTGAGAATCTCGACCAGATAGAAGAAACAGACCAGCTAAAGCGCTACCTCCATACATTTCCTAATCTGATGCTGACCAATTTCTATGAGTTCAGGCTTTACCGGAAGGGTTCTCTGATTGATAAAGTCCTTATCGGTAGACCCTTTATAACTCGTAAGCTTAAGATGGCTCCGCCGGTCGAGAGAGAGCCAGAATTCTATAAACTTCTCGGAAAATTTTTTGCTTTCTCTCTTCCAGAGGTCTACGACGCAAAGACCCTTGCGATAGAACTGGCGAAAAGGACGCGGTTTTTAAGGGATGAGATAATTGCCGAACAACTCATTGAGGAAGAGCGAAAGAAAAGCGGCTATATACTCGGTTTCTATGAGGCTTTTAAACAGTATCTGATAAAAGACCTGTCAACAAAAGATTTTGCAGACCTCTATGCGCAGACCATAACATACGGGCTTTTTGCTGCTCGTACCCGGTCAGACAATACCTTCAACAGGAAACTTGCATACGACTATATCCCCCATACGATAGGCATCCTGAGGGATGTCTTTCGGTTCGTCTCATCTATAAGTGACCTACCGAAAGAGATGGAATGGATTATTGATGACATCGCTGAAGTCCTTGCCGTAACAAACGTAAATGCCATACTACATAGATATTTTCATGAAGGTAAAGGCAAGGACCCCATAGTCCATTTCTATGAGAGTTTTCTTACTGAATATGATCCGGCAACACGAGAAAGGAGAGGAGTCTATTATACACCTGAACCGGTAGTCTCCTATATTGTCCGTTCCCTCAACACCATATTAAAAGAGCATTTCAAAAAAATAGATGGATTTGCAAGCGACAAAGTTACTGTCCTTGACCCTGCAGCAGGGACGCTCACATTCCTTGCAGAGGCAAGTAAACTCGCTGTCGAAGAATTTATCGCAAAATACGGCAGAGGTAAAAAAGAAGGCTTTATCAAAGAGCATATCCTGAAGAATTTCTATGCCTTCGAGCTTATGATGGCACCATATGCAGTGGGCCACCTGAAGATGTCATTTTTGCTTGAAGAGCTTGGCTATCAACTGAAAAAGGATGACAGGTTCAAACTCTATCTCACGAATACACTTGAGATGGAGGCGTTGCCGGAGACGTGGCTTCCCGGCATGGTATCCTTATCTGAAGAATCCCGTCTGGCAGGAAAGATAAAAAAGGAGCAGCCCATACTGGTAATACTGGGTAATCCGCCATATTCAGGTCATTCTGCAAATGTCGGTAAGTGGATATCCAGAGAGATAAGAACTTACTACCAAGTTGATGGGAAACCGCTGGGAGAAAAGAACCNNTTATCCGTTTTGCCCAATGGAAGATAGATTTGGCAGGCGAGGGGCTTCTGGGTTTTATCACGAACCATAGCTATCTTGACAATCCCACTTTCAGAGGGATGCGCCAGTCTTTGATGGACAGCTTCAACGAAATTTACATACTTGATTTGCACGGTAATAGCCTGAAGAAGGAAAAATGCCCTGACGGTTCTAAAGATGAAAACGTTTTTGACATCATGCAGGGGGTAGCAATAGTTTTCCTTATAAAAAAGAGAGGCAAGAAGAGGGTATGCAGGGTATATCAATCGGAATGTTGGGGATTACAGGAAGCAAAGTATGAATGGCTTTTAAAAAATGATATAAAATCAACTCAATGGGAAAGACTTACACCGAGGTCAGAGTTCTATCTCTTTATAACGAGAGAGGAGAAGCCTTTAGAAAGATATGAAAAATACACTAAAATAACAGAAATATTCCCGGTAAACAGTGTTGGCATTACAACAGCAAGAGATGACTTTGTCATAGATTTTGACAAAGAATCACTGAAAAGACGTATTAGAATGTTTATAGATAAAAAAATACCTGATGAGATTATCAGAGACACATTTCACTTAAAGGACAAACTAAATTGGGAATTAAAAGTAGCACGAGAAGAGTTAAGGAAAGAAAAAGATCTGGAAGATTTCCTTAAACAAATATTATATAGACCCTTTGACGCACGGTGGATTTTTTATCATGATGCAGTTGTTGAGCGTAATCGGATAAAAGTAATGCAACATATATGATGAGTGAAAACATTGGATTGATTACCAACCGGCAGGTAAATGGTGAATTCAGGCATATTCTTTGTACGAATATGATTATAAACGACTGTACTGTGTCATTGGAGACGAGGGAGAGGTCGTACTTATTTCCTCTCTATCTTTACTCCGACACAGACAAAAAGGAGACGGGCAATCCAAATAAGAAAAGGTTTTTCGGGAGTGCCATGATGCTCTTTGAGCCAGAGGCAGAATACACCGCAAAGAAGCCGAATCTTTCCCCTCAATTAATCAAGAAGTTGACAGGCCAATACAAGAAAACACTGTCACCTGAAGAGATATTCTATTACATCTATGCTGTCCTCTATTCGAATATCTACCGCACAAAATACGCTGAGTTCTTAAAGATAGATTTTCCGAGAATACCTTTTACAAAGGGTTATTCTCTCTTCACCGAGATAGCAAAATATGGCAAAAGGCTTGTTGACCTTCACCTCCTGAAGGCTCAGGAGCTTGACCATCCTGCTGCGAAATATCAGGGAAAAGGAAACGATAGGGTCGAAAAGGTCGTCTATGACGCGAAAAAGGGCAGGGTCTATATCAATCAAGCACAGTATTTTGAAGGTATCACTGATGAGGTCTGGCAGTACCAGATAGGCGGGTATCAGGTATTAGCTAAATGGCTTAAGGACAGAAAGGATAAGGTACTATCTCTTGAAGATACAAAGCATTACTCCAAAGTCGCCATGTCCCTTAAAAAGACCATAGAGTTGCAAAGGTCAATCGATGAACTTTACCACGACGTAGAAAAGGAAAACATTTAACCTGGAAGGTGTTCCTGAACGGAGCATTGCGTAATCTCCGGGGAACTATCTTGAGCTTCTCAAGTGTTCCCCCGCATATATACATACGGGGGATGAATGTACGGATGCATCTCTGCCTGAACCCCAGGAGCTGGGGATGGGAGGGGCTTGTATTCAAGTGCAGAGAGGCTCTTAGATGGTCGGAGATGAAGCACGAGCGACAGGAGGGAATGCCTTCGGATTGAATATTATAGGCTTTGACGCAAAAATGTTTGGGCAACCGGCTGTTGACAGAAGATTGCAATAAATTTATAATGTATAAAAATAACTGGAGAAGAAGATGAAATCGCTTTATTTAACGGTTAATGAAAGTGTGTATGGTAAGCTGGTTGATTTTTTGAGACTATTGCCTGCGAATCAGATAAAAATAGAAGAAATAGCTTGCAGTGAAGAACTCAAAAAAGAGTTGAAGGAAAGGAAAAAGGAGGTAAAAAGGGGAGAGATTATCCCGCACAATAAATTCTGGGCCAAAACCAGTGTTTAAAATCTTTTACGCAAAATCAGTCGAAAAAGACTTAAGAGGTATTCCTATAGAAAATCTTCAGAAAATAAAAAAAGAGATTGATCATTTAATAGAATTTCCTGATGTAAAAAATGTCAAAAAACTAACCCATCATCCAGTTTCTGATTTTAGATTGAAGGTTGGTAATTATAGAGTTTTGTTTGATGTTGATACTACTAACAAAGCAATTTATATACTAAAAATAGGCCACAGGAAAGAAGTATATTAAGTATTGTCCTACCTTTTGACAACACCCAACCATTGTGCTATCTAATTGCGATGAAGGTTGAATCAGACGGTAAGATATATGAATTTCAAAAACCGATATTAGTGTCGAAGCTTCTTGAACAGTTATCTCTCAACAGAGAGACCCATCTGGTGAGCGTAAATGGAAGACTTGTTACAGAAGATTTTCGACTTGCCATTGATGACGAAGTAAAAGTGATACGGGTAATATCAGGCGGATGAAATGCAGGGTATGTGGAAAGCAGGCAAGCATCAATCTAAGGGCATATAATACTGCCCTCTGTGATAAAGATTTTATTGAATTCTTAGAAAAAAGAATCGTCAACACCATCGATGATTATAAGCTCTTATCAGTAAACGATAGACCCCTTGTTGCCATCTCAGGCGGTAAGGATAGCCTTTCACTCTGGTATATGCTGAACAAAACAGGGTATCCCTGTGACGGATTCTATATTGACCTTGGTATAGAAGGATACTCCCATATTTCCCTTGAGAAGGTAAAACGCATGGCTGATAGGGTAAAGAAAAAAGTCTATCTCTTCTCTGTGTATAACCTTATCCAGAAAGGCATTGATGGACTTACAAAGACCATGAGAAGACCACCGTGCTCAGCGTGCGGAATGATAAAACGTTATGTGATGAACATGGTTTGTATTGAAAAAGGATATACAGTCCTTGTAACAGGACACAATCTTGATGATGAAGCATCTGCCCTTCTCGGCAATATTCTTTTCTGGAAAGAAGTGTATCTGTGGAAAAAGAGTATTTCTCTACCTGGGGAAGAAGGGCATCTCGTTAAAAAGGTAAAACCATTATTTCTCTGTTCAGAAAGGGAAATGGCTGCATATGCCATTCTCAATAGTATTGATTATATTTATGAAGAGTGCCCATACTCTCACGATGCAAAAACGATTCTGTACAAAAGAATACTCAATACGATAGAAGAAAAATCTCCGGGAATGAAGATACAATTTATAAAAGGATATTTGAAGATGGTAAAGGATGGTGAGAAGAAAAATCATTACTGTATCCACTGCGGTTATCCTGCTTACGGAGATACATGCAGTGTATGCAGACTCTTAAGCAAGCTTGGTATAGAAAAGGACGTCAACTTTGAAGAATATAGCCCTTACAGCCTTGACAGTGAACGTCAGGAAGTGACATAATTTTTTATGAGTATGCTCGATAATCTTTCTCAGCTTATATTTAATATCTATGAGGCATTTACTGTTGCCTTTTTTTTGAGGAATGATGATTTCTTGAGATGCCTCTCATCAGTTACCTTTGCAAAAAGCTTTGACAGGAATAGAACCATACCCATTGAGGGAACCCTGCCTGGATGGATAATTAAACATAATGAACCTCTCGTTATCCCGAATTTTGACAAAGATGAAAACACCCTTGGCTACTATAGCACACAGGAAGGCATTAAATCCTTTATGGGGTATCCTATGGAGGATAAGGGTGTTATTGTTATTGATAGCAAGAAGAAGTGGGTATTTACAGATAAGGAGAAAAAGATACTCGGTAATTTTGCTTCAGTCATTCAACAGGAACTTAAGAGGGAAAGGCTATACCAGGAGATGGAGGAGAGGGTTGAGGAGTTATTTACAGAACGAAGAATACTTAGCCGTTTTCATGAACTCAACTCCTTAAAGATTTCTGTACAGGAAATATTGAAAGAAGCATCAGGGCTTTCAGACGCTGACTTTTGTTTTATCGGAATGGAAATGGCTGGCAGGCTCTATATCTATGAAGTATCTGGCATTCCGGATAGTGAGTTCAAGATGCGAGAGTGTTCCCCGGCAAACAGTATTGCTTCCATTGTAATGGAAGGAGGAAGGGAACTTTTGCTTCCTTACAATAGTGGATATTTAAAAGAAAAGCCCCTCTTTTTCCCGGGTGAAGCTATTACTGCGAAACAATTCTTTGGTTTCCCGCTCATTACAGGAGAGATGGTCGTGGGAACTATTGGTTTTGTTTCGCTATCAGAGCGGCGGCTGAAGGAGACGTCCATAAGCCTTCTGAGAGATATCTCAACATTTCTTTCCCTCTACTATACCTATCACTGGATGAAGGAGAATGTAGAAAAGTTGAAAGACTTTGAACCGGTGACCGGCTCCATTCAATTTTCCACCTTTTTAAATATTATTGAAAAGGCTTTTAGAAAAGAAGAGGAATTTTCGGTTATTTCCGTGAAACTTTCTAACATTGACCTGTACAACAGAAAATGGGGGTATGAGTTTACCAACAATGTGATAAAAAAGGTTTTCCAGATTATACGATATTGTGTTGGTGAGAATGCACTTATTACGAGAAAAGGTGGTGGCCATTTCTATGTATATCTCAAAGGTAGTGGCGAACAGGAAGCAAAAAACATGCTTAAGATTCTCAATTATACAATTTTAAAAAGCATTTTTCACGGTGAAGATCATGGCGAGAAGGTCGCTATTGAGTCTCACCTGGCATCCTTCCCTGATGATGGTATATCGAATATCTGGGATATGTTGGACAGGGCAGGGGGAAAGACAAAACTTCTTTAAGGTAACGATCCGAAGGAGGAGTAATGAACTTTATTAAAAAACTTTTTCATATGTTTTCTTCCCATCTTGCTATGGATCTCGGGACTGCAAACACGCTCATTTATATGAAAGGAGAAGGTATTATATTAAACGAACCGTCAGTGGTTGCCATTGATAACAGCAACAATAAGGTCATTGCTGTTGGAAAAGAGGCTAAAGAGTTCATCGGAAGAACACCACCAAATATAAGTGCCATTCGACCATTAAAGGATGGAGTGATTGCTGATTTTGATGTTACCAAGGCAATGATAAAACATTTTTTGACAGAAGTACGAAGGGATAGAAAGGTTTCAAATCCCAGGATGGTTGTGGGTGTTCCCTCAGGTATTACACAGGTGGAAAAGAAAGCGGTGATAGATGCATGTCTTCAGGTAGGTATCCGAAATATCTATCTCATTGAAGAGCCCATGGCTGCTGCAATTGGCGCAGAATTGCCTATAGAACTACCGAGAGGGAACATGGTCGTTGATATTGGAGGAGGAACAACAGAGGTGGCAATCATAAGCCTTTCAGCAATAGCATACAGCGAATCTCTAAGGGTTGCTGGTGATGAAATGGATGAGTCTATTGTACGCTACCTCCAGAAGAAATATCAGATTGCTATCGGCGTCATTGCCGCAGAGAAGATAAAAATCGAAGGAGCCTCTGTATATCCTGATGCAACAAAGGATGAGAAGATAAATATTGTTGGAAAAGACCTGGTAACAGGCATACCAAAGAACATCAAGATTACGCGAGAAGAGGTGCGTGAGGCGATAGAGGAGTCTGTATCTGCTATTATTGATGCGATTATGCGAGCACTTGAAAAATTGCCTCCTGAATTTGTCTCAGATTTGAATGAAGGGGGCATGACATTGACCGGCGGCGGTGCGCTGCTTAGAGGACTTAACCAGAGGATTGAAGCAGAAACAGGCATAAGAGTGCTGGTAACAGAGGATCCTTTAGTATCGGTCGTTATGGGTGGTGGCAGAGCCCTTGAAGATATGGCGAAGTATAAGAAGGTATTTATCAATTAAAAAAAGCAGGGGTCCAGGGTTCAAGCGAATTTCACTTGACCCCTCGAATCCTCGATTCCTTGAAACCTGTCATTTGTATCAAAAATCAGCTATCTGCCACTCTTCGTAATTAGAATACTTTAGTTCTGAAATGAATCGAGAGGGTTTGAGTATTACATGACCTATCTGTCTGTCGAAGATAAGGAGCGGGTAGCAGAGATATAGTTCATCCATGGCGCGTGTGGTTGCCACATAGAATAATCTTCGTTCCTCTTCGAGATTCCCTTCTTCCAGCGATTTTGGATTAGGGAACCTTCCCTCCGCACACCATATAAGGAATACAACCTTCCATTCGAGACCCTTTGCCTGGTGAATGGTGCTCAGAACCAGCCGTTCATCTTCTTCACCAGCAGTAATAATTTCTTCCCCGCTCACACCACTCATGAGGGAAAGTTCACTTAGAAAGGTCTCCAGTGATTGATACTGAGTTGAGAAATTTATCAGCTGACCTATATCCTCGAGTCGAGATTCATAGTTGGGAAAATTGTATTTGAGGTAGTCAGTATAGCCATGGGCAAGGATAGTAGAAATCATCTCGGAAGTTGCTTCTCTGTCATGGAGTGCTGAAAGCTCACCGAAGAGCTTTGACCATATATTGATGTTCTCTCCGGGAATATTTTTAAATACATCAGATATCTTTTTTGAGGTAAAAAGCTCGAGCGGATGTGATGACCCCTTCAGATATTCATAGATGTGTTCAGCTGTTCTCTGTCCTATTCGCGGAAAGAGCTTTAACATTCTTTTCCATGAGACCTCATCCCGGGGATTAACCATTACCCTGAGAAAGGAGACTACATCTTTAATATGTGCCTGTTCAAAGAAACGAAGACCGCTTCTTATCTCAAAGGGGATATTCCTTCTTGTCAATTCCATCTGCAATTCCATTGAATGATAGTGCGCCCTGTAGAGAACTGCAATATGATTGAGGGGGATACCGTGTTCCTGCAATTCCAGAACCCTCTGTGCAACAAACTCAGCCTGCTGAATGACATCCTTTGCAGGAGCAACAACCGGTATGAGGCCATTATTTTTGATACTCTTCAAAATTTTAGTAAACTGGTATTTATTTTTTGAGATGGAATTGTTTGCAAGAGCAAGGATTTCAGGTGTGCTCCTGTAATTCGTCTCAAGTTTGAATATGGCTGCCTCTCTATAGCGGTCTGGAAATTCAAGGATATTCTGGAAGTTTGCTCCCCTGAATGAGTAGATACTCTGTGCATCGTCACCAACGACCATGATATTTCTATGGAAGGAACCCATGAAATCAATAATCTCTGCCTGTATCTTATTCGTATCCTGATATTCGTCAACAAGAATATGGGAAAAGGTCTGTCCGTATAACTTCCTTAAATCTTCATCATCTGCAAGTATCCTGTGCCAGTAAAATAAAAGATCATCGAAATCCATTGCATTTACATCCCTCTTCTTTTTGTTGTAGTGCTGATATATATCAGAAATCTCATCAATAATATCAAAAAAATATGGTGATCTTTCTTTAACAGATTCAAGAATATCCTTCATGGTATTTATCGAGTAGCTGAATATTTCTTTAAGTACCGTGCCTTTCGGAAATCGTTTTGCCTTTTTGTCTATTTTTAATTCTTTTACTACCACCTCGATAAGGTCTTTTGCATCTTCATTGTCGAGGATGGTAAACCCCTTTCGGTAGCCTATCCGGTCGCAGTTTTGTCGTAAAATCATATTTCCAATATGATGGAACGTTCCACCCCAGATATACCGCGTATCCATTTTCAATAAATGCTCGACCCTGTGGAGCATTTCACGGGCTGCTTTGTTTGTGAATGTGAGAAGGAGAATGCTGCCTGGCGATACACCCCTCTCAAGGAGCCTTGCAACCCTGTAGGTAACAACACGGGTTTTTCCACTTCCAGCACCTGCGATTACAAGTATGGGGCCGCCATCGAACATCACGACCCTGAGCTGTTCTTCGTTGAGTTCTTTTTCATAATCAATAAGGGGAGTTCCGGGAGCAGTGTCCCTGTGGAGGATATATCGTTTCATCGGGTTACATTATCCTTTATGTTAAGGGTAGGTGTCAAGGATAGAAGATGCTGGAAAATCTAAAATACTTGCTCTCTTGTATTTAGTCTGGTATAATATTAATATATATAGCATAATTGATAAAAAGATATTATTTGATACTCATTTAACGATGAGGGGGTATAAGAAGTGAATACATTTTTCTTTGGCATAATAACATGTGCTATTGTTGTCTTTATCATATATGTTATTTATCTTGTCAAGGATCTTAAGGAAACGCTTAAGAAACTCAGAGTATTTTTAGACAGCACAGACGAGATGGTAAAGACCACGGAAAGCTCTCTTCGCCCCGCCATTGAAGAGTTGCAAGTGACGCTAAAAAGTGTGAGAAAAATAACAGATAATATTGGTGCTGTGACAGACGATGTGAAATGCCTGTCAAATTCTGTACGGGTTGTGGGTGAGAGTGCGAAACGAGTGAGTGAAATGACCCGCGAGATGGCATTACAGACATCAGGTATCCGTGCAGGAGTAAAGGCAGCAGCCGAACATCTGATTAAACATTACATAACAAAAGATAAAAAAACTTCATAACAAGGAGGTAGTATATGGCAGAGCAGGAAAGCGGCTACAGCGCAGGTTCTTTGCTTCTTACTTTTTTTCTTGGTGGACTCGTTGGTGCAGGAATTGCCTTGCTTGTTGCCCCGAAAACAGGACGAGAAACCAGAAATATGATTAAAGGGTTTGCAGGGGACACACGAGAAAAAGCAGAAGGTTACATCGAGCAGGTAAAGGAAAAGACTGAGTCCATTATAGAAAAGGGAAAGGATTTTTTAGAAAAAGAGAAATCCATTATAGCCTCAGCTGTTGAAGCAGGCAAGGAGGCATACGAAAGGGAAAAGAATAAACCTTAAAGAAGCATCGGTATAAGTTATACAACCTTATACAAAGACTGAAACATTTTGTAATAGAACTCATATTATACCCTCATGCTAAAGAATAATAGATTCTATTCCTATGCCC
>DHGO01000098.1 GCA_002402795.1 Deltaproteobacteria bacterium UBA4796
AAGAGAAGTTTAACCCGAAGAAAAAGATCAAAACCTTAAGTATAGTCCTTTTCACACGGCAACTCTCTACCATGATAACATCAGGACTGCCCCTCGTACAAGCCCTTGATATTCTTGTAAATCAGATGGAAGATAAAGATTTCAAGGGGATTGTGAAAGACATCAAGCAGAGGATTGAAGGAGGCTCGCGTTTTGCTGATGCCTTAAAGGAATATCCGCAATGTTTTGATACACTCTATGTAAACCTTGTAGTAGCTGGAGAAGAAGCAGGATTGATCGATGCAGTGCTTCAGAGACTTGCAGTATACATGGAGAAGGCACAGAAACTCAAAAGTAAAGTAAAGTCTGCCATGATATATCCCATAGCCATTATAACTGTTGCTATTGGTGTAACTCTCGTGCTTTTAATATTTGTTATTCCAGTATTTGAAGGCATGTTTAAAGACATGGGGGCAGAACTGCCTCTTCCAACCCAGATAGTGGTAACTATCAGTAAGTTTGTAAAAAAGTACATCATCTTCGGGATCGTTGCTCTTGTGATTGCCGCCTTTATGTTCAGGAGATTCTATAGAACTGAAGGAGGAAGGAGAAAGGTTGACAGAATTATTCTCAAGATTCCTATCTTTGGTGTTCTTGCCATAAAGTCTTCTGTTGCAAGGGTTACGAGAACCCTTGGTACACTCCTTCAGAGCGGTGTTTCAATTATCGAGAGTCTCGTAATTGTTGCGAAAGTTGCAGGTAATAAGATTGTAGAGGATGCACTGGTTGTTGCAAAAGCACGTATTACAGAGGGTAGAAGTATGTCAGAACCACTGGAGGAGAGTGGTGTTTTTCCACCCATGGTAATCCAGATGATTCAGGTTGGAGAGTCTACAGGTGCCCTTGATAGTATGCTCAATAAGATTGCTGATTTTTACGAAGAGGATGTGGATACCCTTGTAACAAACCTGACCGCCATGATGGAACCAATGATTATGATGTTCCTTGGTGTTGTGCTGGGCGGTCTCATTATCGCTATGTACCTGCCTATATTCAAGATAGGCGAGACCGTCGGTTGATGCTTGAATCATCCATCATCTTTTTCCATTTTGCAATTGATTCAAGGGCGTGTGTTACGACTGATGCCTTTTCCTTTTTGCTGTAATTCTTTATAAGACCAAAATTTATATTCATGGGCTGAAAATTGTGCCTTACTGTTGTTATATATTTTAGTAAAGCGCCTATACATGTATGTTCAGGCGGTGGGATAAAAGGCTTTTTCTGAAGATACTTATCGACTGATATGCCTGCAATGAGTCCCATAGCTATTGATTCTACATAGCCTTCTACCCCTGTAATCTGTCCAGCAAAGAATATCCGAATGTCACGGAGAAGTTGTAATCCGTTATTGAGCAGTAGTGGTGAATTTATGTAGGTATTTCTGTGGACACTTCCGTATCTAAAAAATACTGCCCTCCGTAAAGCAGGAATCAACCTGAATACCCGTTCTTGTTCAGTATAAGTGAGTCTGGTTTGAAATCCTACCATGTTATACATACTACCTGTTTCATCTTCTCTTCTAAGCTGAAGAACAGCATAGGGTCTTTTCTGGGACTGTATATCCTTGAGCCCCACCGGTTTCATGGGACCATAAA
The DNA here is from genome assembly GCA_002402795.1 of Deltaproteobacteria bacterium UBA4796. GTDB lineage: Bacteria > Desulfobacterota > Syntrophorhabdia > Syntrophorhabdales > Syntrophorhabdaceae > UBA8905. The sequence goes on from DHGO01000098.1 coordinate 1,635, forward strand.
GGAGTGTTTCTTTTCCTCTCCCTGCCAGAACCTCTATGGGCAGGCATCCTTCAAAGTATGGTATGGTATCAAATCCCCTCACAGGCACCTGCTTTGCACGGATAAGCTCATCATAGAATATATTATATTCATCTTCTGTTAAAGGACAGTTTATGTAATCTTCTTTTCTCTCCATATAACGGGCACCGTAAAATGCCTTGCTCATGTCTATGGAAGTACTATCAATAATGGGTGAGATAGCATCATAAAAAAATAGATTTTCTTCACCGGTTATTTCTTTTATCTTCTTTGAAAACGCATCGCTTGTGAGTGGCCCTGTTGCTATTATCACAACCCCGGAGGGTATATCAAGTGCCTCTTCCCTTATTAATCGTATGAAGGGGTTATTTTTAATGCTCTCGGTAATACGCTGAGAAAAAGTTTTTCTATCGACAACGAGAGCCTTTCCGCCGGGTATTGAAGTTTCATCGGCAACCCTGATGAGAAGGGAACCGAGCCTTCTCAACTCTTCCTTGATAAGCCCGTGAGCATTGGAAATTTCATTCGACTTTAGAGAATTGCTGCAGACAAGTTCAGACAGATAAGGGGTTGTATGGGCAGGGGTTGAGCGATGGGGTCGCATTTCAAAAAGCGTAACACCATATCCCCTCCGGGCTAACTGGTACGCTGCCTCTACTCCGGCAAGACCACCGCCAATTATTGTGACTTCCATCCACAGTCCTTACGAAGACAGAATAATTTTTTTCTATAGGAGAAAAGTGTTGGTGCACCACATGAAGGGCATGGTCCTTCCACAGGTTCTCTATTGGTTGCAAAGGTACAATCAGGATATCGAGAGCAACTGATAAATCTTTTTTTCTTTTTTGAAAGTTTTTCTACAAGTTTTCCCGCACAATCTTTTTGTGGACATGCGTAACCAACAGAAAATGGTTCAGTATAGGTACATGCTGGATAATTGCTACATGCAAAAAACCGTCCAAATTTACCTCTTTTTTCAAAGAGATTACCACCACACCGAGGGCATATACCTTTTATTTCATTTTCAATGATTGTGACTGCGCCATTATCCCCAACCCTTACATTTTTTTTGTTTTTACATTCAGGTCTTCCACTGCATACAAGATATTCACCATTCTTACCCCACCGAAGGAGCATGGGTTTACCACACCTGTCACAGCGTATGTCTGTCTCCTTTTCTTCTTTTTTCAGATTTTTCATATTTTCCTGTGCCCGGGATACTTCTTCGGAAAGGTATCGATAAAATTTTTCGAGTGATTTAACCCAGCTTTTCTTTCCGTCTTCAATAAGATCCAATCTCTCTTCCATTTTTGCAGTAAAGTCAGTATCAACAATCAGAGGAAAAAAGTTTTTCAAAAGTTCATTCACCATTTTTCCAAGAGGTGTAGGAACAAGCCTTCCCCTGTCTTTCCTGACATAATTTCTTTCCTGTACCGTACTTACTATGGTTGCGTATGTTGACGGTCTTCCAATTCCTTTTGTTTCAAGGGTTTTAATAAGGGACGCTTCATTGTAACGGGGTGGAGGATTCGTAAATCTCTGCTGCAGGTTAGTTTCCCGGAGAAGAACCCTTTCCCCTTCTTTGAGTTCAGGAAGAAGACCATAGCTCTCTTCGTTCTCTCCATTTTCCTCATACAATCTTGTGAAGCCGTCAAAAAGCAGGCGTGAGCCACGGGCAACAAAGACATAATCCCGTGAGGCAACCTCCACGGTCTTTGTTTCAAACCTTTTCACTGCCATCTGGGATGCTATAAAGCGTTTCCATATGAGTTCGTATAGCAAAAATAAATTTTTATCCAGATATGTCTTTACCCTCTCCGGAGTCAGCATTACATTGGTTGGTCGTATTGCTTCATGGGCGTCTTGAGCGGTTTTTCTGTTCTTAAATATACGGGGTAATTTTGGCAGATATGTTTTACCAAAGGTTCCTTCTATGAATTGTCTGGCATCCCTTATTGCCTCATTGGAAACTCGCACTGAATCAGTTCTCATATAGGTGATTAGACCTGTTGTGCCTTCCTCGCCAACATCAACACCTTCATAGAGTTGTTGAGCAAGTGCCATTGTCCTTTTCGGTGAAAAGTTGAGCTTCCGGGATGCTTCCTGCTGGAGCCTGCTTGTTATAAAGGCAGGTTGTGGAGACAGAGATTTTTCCTTTAGTTCAATCTTTGTAACGCTGAACTGACCTTCCTGGATTTCCTTTTTTATCTGCTCTGCCTCATCACGGGAGGAGATTTTAAGTTTTGTATCGTTCTTGCGATCCAGTTGAGCGGTAAAAAGTTCCCCTGTTTCCCGTTCAAATACACATTCCACTATCCAGTATTCTTCTCTGACAAATTCATTTATTTCATCTTCCCTGTCACATACGAGTCTCAATGCAACAGATTGAACCCTGCCGGCAGAAAGTCCATAACTTACCTTTTCCCAGAGAAGCGGGCTTATTGTATATCCCACAAGCCTGTCAAGAATTCTCCTTGCCTTCTGGGCATTATATTTTGCTTCATCAAGACCTGTGGGTGTCTTCATTGCCTCTAACACACCCCTTTTTGTAATTTCATGAAAGAGAACCCTTTTTATTGCTTTCTTGCCTACAACCTCTGCTACATGGAAGGCAATGGCTTCACCCTCTCTATCAGGGTCTGAGCCTATGAATATGTTTTCCACAGTTGTGCTTGCCTTTTTCAGTTCATCAACAACCTTTTTTTTGCCTTTCACAATTTCAAAATTGGGTATGAAACCTTTCTCAATATCCACTCCCATTTTACTTTTTGGCAGGTCCTTTATATGACCGTAGGTTGCTTTTATAGTAAACGCTTTGCCTAAAAATTTTGAAAGGGTTTTCATTTTCGTCGGTGATTCGACAACAAGTAATGATTTTTCCATTGCAACTCTCCTGATTTTTATCTTCTTATATAAAATCCTCCGGGAAACCCACGAATAACGTCTTTCATTTCAAGCCTTGTCATGGTAGAGATTACCCGTTTTGTATCCATCTGGCTCTTTTCAATGATTTCATCAATATGTATTTTTTCATGTCCTATGAGCGAGTAGATGTACTCTTCATCTCTATCCATGTCAATGGTTTGTTCTCGTTTGATATTTACATCTGGAAAACAATTGACAAGGATATCCTCAATACCATCTATGAGTTTTGCCCCTTCTTTAATAAGAGCATTCGCTCCTCTGTATTCTTCATTAAAAATACTGCCCGGTATTGCCATTACTTCCCTTCCATATTCAATGCCTAATCGTGCTGTTATCAGGGAGCCGCTTCTTTGTGAAGCCTCTATGACAAGAACGCCCCGCGACAGCCCTGCAATGATTCTATTCCTTTCAGGGAAATGAAAGGAGAGAGGTTTTTCACCAGGCCCATATTCAGTTATAATTATACCTTCTTTGCCAATTCTTTCAAAGAGGGTTTTGTTCTCAGGGGGGTAGCATATGTCGATTCCGCATCCCAGAACAGCAATGGTTTTTCCCTTTTCTTTTAGCGCGCCTTTGTGTGATGCTGAATCAATGCCTCTCGCAAGGCCACTCACAATAGTAATACCTAATGATGAGAGTGTCTGGGCAATCTTTTCTGCAAGGTTTATGCCCTCAAAGGTGGCTCTTCGTGAGCCCACTATTGCCAGTGTATCTTTTCCCGCATAAAGAGAACCTTTTGTATAGAGAAGAATGGGGGCATCAGGTATATTTCGTAGGAGTTCAGGGTAACCATTATCCTTAATTGTAATGATTTGAACATTCATTTTTTCAAGCAAAGATAATTCTCGTTCGATCGTTTTCCAATCCTTGAAGGATATAATCTGTTCATTTATATGCTGGTCATGATGTCTTTTTTTGCCCTTGAATAAGGGGGCGACATATCCATATTGCTGGATTGTCTCTTTTTTCTCAATGGCTTTTATACCTTTTAGCCTCGACAGTGCAATTATGCAAAGCTTTTCGTCCATATATTCTTTCTCATTCCAGTAAAGTTCAGAGCAATGGTTTTAACTACTGCGACTAACCTTTTTTATCTTTATCTTCCTTTTTCTCCCCGTATTTAAATCGTTCGAGATGATAGGAGACTATAGCGCATAATTCTTTCATGAGCAAAAGCCTTGACGTACCATCTTTCCACCAACTGTCTTTGTTAAAATATGGGACAGTTGCCGGCTTGATAAGATACAGAACTCTATCGTCTTTCAGGGAGTTGAATAATATATGAAACCTTCGTGATGTATATTCAGGGACAATAACAATAACCTTTTTTAATCCCATGGTACTCAGTTTTTCATGGAGTATGCTAATTTTTGCCTTTCCTTTACCGCTAATCTCGACTTTCTTTATCACGTTTTCATTAAGCCCCCGTGCTTTCGCCATTTTGAAAATGAAGTCAACAATGCTGACCCCGAAGATTCTGTCATCTTCTATGATAATAGTTTTTCCATTTCCAGCCCAGAATTCTCTAAAGGCGTCTATGTAAAGATCGCCGTTTTTATCTTCGACGAAACGAGGTACAAGAAGGGCGTCTGATGCAAATATTTTGTCTTCGTATCGGAATTGATTGCCTATGAACTTTAATGTTGCAGGGTGGATAAGAAGCCCGATAATAACCATACAGCAAATAAGTATGAACAGGAGACAGCCACATCCAACCTTTCCTGCATTATTCATAAGCCCTCCTTTATTACACGTGTGCCTGAAACAATATCATGCAGTGTCTTTCCCTTAAAGCATAGCGTAATTATAAGGCTAATAAACCAGAGAGGTAAAAAAAGAACAAACGAAAGACACCGTATGAAGGATCTGAAGAAGCTCAGAACCGAATCACTATTTGTAACAACGGTAATGCCCATTAGTTTCTTGCCGATTGTTGATGATTCTCCCATGGTAAGATAGACAAAGTAAAATAAAAATATTAAAAGACAGAATAATAAGAAAATCAAAAGAATCCATTCAAGGTCTGCAATAGATAATTCATCTCCACCTGCTTTATACCCGGCTATGGACATACCAAGCACCATACACCATGAACATAAGAGTACAAAGTAATCTATCAGGAGCGCAAGAAGCCTTGAAATAATTGATGCTTCTTTCATTTTCGAATGGACTCGTACAGGATAATTGATAGTATTACCAGTGGTGTTGTCTCAGTCCTGAATATGTTTTCTCCAAGCGTACAGGTGACAAACCCGTGATGGGAAAGCCATTGTATTTCCATGTCATCTATACCTCCTTCAGGTCCAATTACCACACATATCCTCCCCCTTTTTTGTTTTGTAATAATGTGGTGTATGGTTGTTGCCTTTTCCTTTTCATATAGAATCCAGCGGTTCTTGATATCTTTTATGTGAGAGAGTATCTCGCGAAGTGGAGTGGGTGCCATAAGTTCAGGGATGGTAAATCTTCCTGATTGGCGGGATGCTTCGATAATAATTCTTTTCCATCTCCCGTACTTAGCCTTTTCTGCATCTTCACATTTTACAATTGTTCTCTGGAATACAGTGGGAATGATGGTTTCTACGCCCAGTTCTGTAGCCTTCTCAATGAGCCAATCCATTCGTGGGCCTTTAATAGGGCTTACACAAAGTACGACGCCTGGTTTTTTATCCTGGGGTCTGTGGATTGCGTCCAGCACCTTGAGGTAGAGTTCCCTGCTTTTAATGCCATTGATAGTACATCGATAGAGATACCCCTTTCCATCGAGTATATCGACCCTGTCTCCTGTTCCCTTTCGCAAAACAGTTACTATATATTTATACATGGGACCCGTAAGAAGAACCATACCATTTTTAATTTTCAACTTATCAACAAATACCCGTCTTATTTCCATAGATTATCCTTCCGGAAGTTTATAAAACCGTGATTCATAGAACCTGTGGTATTCTGTCCACCGTTCGTCTTCCATATTCTTTTCCATGTACTCTTTTACACCTGATACTTTTGAATCGAGATTATCGATGTAGTGGACAATCAGTGCTTCAATACACATGGGTTTTCTCGGTGAACCCCATTCCTCAATGCCATGATGACTGATGATTATGTGGGTAAGCACATCTGCAATATGAATTGGGAATTTATCGATTGTCTTTATAAGTTCTTCCAATCTCAAAACTCCAAGCCCTATATGACCGATAAGTCTTCCTTTATCAGAATATTTAAATCCTCCCCGTACTGTTATCTCATCAATTTTGCCTATATCATGGAGAAGACTGCCTGCAATAACAATATCTCTATCACCTCCGATAGTATCCACAATCAATTTACCCATATGCGCCATGGTGAGTGAATGTTCTATAAGCCCACCGATATACGTGTGGTGAATGCCGATAGATGCAGGAAAAAGAAAAAATCTTTCCAGTACATCCTTCTGGTTATTGAGTTTGTCAAAAAGTGACCGGATGTATGAATTCTTTATTTCACCGACAAGCTTGAAATATTCCTCCTTAAG
>DHGO01000092.1 GCA_002402795.1 Deltaproteobacteria bacterium UBA4796
GTGATTACTTAGGAGAAGACCCATCTTGTTTTATTCATAAAAATATTTCATCAGAAAGAAATTTTACGGCTCTCCATAAAGCGTCCTGATTCTATCGAGGTTTCTTTGAATTTTAATAAGATATGGTATGCTGGAAGTATTGTAGTGATAGGTAAGATACTCGAAGACAGACCCCATATTTCTAAAACGAGCAAGTACTATATTTTCAAAAAAATTTGGCGTATTTTTGATAAGGTGTTCCTGATTATTAAATATTAATGCCCCCATGGTCTTGAGTTTTTCCAATCCCTCGAAATTATATGCTTCTTCATATTCACGGTATAAAATTGGTAGTTTTTCAACATAATCAGGTGCAGACATCTGGCCGAGAAAATCAGCAGTCCCGAGGGCATAACCAAGTATCCTTTCCTCTTCTGAAGTAAAGTGAATATCCTCAAGGATTACCCTTACACCTGTACAGTGTATAGCATTCTGGACCGAGACGACCTGGTGTTCCTGGAGACCGATTGTGGGTAAATAGGAACCTGCAAAATCCACACTTCTCTGAATATGGATAAACGTGTATTTAGCGCCTGTGCCTTCACGATCATCAGTGGTCTTCATATAGCCGGTATCGTGGAGAAGTACTGCAATGATACCTGAGTCAAAAGAGTTTTTTGAAATTTTAAAAGAGTGATTGGCTTTGTTCCATCCATGAATTATCTCTATAAAAGGTGGTATGGTCTGCAGTGTATGGGAAAAGTCGTGATACTTGGCATCACATCCCTGGAAGCCCTTCCTTTCACCATTGAAGAGGTCTATCACATCATTGAAAACCACTTCAATGAGTTCGGTATCACTCACACCACAGGTGTCAGTATAAATCTTTTTGATACTGTCAATAATATTATTATATACTTCACATGCCTTCGAAAATATCATCATGATTATCCTTCAAAACCCTCCTTACCTCTTAAGGTATGTAAGATAATAATCTTTGAAAAATATACCATATATGGCAAGAGTAAAAAAGAGACTGAGAAAGCATATTATGTACAGATTGCTACCTGCATAGAGCCTTAAAAGAAAAAGTATACCAAGAAGGATAATGCCAGCAATAATGGATTTTATAATGTCACGGATTGTCCTTCGCATAAGCCTGTAATGTGTTTTTTTCTTCAGAATTATAAAAAGCACTACAAAATTATAGAATGAAACAATAGAAGTGGCAAGAGCAATACCGAAGTTTTTCAAAGGAACCATCAGGAATGAAGCAAGAATAGCATTAATGACAATAGATGTGATTCCAACAATAGCAGGCGTTTTTGTATCATGAAAGGCATTAAAGATACGTACCAGAGAAATAGAGAGGGCATAAAATAGAAGGCCGATACTGTAACCGAAAAGAGCTCTGTTTGTGATAAGAGTATCGTGAGGTGTGAATGCGCCGCGTTCATAGAGAATCTTAACAGCCACATCACCCATAGAGCAGAGAAGTATGGTTGAGGGTATTAAGGTAATACAGAGGAGAATAATTGAACTATCAGTGTTGATAAAGATGCGTTTCCAGTCATTGTCATGATAGAATCGCGATATTTTTGAAAACATGACAGTATAAACAGGTACAGCAAAAAGACTGAAAGGTAATATGAATATTCTGAATGCATATGAAAGTGCAGCTACCTCACCATGAGGCAGATATGAACCGAGCACCCTTCCTACAAAACTATTAATAGGTACAATCGATGTAGCAATCAGAGCACCCGTGAAAAGATTTTTTGCCTCTTTTATTGCAGGATGGTCAAGGGATAGTTTTGGTTTATAACGGATATGAAATTTTTTTAAGTAAGGAAACTGAATAAGAATCTGTAAAAAAGAACCGACAGTAACGCCGATAGCAAGGCTGTATATACCAAATTTTTTACTTAACATAATAGCTGCGAAAATAAATGCAAGATTCCATATAATACCTGACATTTCTGGTGCTGCAAAATGTTCTTTTGCATTAAGGAAGGCTTTCATTATGGAGAGCAAGGTATGAAGTGAAATTACCGGAATCATTATCACGAATAGAAATTGTGTCACCTTTTTTGTCTCTGGATTGAAACCCGGTCCAATCAATTCAGCAATAATTCCGCTCAATACAAAAAAGATAATTGAAACAATGAGGGTAATAATAAGGGAAAGGTTGATAAACGTTGAGTATATTTCCGAATATTCCTTATCGTCATGAAGGTATCGTGAACATACAGGAATAAGGAAAGCACTCGTTGCACCCGAAAAAAAGAGAGTCTGTATCAATTCAGGAAAATTAAAAGCCACAATAAAGGCATCAACCAGTAATGTTGCTCCAAAAAGATATGCCTGAATCGCTTCTCTTACATACCCGAGGGGTCTGCTCACAAGGGTTATCAATGTGATGACAGAGCCTTTCTGAATGATGTCGGTTATAGAGCGTACAGAGGATTGGGATTCAACCTTCAATTTGTTTTCCTGGGATATCCGTTTTCAAACGGTTTATCTTTATTCTTTCCAACCGTATTCTCCAACGAGTTTTACAAACCTGCAACCTCCATAATTTTCCTCTTTATAGGTCTTATCACCTTCTTTAATGAAGACAATGAGATCCTG
>DHGO01000008.1 GCA_002402795.1 Deltaproteobacteria bacterium UBA4796
CCTGTGCATACAACCTTTGATGGTGACCTTGTTTTTGCACTATCTACAGGAGAGATTGAAACAGATATAAATAAGGTTGGAGTCCTCAGCGAGTTTGTTATCGCTGAAGCAATAAAAAGAGCGGTAAAGAAGGCTGATGGTTTTGGTTTGCTCCCTGCCTTCAAGGATTTGCACAAAGGATGGAAAGCGATTTAATCATCATTGAGGGCTTGCATTATTGTTACCTTTTTCTAAGAGGAGACTTATAGGATGGGAGATGTAAAAAAAGTAGCTGACCTTATAAAAGAGAAAGGATATGTGGTGGCATTTACGGGAGCAGGTATATCGGCAGATAGTGGCATTCCCACATTTCGCGGCAGTCAGGGATTGTGGGAAAAATACGATCCTATGGAGTATGCCCACATAAGGGCTTTCAATAGTAATCCTGAAAAGGTATGGATGATGCTTCGTGAGATGTCTCAGGTTATTCTTGATGCAAGTCCGAGTCCTGCCCATTATGCATTAAGTGAACTGGAGAAAAAAGGGTTTTTAAAAGCAGTTATTACTCAGAATGTTGATGGCCTCCATTACGTTGCTGGCAACACGAAAGTTATAGAATATCACGGAAACCACAGGTGGCTTGTATGTTTGAGCTGCTCGAAAAGGGTTCCCCTTACCCGTGATATTATTACAGTACTTCCCTATCCTCGATGTGAGAAATGTAATAATGTATTGAAACCGGATGTGGTATTTTTCGGGGAAGGTATTCCGATGCTTGAGATGATAAGAGCTAATGAAGAAGCTAACAAATGCAACGTCCTGTTTGTCATCGGAACATCCGGTGTTGTCTATCCTGCTGCAGAGATACCATATATTGTGAAATCTCGAGGCGCTGCCATTGTTGAAATAAATACTACCCCTACACCTTTTACGTCTTCTATAACGGACTATTATTTTGAGGGAACTGCATCAGATATATTGCCAAAAATTCTTGAGCATCTATGATATGAATCATACGTATTGTGTGATAATGGCAGGGGGGAGGGGCGAAAGATTCTGGCCCTTAAGCACCCCGGGGTTTCCAAAGCCATTTCTTCCACTTACAGGTAAAAAGAGTCTGATACAGCTAACTATTGATAGGGCTCTTAAGCTGGTTCCGAAAGATAGAATCATTATTATTCTTGGAGAGCGTCATTATACGATTGCAAGGAAGCAGTTGAATGTGTTATCAAAAGATAATTTTATTCTTGAACCCGAGGGGAGAGACACAGCCCCCTGCATTGGTTATACTGCAATCAGTCTTCTGAAGAGAGATTCAGAGGCAGTAATGATTGTTTTACCGGCTGATCACTATATACCGTATGCCCACCATTTTATTCGAACCATTTCTCAAGGGGTGGAGGTTGCAAAGAATAATGAATGCCTTATTACGATAGGCGTAAAACCCACAAGGCCAGAGACAGGATATGGATACATAAAAATTTCTTCAGAAAGATTACCTGCATCTCCCGGTATAACATGTTATAAGGTTAAACAGTTTATCGAGAAGCCAGAAATAAAAAAGGCATGCATCTATGCAAAGAATGCCTGCTATTTCTGGAATGCAGGAATATTTGTATGGAAGGCATCAGTAATATTAGATGCAATAAGCCATTATATGCCCGATCTTTATAAGGGCTTGCATAAGATGCCCATGGCAAAGACCGGCATAATCATTGACAGGCGGTATAAAAAACTCCCGAAAATATCTATTGACTATGGAGTTATGGAAAAGTCTGATAAGGTTTTTATGATACCTGCCCTTTTTCAGTGGGATGATGTAGGGACATGGAGTGCCTTTAAAAGGCTCTCGAAAGATGAAAATTATATTCAGGGTAAGCGTGTTATCTGTATTGATACAAAAGATTGCGTCATTTATGGTGACATACGAGTTGGTACCATAGGTATTTCTAACCTTATCGTTGTTGCAACAAAAAATGGTGTTCTTATCTGTGACATGAATGAGGCACAAAAGGTGAAGGAGATAGCAAAAAAATTTGAGAGGCAAAGGTGATTTCAAAAGTATATACCGCAACGGTTTATGGAATTGGTGGTATCAAAATTGATGTAGAGGTTGACATATCCTTTGGTTTACCATCATTCACGATTGTGGGATTACCCGAAGTATCGGTAAGGGAGAGTAAAGAAAGGGTACGGGCGGCAATAAAAAATGCTGGTTTTGAATTCCCGAATGACAGGATAACAATAAACCTTGCGCCTGCAGATGTACGGAAAGAAGGTTCATCCTTTGACCTGCCCATTGCTATAGGGCTTCTCACATCCATGGGTATTCTGAAAGAGGGGGTCATAAATGACTATATTATTGCAGGCGAACTTTCTCTGGACGGCAGAATAAAGGGCATACGGGGTGTTTTGCCTATTACCATGCTTGCACAGAAAGAGGGATTCAAACGTATCGTTGTGCCCTATGAGAATGGGAATGAAGCGAGCATTGTGAAAGATATCCATATTTTTGGAGCAACCCACCTCCTTGAGATTGTTCAATTCTTTAAAGGTGAAGATGTGCTCAAGGTCTTTGTTTGCAGGGATCGATCATCAGAAGTAGGCTTGCGGGATAATGGATTAAATTTCTCTGATATAAAAGGCCACACCCATGCAAAGCGAGCCCTTGAGATTGCGGCAAGTGGAAGTCATAATGTGTTGATGATCGGACCACCAGGGTCAGGTAAGACCATGCTTGCACGGAGAATTCCTACAATACTACCTGTCCTGAATTATGAAGAAGCTATCGAAACAACAAAGATACATAGTATTGCAGGGCTTCTGACGATGGACAAGTCTTTGATTCTTCAGAGGCCTTTCAGGGCACCCCACCACACCATTTCTGATGCTGGATTGATTGGAGGAGGCCATGTGCCAAGACCAGGAGAGATAAGCCTTGCCCATAATGGCGTATTGTTTCTTGATGAGTTCCCGGAATATAAAAGAAATGTGCTTGATGGATTGCGTCAACCCCTTGAGGATGGGTATGTAACGATTTCACGGGTTACCCATGCAATTATGTTTCCTGCACGGTTCATGCTTGTTGCTGCAATGAATCCATGTCCCTGTGGTTACTGGGGGGACACAAGGAGAGCATGTACCTGTACCAGTTCACAGATTTACCGTTACCGTTCACGAATATCAGGTCCCCTTCTGGACAGGATAGACCTTCATATTGAAGTCCCTTCTGTGACTATAAGGGAGCTTGGTACTGAAAGGGAAGAAGAGACGTCAGAAAAGATTAAAGAGAGGGTAATGAAGGCAAGAAAGATCCAGGAAGAACGATTTAAAGGAAAAAAAATATATGCCAACAGTCAAATGCCAACCCGGATGATTAAGAAATACTGCGAGGTAAATAGTAGCGCACAGGCACTTCTCGAAAAAGCAATCGAGAAGTTTGGCCTTTCACCGCGTGCATATCATAGAATTTTAAAAGTTGCGAGGACGATTGCAGACCTTGATGGAATGGAGCTCATAGAAGATTCATGTGTAGCGGAAGCCATTCAGTACAGGGTGCTCGATAAGAGGTTGGTAGTATAAAATAGTTTTTTTAAAAAATTTCTTGACATACTTTTTGTAATTGATTAAAAGGTTTAAGCATATATATAAAAGGGGGAATTCGAGAAGCATTCATGCCATGGAATTCTTATATGGTGTTTCTCCTCATACATACATCTTGGGTTATAATGATTGATTCATGAGTTTATCATTATTGAGGCCACCGTAATTTTCTTTAACTGGAGGGTATTATTATGCCTGAGAATATTGATTCCATACTTTCACAGTATAGTAGAACACTGGATGAACTGATTCCTATTTTACAGGATGTACAGAGTGAGTTCGGATATATTGGATCTGAATTGGTTAAAAAGATTTCTCGATACCTCCGTATTTCTGAAAATCAAATTTACGGTGTGGCATCTTTTTATGCCCAATTCAGATTTACTGCCCCTGGCCGCAATTCCATCAGGGTGTGTCTTGGAACTGCCTGCCATGTTAGGGGCGGTGCAACATTACTTGAAATGCTTGAACGTGGATTGGAGATTACATGCGGAGAAACTACACCGGATGGACGTTTTGATTTAGAGCGCGTTGCATGTCTCGGATGCTGTGCCTTATCTCCTGTGGTTCAGATAAATAAGAATATTTATAGCAGAATGACAGTAACCAAATTAACGGAGTTATTAAAAGTATATGAATAAACTAAAAGAGAAAATAGTATTGGCAAAGAAAAAATGGGAAGAACTCGAGAACAACAGAGAACCCATTATTTTTGTTGGAGCAGCATCATGTGGCCGGGCTGCCGGTGCTCTTGAACTTATTAATGAGATTGGTACGTTCATAAAGGATCATAATATCAAGGCACGAATTATACAGGTAGGCTGTATAGGTCCCTGCTATCTTGAGCCTCTCGTGGATATAAAACTGCCGGGGGAACCGCGGGTAAGCTACAACAATGTGAATACAAAAACACTCCAGGTTATTCTTAAGTCCCATCTTATTGAGGGTAAACCCCATGTAAAACTTTCTATAGGGCACTTCGGTAAGGACAGGTATAAAGACATCCCTCATTTCTTTGAGCTTCCCATGCTCAAGCCTCAGGTGAGAATCGTTTTGAGAAACTGCGGACTTATTGACCCGGAGGACATAGACCATTATCTTGCTGTTGATGGATACCAGGGCTTTATGAATGCCCTTACCATGAAGCCTGATGATGTTATTGCCACAGTAAGACAGGCGGGTCTTCGTGGTCGTGGTGGGGCAGGGTTCCCTACATTCAGAAAATGGACCGTATGCAGAAATGCCCCCGGGGAACAGAAATATCTGATTTGTAATGCCGATGAAGGAGACCCCGGTGCATTTATGAACAGGTCTCTTATTGAATCAGATACCCATGCAGTACTCGAAGGTATGCTCATTGCTGGATATGCTATAGGTGCCAGTAAGGGCATTATTTACATAAGAGCTGAATACCCTCTTGCCATCGAACGGTTGAAGAATGCACTGCAACAGATGAGAGAAAATGGTTTGCTCGGCAATAATATACTTGGATCAAATTTTAACTTCGATATAAAGATTAAGGAAGGGGCTGGAGCCTTTGTATGTGGAGAGGAGACCGCACTCATTGGCTCCATTGAAGGCAAAAGAGGTATGCCCCGTTCACGACCTCCTTTCCCTGCCATAGCAGGGCTTTTTGGCTGTCCTACAATTATCAATAATGTTGAGACCCTCGGTACGCTTCCCAATATTTTACGTAATGGTGCGGAGTGGTATACACGGTATGGAAAGGAAGGGAATCGAGGAACAAAAACCTTCTCACTGGTCGGGAAGATCAGGAGACCTGGCCTCATAGAGGTTCAACTGGGTACACCTTTGAAGGAAATCATATTCGATATTGGTGGTGGTGTGCAGAAGAACTTTAAGGCAATTCAAACAGGGGGACCATCTGGAGGATGCCTTTCAGAGGAATTTCTTGAACTTCCGGTTGACTACGAATCCCTGGCATCTGCAGGATCAATTATGGGTTCCGGGGGCCTTATTGTCATGGACGAAGACACGTGTATTGTTGATGTGGCAAAGTACTTTCTTGATTTTACCCAGAAGGAATCCTGTGGAAAGTGTGTGCCCTGTCGTGTTGGAACAAGACACATGGTAGAGATACTTGAGAGGATAACACACGGAGAGGGAGTGCCTGAAGACCTTCTTGCTTTACGAACCCTCGGGGAGACTATAAAGAAAGGTGCCCTTTGTGGTCTTGGTCAGACTGCACCGAATCCTGTTCTTACAACGTTAAGATATTTTCGCAATGAATACATTGAACATATTAAAGATCGTCGATGCCGCGCAACAGTATGTAAGGACCTTATTGAGTTCAGGGTCATCAAGGAAAAGTGTACAGGTTGTCAATCATGTGTGAGGGTATGCCCTACAGGAGCAATAACAGGACCGAGGTCAGAACCCCATAATCTTGACCCAACGAAGTGTATCAAGTGCAGATCATGCTATGAAGTATGCCGCTATGAGGCTATAGCAGGCGATGCAATCGTGATTCGGAGTGCGGAGAAAAAGTCATGAGAAAAGATAAGAAAGTGACCATTACGATTAACAATCAACAGATACAGGTAAAACCGGGTGTAACAATCTTGAATGCCGCAAGGGAACATGAAATTCCTATTCCCTCTCTGTGCTCGCTGGAGAATCTTCCTTCCTATGGAGCATGCA
>DHGO01000010.1 GCA_002402795.1 Deltaproteobacteria bacterium UBA4796
AGGTCTGGAATGCCTCCAGGCTCTCGCTTACTTTTTTAGACCCTTCGACATTTAAACCTTCAGATAAGAAGTCTTTATTTCTTCCGGATAGATGGATCCGTTCAAGAATCCAGAAGGTCATTCAGATGGTCTCTGAGGGTATAGAACATTACAGGTTCAACGAAGCAGCTACCATACTGTACGGTTTTGTATGGCACGAATTCTGTGACTGGTATTTAGAGCTTATTAAACCCAATCTATACGGGAGAACAAAGACCTTTGATGAGGCTCTGACAAAATCTGTTCTGTATAGAACACTGGTTGATATACTCAAACTCCTGCACCCCTTTATGCCCTTTGTTACAGAAGAAATTTTTCAACGCATACCCTATCGCGAAGGGGAGAGCATTATGGTTTCATCCTTTCCATTGTTCAATGTTGATGAAGTGGATGAGGATGCTGAGCAAAAGATGGACATCATAATAGGGATTGTTGATACTGTAAGAAATATCAGAGGCGAAACAGGTATTGCACCAAATGTTAAGGTTGATGTAATTGTACGAGAAAATAGCCATAGACCTCTTCTCGAGGACTATGAACTCTATATTAAAGAATTGGCAAAGGTAGATTGCATTGCCTTCACACAGGATAGGATACCTGAAAAAGCTGCTATTGGTATTTACAGGGGCATCGAACTCTTTGTTCCTGTCAAGGACTTGATTGATATTTCTTCAGAGCTTGCACGTATTGAGAAAGAGCTTGTAAAAATTGATTCGGATATTGAACGGTTATTGTCCAAACTCACGAATGCATCCTTCAGGATGAAAGCACCGCCTGAAGTTGTGGAGAAGAATGAGAAGGTGCACCAGCAGCTTAAGGAAAAAAGAGATAAACTACTGGCGAGTAAAAAAGCATTGAAAGGACTTTTAACTGTAGCAGAATACGGTTAATCAAATGACAAAGATAACAAAGGATGTCATAGCATATATAGCCCATCTTAGCAGACTTGAGCTTGAGCCTCATGAAGTTGACCTGTATACAGAACAGATAGACAGGATACTCCTCTACATGGACAAGCTCAATAGTATTGACACAGCCGATATCGATCCCACAAGCCATGTGGTACCCCTTTATTCAGCCCTTCGGGACGATACTGTAAGAAGTTCTTTGAGCATAGATGATGCAACAAAAAATGCACCCAAACAGAGAGGCAATTTTTTTGAAGTTCCACCAATTATAGAGATAGAAGAATAGAATATTGCACTATTTAAAGGCAGGATAAGACTCGTTATGGATAATATTCTTGATATGACCATTAGAGAGTTAGGAGATCTTCTCAAAAAGAGAAAAATTTCTTCCGTTGAGTTAACGCGGTTTTTTCTTGATAGAATAAAGAAATATGACAGTGACTTACAATCATACCTGAATATTACTGAAGGGTATGCACTGAAGATGGCAGAGGATGCTGATAAAAGAATAGACGGAGGTGATAATGGCATTATCCTTGGAATTCCTATGGGGATTAAAGATATCTTTTGTACCAGAGGGATAGAGACAACATGTGCATCGCAGATTTTGAAGGGCTTTGTTCCACCCTATGATGCTACTGTCATACAACGGCTGAAAGCAAATGGATATGTCCATCTCGGTAGATTAAACATGGATGAATTTGCAATGGGTTCCTCAACCGAAAATTCGTCTTTTCAGGTTACAAAAAATCCCTGGGACATCAAAAGGATTCCCGGTGGCTCAAGCGGTGGTTCTGCTGCTGCCGTTGCAGCAGGCCTGTGTGTGGCCTCTCTCGGTACCGATACAGGTGGTTCCATCAGACAACCTGCAAGCCTCTGTGGAGTTGTAGGCCTTAAACCAACGTATGGAAGGGTATCACGGTACGGACTTATTGCATTTGCATCTTCACTGGATCAAATCGGACCTATTACGAGGAATGTGAGTGATTGTGCAGGCCTTCTCAGTATCATTGCCGGTCATGACCCCATGGATTCAACCTCAATTCCAGAACCGGTTCCTGACTATACAGCTTATCTGGGAAGAGATATCAAGGGAATGAGGATAGGGATTCCTCAGGAATATTTTATTGAAGGTATGGAAAAAGATGTAAAACAAGCAATAGAGGCATCTATAGCGTTGCTTGAGAGAAATGGAGCATCTCCTGTAAATATTTCTTTACCGCACACGGAATATGCAGTTGCTACATATTATATTATCTGTACCGCTGAAGCATCTTCAAACCTTGCAAGGTATGACGGTGTAAAATACGGGTTGAGGGTGGATGGAAAAGATATCATCGATATGTATAAGAAGACAAGATTTAGAGGATTTGGCAGGGAGGTAAAGAGAAGGATTATTCTCGGTACTTATGTACTCTCCTCAGGATACTACGATGCATATTACAGGAAGGCGAGCAAGGTTAGAACACTCATAAGAAGAGATTTTGAGAATGCCTTTTCGCAATGCGATATTATGATTACACCTGTATCTCCCACAACTGCCTTTATGGTGGGCGAAAGGATGGACGATCCACTGACAATGTATCTGTCTGATATATGTACAATTCCCGTTAACCTTGCAGGACTTCCTGCTATATCGCTACCCTGCGGGTTTGATCATAGCAATCTTCCCATCGGGCTTCAGATTATAGGAAGACCTCTTGATGAGGCCCGTATATTGCAGGTTGCATATGCATTCGAGAAAGAACGGGGAGTAAAAAGAATACCCGACCGATACATGCAATGAATTTCTTAAAACAGCTTGCCTGAAAGTTTCATAAGGATTAACGATCATGGGGGAATTAGATATAAGGCGTTTTTTAAGAGCCTTGAAGGGAATGGGTATTGATTCATATGTTTTTGAAAGGAAGGATAGCGTAACCTTATTGAGTTTGCAGAAAGTTGTGAAGAATTGCAGAAAATGCAGCCTTGCTTCAACAAGAAGACATGTTGTTTTTGGGGAGGGCAATATTAAGGCACAGCTTGTCTTTGTGGGAGAGGCTCCAGGGGAGGATGAAGACATTCAGGGGAGACCATTTGTTGGAAGAGCAGGAAAGCTTCTCGACCAGATGATTGATGAGGCAGGAATGAAGAGAGAGGATGTATTTATATGCAATGTCTTAAAATGTAGACCACCGGATAACAGAGACCCATTGCCGGAAGAGATTGAGGCATGTAAGGGATACCTCTTTTCACAACTTGAGATTATAAAGCCCAGGGTTATCTGTACACTCGGAAAGCATGCATACAACACCCTGCTTGGTGTTGATGCACGAATTACAAAAGTAAGAGGCATACTCACAGAGTATAAAGGCATACCCCTTGTGCCTACTTATCACCCATCATTCCTTCTTCGTAATCCAGATAGAATTAGAGAAGCATGGGAGGATATGGCAAAATTAAACCAGCTTATCAGAGAGCAGGGGAAGACACTTATTCAATGAATAATTTAGCTCATGCAAATATAGGATGTGCTGATATACTGGGAAGTAAATCAACGTGAAGTATATCCCGGATATAGAACCAAAAGAGACAATCACCCGGCCTGCTCACATGAGTAGTGTACCTCAACTCCTTTCATTCGTGTGCTGCTATGCAGGAGAAAAGGGATTTCCGGAGAAGAGAATCAATGAGATAGAGGTTGCGCTTAAGGAAGCAATTTCTTATCTTATAGTTCATGCACATAAAGAGAATACAGGAGAGATTCAGATAGGTGTATCCATGGATATTTATGGAAGACTTGCCATAATTGTTACCGATACAGGCATGCCCTGTAATCTGCTTCTTGGAAATAACCCTTTTTTTGAGGAGGACACCAGCCTATTGAAGGAAAGAACAGGAATTGTTTCGCTCATCAGAAAGACATTTGGAGATATTGAGTTCAAGAGGAGTGAGGGAAAGAATGTTCATATCTTCTATCTATCAGAGTCATAAGAGCATACTGAACTCTCTAAAGAGATGTAGCACTATTTCCTTTTTTCCCGGAAGAAGGTTACGTTGTTCCTACCAGTTTGCGCCATTCAAAGTCTTCAAACTCTGCTGGACCGGATGAGGAAAAAATGTTACAAAGAGAAACGGTAGCATCAATAAATCTACTGAGGACAGGCTCAATGGTACCCCACCCAATATCTTTACTTTCCGGGGAAGCCTGTAACAGGTTGGTAACAATCTCTTTTGAGAAATTCATAACAAAGGCTTTTTTCTCCCTTCCTTTACTGCTCTCATGCTTGAATGTTTCTTCAGCAATTTCAATATAGCGGAGTATCATTCCAGCTACATGTGTATATTCCATACTCACCTCCTGCCTTTTCTCAGCCTTTCATCTGGAACAGGTGCATTGATTGAATAAACGGGGTTTGCAAGTGTCCACCACCCTGGCTCTGGTTTCTCAATAAACTCAATCCCTGTTACATATTTGATGCTTTTATATCCTAAATCATATGGAGCCACAACCCTCAATGGTGCACCGTGATCATGCGATAGAGGTTTCCCATCCATGGTCAGCGCAAGGAGGCATTCTTTGGCAGGATCAAGCAGTTCTTTTAAGGGAAAAGATTCAACGTAGTACTTCTGTCCATATGGTTTTGAAGAGGTTTCACCTATGGCATGAAAGAGGACATGGTGTGCATTTTTTTTCAAAACCACCCTTTTAACAATTTCCTGAAAACGAAAACCACCCCACCCCACATCTTTTACTGACCACCCCTCAACACAATGAAAATCGGAAACCTGATTGATTTGAGGAAAATCATTAAGTTCCCTGTATGTAAATGTCGTGGGTTGTTCCACAAGTCCAGTAATGACAAGCTTATAGGGCTCATCTTTGTTTGTGAGCTTCCAGTGTATGAAACCTGTTACTGGATCAAACTGAAACGTATCCTTTTCAACTGTCCGTACAGGAAAATGGTTTACAAAAAAAGACCAAGCGGTAGCAGGTAAAGAGAGAAAAGCGGTCGTCATGATACAAAATATTCAGTGATGCACTATCGAAGACCCTGGATAGTATTCATATTTAAACGGTTCGGAAAAAAAGTAAGTTGCCAGCTCCCGGGATAGAGAGGAGGTAATCCATTTTAGAAAAGAGAAGGGTCTTTTGCCGTAGACGAGTTCAGGTTTACCCTTAATCTCAAGTACCTTCTTCATGGCATCGACAGCATCATAAAAGTTGCCAATGGTATCAATAAGGCCTAATTGTTTAGCCTGTGTCCCGGTATATATTCTGCCATCCGATAATTTGCTTGTTTCTTCCAGAGACATCTTTCTTCCTTCTGCAACATCCTTTATAAACTCTTCATGGATCGAGTTCAACACTTCCTGGAGATACCTTTTTTCTTCAGGCTTCATCTGTCTTAAGGGACTCCCTGTATCCTTAAATTCTCCAGATTTGAGTGCACCAGCTTGAATACCAATCTTTTTTAAAAGGTCTTCAATGACAGCATATTCCATAATCACCCCGATACTTCCCGTAATGGTAGAGGGATTTGCAAATATTTTTTCACCAGCTGTGGCGATATAGTAACCACCTGATGCGCATACAGAACCCATAGAGACATATACCTTCTTGTTTTCTCTTAGTTTTTTTATTTCCCGATAAATCTCCTGGGTGGGTCCTACTGAACCACCCGGTGAATTGATACGTACGATAACACCCCTGATAGCTTCGTTTTCTTTGAATCGTATAATGTCCTCCATAGCATCCTTGGATTGAACAATGACTCCCTCGATTTCAACGATGCCTATTTTTTCCCCGAAAGATTTTCCTGCCATACTGAGAATTAAAGAAGTGATAAACGAGAAAATAACAATGAGAAGGATAACTATTATGGCGATAGTGATTTTTGAACGTGCCATATCATCCCCCATCCTTATTTAACATAGATACACTTCCATTTCCAGATACCAATGGGCTTACTTCTCCTCTTTTCTTCATCACAATCTTTCCAAAGGGTCTCTTCTGGGTGAGGGTAACAACCCTGGTCCGTGTTAATTCAAGCATGCCGAGGATTGTTGCCACCTTTTCTCTGTGCTCCTCTTCGTCATCGATGTTCCATACAAATATACCGGCAGTATCAATCACTGATTTCAACATGTTGATTTTTTCTTCAAGGGTTGGTTTGATTTCGCTTACTGTTATGTACCTTTCTTCCCTCCTGGTGATTACATCAAAAAAAACCTTGCAGAGAAGCAATAAATCGTAGTCAACTTCGCCTTCCACAGAATCCTTTCCCCTGCAGAATATGTCTCTATTGAGCATGGGAAGGTTGCCGATCGTTGTTGCCATGTTTCGCATCTGCTCAAATTCTATAAGCCTCTGAACAATTTCTTCTTCCGTTTCTTCCTCTTCTTCTCCGGTTGTATCAGTGGGAAGAAGCATCCGTGATTTTAGAAAAAGTAAAAGAGACGCAATATCGATGAAGTCTTCTGCGATTTTTAGTTTGAATTCCTTGATGAGTTCTACATACTCGAGGAAACGTTCAGTAATGAAGGCAATCGGCACATCCCATATACTCACTTTGTTTTTTTTAATAAGTGTAATGAGAGTAGCCAGAGGACCTTCGTAGGATTCTATCTGTATTTCAAGTGTCGGGACTATCAGGTTCATAAGATTATGCCTTTTTTCATGAGATGATGTTTTACAAAATTTATTTCATCGTCTTTTGTTTCTAATTGCATATCGATTTTTGCCTCCCATAACCTGTCCAGAATCTCTCTATAGAGAGGACCTGCTTTGATGTCCATCTTTTTCAAGTCTTCACCTGTAAGAATAGTTTTAAATGTATCACCATAGGTTATATAATTGGATATCATTTTCTTCAGTTCTACCACCTTTGTCTTTGCCATAATGAAAAGCTTAGCTTCCTGAGGGAGGGATGCAACAGTCATATAAACCTCGCTTTTTTTCATGCTGTGAATGCCTGTTGTAAGTTTTACCATTGTTTCCCTCAATTTTTCCACAGTCTCAATAAGTTTCTTTTTGAAGGATTCAGATAAATCTGTTTCCCTGCAAAATTCGATTATTTCTTCGTCCTTCATCGTGTCGATTAGTCCCAGGATATAGTAGAAGGGTTTATCTACAGGCTTTCCTCTATAGAGCAACTCGTACCATTTCAATACATCATGCATCTTATGGAAAAGCTTTTCTTTTTCGTTATTGAACGTAAGGGATGGTGATATAAATTTCAAGAGACCGAAATCCTGCAATCTTTTCAAAATTTTTTCAGGTTCATCTTCAAGAAGGATCAGGGAAAGCTCAACCCACAACCTTTTCCCCTTAATCTTGGATAGGAAGTTCATCCTGATGGCATTTTTGATGAGATTGAGTGTATGTTTGCCAATATGGAAACCGAATCGATGCTCAAAACGTATTGCCCTGAAGACACGGGTAGGGTCTTCAACGAAGCTAAGGCTGTGAAGTACCCGAATTGTTTTTTCCTTTATATCTCTCTGGGCGCCAAAAAAATCGATAAGCTGCCCGAAGGTATTTTTATTGAGAGAAATTGCAAGAGTATTTATCGTAAAATCTCTTCTGTGGAGATCAAGTTTCAGCGAACTATGCTCCACAACGGGAAGCGTTGCCGGTGCTTTGTAATATTCGAGCCTCGCGGTAGCAATATCAATCTTGAACCCATCCTGATATATCGCTTTTGCAGTAGCAAACTCTCTGTGGGGACGTATTTTTACATTAAATCTTTTCGCCATCTCTTCAGCGAGAAGTATTCCATCTCCTTCTATAACAACATCGATGTCATAATTTTCATTTCTAAGAAGAAGGTCTCTGACGAAACCGCCAACAAGATAAGCATGATAGCCCATCTCATCAGCAAGGATGCCAATATCCACAAGCCTCGTGAGTGTTTTTTCATCTATACGTTCCTCCATCAACTTCCGCAGGCTTTTTCTTTTCTGATATATCTGATGGGTTTCGAGCTTATCCATAACGGCTTTTGAAATTTCATCTTCAAGTATCTTCAAAAGATCGGTTCGCGTTATAGCGCCAACCAATTCTCCATTTTTTGTGACAGGCAGAAATCTCTGATTATTACCAATGATGATTTCCTTTACCTTCTCAATGGAATCATCGGGTTTTACTGTTGAGAATTCTGTAGACATATATTCCTTCACAGGGATACGTTCAAGTTTGTGAAAGGCAGCCTTTCCTGCTATCTGTCTCGTTATGATACCCACAATCTGATTATCAAGAATGACAGGCAGGGCATTAACATTATATTTTACCATAAGATTTTTCGCCTCTTCTATGGGGCTATCAGCAACAATAGCTTTAACAGGGAAAAACATTATATCTTTTGCCCTCCAGAGAGGTTTCACGTTATTTTTCAATATTTCTATGAGCTTTTCTCTTGCTTCCAGCAGTGTCATATCTTTGATTGTAGCAGATGCAGCTTCTTTATGGCCACCACCTCCAAGGAGTGAAAGGATATATCCCACATCCACTTCTGGAATCCTGCTTCTCCCTATAACGTACGCCCTACCCTCCATGCTGAAAAGGGCAAAGATTACATTAATATTTTCTATATCGCGGAGTTTATGGACAACTACCGCAAGATCCCCTACGTAGTTTTCAGAAGCACCTTCAGTTATGATAATATTAATACCATTAATGTTATATATGGATGCATTATTCATAAGGTCATGAAGAAGTATAACCTGTTCGTGAGTAAGTTCTTTAACCAGCATGTCAGAGACAATATTAACATTTGCACCCTGAGAGAGAAGGTAGGCTGCTGCATTGAAATCCTCAACCTTTGTAGATGGGTACTGGAAATTACCTGTTTCTTCATATATGCCAAGCATCATAACCGTTGCTTCTTCAGGAATAATAGGTATCCCTTTTTCTTTCAGGAGTGAGACCAGTATAGAGACTGTAGCCCCGGTATTCTGGATATACTCTACATTTCCCCTTATATCATCTCTGGCAGGAGGATGGTGGTCATAGATATGTATAGTGAGATTTTCTTTATTGAGAATTTTCGCGAGGTCTCCTATCCGTTTCTTTTGCCTTGTATCAACGAGAATCAGCGTATCTACTTCATTGTAATCTATTCCTTTGATCCTGGCTATATCGAAAATGTAAAGCGTTGAATGAATGAGAAAATCTCGTAAGGTTTTCTCCTGGGAACCAGGAAATACTAATATTGCATCAGGGTAGAGTTTTTTTGCTGCTACCATAGAGGATAGGGAATCGAAATCAGCATTATTATGTGTGGTAATTACCTTCATAGGCCCTTATTCATTTTATACAGGATAACAGTATTGGCTTTAGCTTTCAATATCATCCTCTTGGATGATACTTCTTGTGTATTTCTTTTAGCCTCTTGTTATCTATGTGGGTATATATCTGTGTTGTTGAGATGTCTTCATGGCCAAGGAGTACCTGAACAGAGCGCAGGTCAGCCCCTCCCCGTAAAAGATGTGTTGCAAAGGTGTGACGTATTGTATGTGGTGAGATATGGCCTTTTTGAAGTTGAATAGCGTATTTCCGTATGAGTTTCCAGATTGCCTGTCTTGTGAGTATACCCCCTCTCTTATTAGGAAAAAGAAAGGTACCCTGAGGCTTTTCCTGTTCTAAGTATCTCCTGATTGCCTCCCGGGAATAGGTTCCCAGAGGCACAACCCTCTCTTTCGACCTTTTCCCTGAGGCTACTAAAAAACCTCCTTCAAGATTTATATCACTCTTTCTCAACTTAATGAGTTCTGATACCCTTAAGCCTGTGGCATAGAGTAATTCAAGGATTGTTCTGTCTCGAAGCGATGTCTTTGTACCATCAGGAAGTTTCAGAAGTTTAAGAATATCCTCTTCGCTCAATACATCAGGTATAGGCTGAGTATATTTTGGCATCTCCACATCTTCAAGAGGATTCTGCGATAGTATTCCTTCCATAAGGAGGAAGTTAAAAAAACTCCTGAGCGCAGAAATTGCCCTTACAATGCTGCGGGTTTTTTTTCCTTTTTCTCGCGTGAAAGCCATATATGCTTCAGCATGTTTTTTATCAGGCATTGAGCAAGAATGTTCTTGAAGAAATACTATGAAGCTGATGATATCTCTGTTATACGCTTCTATAGTATGTGGTGATGCACCACGTTCTGCAGTAAGGTAGCTTATAAAATTATCGAGATAATGATAAAGATTCATTTGAGGCCTGTTGAACCAAACCCGCCTGCACCACGCTCTGTCCGGGAAAGGTTGTCTACTTCCTTCCAGTGTACTTTCACAATATTTTTAACAATCATCTGGGCAATTCTATCACCATTCCGGATTGTAAAAGGTGCTGAACCGAGATTGATAAGGATAACCTTGATTTCACCTCTGTAGTCTGCATCAATGGTCCCCGGTGTATTTAGAACCGTAATACCATGTTTGTAAGCCAGACCACTGCGCGGTCTTATTTCTGCCTCATAACCCTCCGGAATGCTTATCTGGATGCCTGTTGGAATAAGCACTCTTTCTGAAGGCTTAATCGTTACCGGGTCATCCAGCAATGCACAGATATCCATACCGGATGATGATGTGGTTGCATATGCGGGGATTGTGGCACCTTCTTTTTTCGATATGTAGACTTCTAACTTTTCCATAATTGTTCAATAGTATCCCTGTCTACATTACCGAGAATTGTGAGTGACATATCTTCCGGACTTTGAAATATCTGCCGTGCCAGTTCATTTACCTGTGTTTTCTTAATACTATCTATCTGCCGCAATGTATCTTTTATGGGAATATATTCCCCGAAGTAAATTTCATTTTTGGCAAGTCTACTCATTCGGGTCTCTGAACTTTCAAGAGAGATAAAAAGATTTCCTTTAATATGTTTTTTGGAGAACGTAAGCTCTGCATCAGTAATACCCTCATTCCTTATCCTTAGGATTTCCTCCTTGATGAGTGTTAACACTTTCTCTGTAAACTCGTGGGATGTTGAAGTGGATATGCCAAAGGTGCCAATGTCATGGTAGCAATTTACATAAGAATATACATTATAGACAAGCCCGCGTTTTTCACGTATTTCCTGGAAAAGGTGAGAACTCATACTCCCGCCCATAATGGCATTCAGGAGATAGAGAAAATATCGTCTATTGTCAATTTGACTGACACCATCGGTACCTATACATAGATAGACATGCTCAAGGTCTTTTTCGTAAACATTTATTTCGCGGGATGGTACCGGACTCCTGATGGATGTTTCACCGCTTCCTCTGTCCTCATAGTCACCAAAAAGCCTTTCCACCTTTTTAACAAACATCTCATGGTCTATTCTGCCGGTAGCAGTAATGACCATGCTGTGGGGTGCATAGTACTCCTGGAAGTGCTTGAGAAGAAACTCCCGGGAAAAACTATCTATGTTTTCTTTTGTCCCGAGAGTGAAAAGACCCAGGGAGTGACCTTTAAAATAAGATGCGTTGAACATTTCGTATATATGTTCTTCAGGGTTGTCCTCAACCATCTTTATTTCCTGTGTAATGACAAACTTTTCCCTTTCTACATCCTCACTCATAAAAAGTGAATGCCGGTACATATCTGCTATTATATTGAGGGCAACATCAATGTCTTTTTTCAGGACATGCGCATAGAGGCACGTATATTCTTTGCCTGTAAAGGCATTCAAAGTACCGCCTATGGCATCTATTTCTCGAGCGATCTCATAAGCAGAACGGTGTGAGGTGCCCTTGAAAAGCATATGTTCAATAAAATGGGAGACACCGTTGTTTTTTTCATTTTCATATCTTCCACCGGTCTTCCACCACAATCCAAGGGAAACAGTTGAGAAATAGGGAATGGAATCGGTGACAACGGTTATACGATTGGGAAGGGTACTTTTCCTGTACATCTATTTCTGTTGTTTTTTCTGCTCTCTGAGGGCTGCTTTTCGTGACAGTTTTATCCTTCCATTCTGGTCAATGTCTATAACCTTAACAAGCATTTCATCACCTTCCCTTGCCACGTCTGATACTTTTTTAATGAAACCTTCATCAAGCTGACTTATATGGACATAACCATCGGTGCCAGGCAATACCTCTACAATTACACCGGAATCTATAATCTTTTTTACTTTCCCGATATAAATGCCTCCTGGCTCAACCTCTTTTGTTAATGTCTTTATGATTTCGATAGCCTTATTTGCTGAAAGCTCATCCTGGGAGACAATCTTGATTATACCTGAGTCTTCTATATCAATTTTTACCCCTGTCTGGTCGATAATGCCTTTTATAACCTTGCCACCCGGACCTATGACATCTCTTATTTTGTCGGGATTTATCTGGATAGTAAATATTCTTGGTGCATAGGGTGATAGAGATTCTCTTGGTTTATCAAGAGTTTGCTTCATTATATCGAGTATCTTGCTTATCCCTTCCTGACCTTTATCAATGGCTCTCGATAAGGTCTCCATGGTTATTCCTTTGATTTTTATATCCATTTGAATGGCTGTTATACTGCTGCAAGTGCCGGCAATTTTGAAATC
Source organism: Deltaproteobacteria bacterium UBA4796 (assembly GCA_002402795.1). Taxonomy (GTDB): domain Bacteria; phylum Desulfobacterota; class Syntrophorhabdia; order Syntrophorhabdales; family Syntrophorhabdaceae; genus UBA8905. The sequence goes on from DHGO01000010.1 coordinate 12,458, forward strand.
CATATCACCAAGATGGTCTTCATCGCCGAGAATATCAGAAAGAATAATTTCTGTATCACCCTCCTTTACAAGACCCATTGCGATACCTGCAACTGGTTCTCGTATGGGCACACCTGCATCCATGAGGGAAAGGCATCCACTGCATACCGTTGCCATTGATGAAGAACCATTGGATTCGAGTATTTCTGATACAATGCGTATAGTGTAAGGAAATGATTCCTTTGATGGAAGGATGTGCTGGAGCGCTTTTTCAGCAAGGTTGCCATGCCCAATCTCGCGTCGTGAAGGGCCCCGCAACATTGCAACCTCTCCCACAGAGAAGGGGGGAAAATTATAATGAAGCATAAAGGTTTTGAAGGTTTCTCCTTCGAGAAGGGTTTCTACTTTTTGTTCATCTTCAGAAGTACCAAACGTGGTTACTGCGAGTGCTTGCGTTTCACCTCTTGTAAAAAGGGCAGAACCATGTGTTCTTGGAAGTATGCCTACCTGGCAGGTAATCTTTCTTATCTCATCCGGCGTCCTTCCATCAACCCTCTTTATGGTTGCACAGAGATGGCTTCTTAATATCTTCCTTGTTACATCCTCAAACGCCTTTTTTATCACACCAGGATCTATCTCTGAATAGTGGGCGATCATTTCATTTAGAATAGCCATCTGGGCAGCCTCTCGTAATTTCTTCTGGGAAACCAAACTTGCTTCAATAAATCTAATTTCAATTTTATCTTCTATTTCTTTTTTAAGGGATTCATAGTTATCATCCTTAGATATTGACCATTTTTGTTTTCCAATCTTCTCCCTCAATTCCTCCTGGATATTAATGACAGGTATGAGACTCTGGTGAGCAATACGAATTGTTTCAATAAGTTCATCTCCTGTAATAAACTTTGCTGAACCCTCTACCATGAGAATCGCCTCTTTTGTTCCTGCGACAACAATATCAATATCGCTTGCTTCCAGGTCCGTTGCAGAGGGATTGATAATGTAGACACCATTTTTTCTTCCGATTCTCACGCCGCCAAGAGGCCCTTCAAAGGGAATTGGTGAGATTGTTGCAGCACAGGAGGCACCAATAATACCAAGAATGGCTGGATCGCATTCCTGATCTACGGAGAGCACTGTGGCAATAATCTGGACTTCATTCTTAAAACCTTTAGGAAATAAAGGGCGTAAGGGTCTATCGATCAGTCTCGACATGAGAATTTCTCTATCTGAAGGGCGACCCTCTCTCTTGAAAAATCCACCAGGAAATTTTCCAGCAGCATATGTCATTTCCTGATAATTTACAGTAAGGGGAAAAAAGTCATTTTCTGATTGTTCCCTGCTTGCAACAATGGTGACGAGTACAACAGTATCAAGGTATCTGACGAGCACACTGCCATCTGCCTGTTTTGCAACACCACCTGAACTTATTGTAAGTGGTCTTTCTGCATAATTAATGGTTATTTCTTCTTCCATAAAAATCCTTCCTGTATATATTTTTTTTGGAACCTATCTTGGGGCCCTCTATTTTCTAATGCCAAGCTTCTCGATAACCTGTTTGTATCGTGTCACATTCTTTGTGCGAAGATAGTTGAGAAGCTTTCTTCTATTGCCTACCAGCATAAGGAGCCCCCGTCTTGAATTATGGTCCTTTGAAAATTTTTTAAAGTGTTCTGTTAG
>DHGO01000001.1 GCA_002402795.1 Deltaproteobacteria bacterium UBA4796
TTTATAGACCTTTTGCAATATATTTAAGTCGTAGTTAGAACGTTCTTATCATATTATGGGAATATAAAAAAGACCCAGGAAGTCTTCCGGGTCTTTTTTATATGCTGTCTAAAATGCCATTTCTGGCTTCCAGACCTTCCACACATTGCCTGCAAGTTCAGGACTTGGTTTGAGTGTTACCCTTCCAGGCTGCCAGCCAGAAGGTGTAGCCTCACCAGTGGCACGGACGTGCTGGAATGCCTTTATCTGCCTTATAAACTCTATGACGTTGCGACCAACAGGTGGTGAGAGAACCTCCATTGCCTGTATAATGCCATCAGGGTCGATAATGAATCGACCTCTTATATCAACGCCAGCCTCCTCATCGTAGACACCGTAGACCCTGCCTATAAGACCCCCAGCATCGGTAAGGAGAGGGAAGGGTACACCATTAGACACCATCTTTGAGAGTTCTGTCTCCTGCCATATCTTATGAACAAAACGACTGTCCACACTCATGGCAAGAACTTCAACACCAAGAGATTTTATCTCCCCGTATTTTACGGCAACTGCCGTAAGCTCTGTGGGTCAGACGAAGGTAAAGTCTCCTGGATAAAAGCAGAGAACAACCCATTTCCCCTTGAATTCTGAAAGTGTGATGTTTTTAAATCCTCCATTTATAAATGCGCTTGCCTCAAAATCTGGTGCTGATTTCCCTACCTTTGCTATCATAGTAGTCACCTCCTTCATTGGTTGTTGCAATGCAGAAACATCTGTCTTCGGGATGCCTAAAGGACCCCTTGAAGGTTTAACGCAAGATTCCTGCTGCTCATCCATAAAGCCCTCCTCCTTTCTTTAAAAAATACCTGTCTTAACACCTTCTGCTATTGTCCTGCCAAATTCGTAACATTTCATAAGTATCTCTTCTGTAACACCCCCCTTCCATATAATTGGATTCTGTACCTTTTTGAATCTTAAGCCCCTTATTATACGCTCTATACTTGTTAGTGCACCCTGACCATCATTTCCTGCACTTACAACTACTGCATAAGGTTTTTTATACACCTTATTATCATCCTTCAACTCCTCATAGGTTCTATCGAAAAGGTCTTTTATCGCTCCTGCCATATAACCAAAATATTCGGGGGAACATATGATGATAGCGCTGGAATCTTTTATATCCTTTGCCATAGTATCGGCAGCTCTCTTGAATATTGCACTTATATTGCTTGTATCCTCAACACCCTGTGCAACAGCCCGTGCGAGTCTTTCTGTATTTCCTGTCTGTGTATGGAAAACGATAAGTATTGTAATCATAACCTATCTATTTTATTTTTATTATAGCAGATTGATTACTACTTGCAAGCATCCAGTACAATCTCGGATATATCTCTGACAACGAGTCTATTCTCAAAGCCTTCTTCCTTCACTGCATTATCGAGCATTATAAGACATTTGGGACAGGCAGTAGCAAGGACATCTGCCCCTGCTTCATATGCCTCTCTTATTCTTCTTCTTGCTGGACTCTCTTTACCTCCACCAAGAAGGTCTATGGAAAAGTTTCCTGCACCTCCGCCACAGCAGAGGGCTCCTTCTCTATGCTTTTCCATTTCTATAAATTCTATCCCCGGTATTGCCTTTATAATATTCCTTGGTATTTCATACTCATTGTTCCACCTGCCAAGAAAGCACGGGTCATGATAGGTTACCTTTCTTTTGAATGTGTCTGTGAATGTAATCATACCGTCAGCTATAAGGTTGTATAATATGTGGGTATAGTGAAAGATGGAGAAATTACCTCCAAATTCTGGATAGTGATTTTTGAATGTGTTGAAGGCATGAGGTGAAAGGACGATGATTTTCTGTATTCCAAATTTTTTGAATAAATAGATGTTGCCCCTGGCAAGTGCCTCAAAAAGGCCTGTCTCTCCCATCTTCTGGACTTCATTTCCATCACAGTTTTCCTCATCTCCAAGGATACCAAAGGAGACACCCGTTTTCTTGAGTATTCCTGCCAGTGCCTTTGTTGCCTTTTGTGCCCTTATATCATAAGACCCTGCACATCCCACATAGAGAAGATACTCATGACTGCTGTATTTATCTATCCCTTCATCTTCTGCCCAGATATTCCTTTGTGTTCTTCCTGAACCATAAGGGTTTCCATAGAGTTCAATATTTTCAAGAAAGGTTTTAATATTTTTTGGCAACCTGCCTCTTTCAACCATCTCACTCCTCGCAGCAACTATCATATTGACAATATCCACATTGAACCGGAGGGGGCACTTTATTTCACAGTTTTTACAGGTAGTGCATGAATAGAGTATCTCAGCGAGATGTTCTGACCACTCAAGCTGTTCATTGAGCCATGCCCTTGTAAGCCAGAGTCTTCCTCCACAGGAATAAGTCTCCATCCTGAATCGAGCATAGGGAGGGCAATTATTCACATCCATCCAGTTGACAGGGAATTTGCAGTAGCCGCATCTGAAGCAACGGTGTATGGTATCTCCGTATGCAAAATCTTTCAGTGCCACTATGGTATCTCCCAATTGCCAGGGTTCATAATTCCATTTGGATCAATAAGTGCTTTTATTTTTTTCATCAATTCCCGCGTATCAGGTTCAAGTCTTTCCAGAACAAGCTTCTGGCCGTAAGTGCCTGGTTTCCAGATGACGCCACCAAGCTTCATCACAAGGTCATCGGTTTCATGGAGTGCCTCCCTTGCCTGTCTTATGGTTTCAGGATCTGCTCTGTTAAATGCATAGGTCCAGGCAAACATCATGGAATGGGCAGCGCCTATGACCCTGCCTGTTACTGTATAGGGAATACTGTGCCGTTCAGAAATATCCCGACCTTCCCTGTAACATTGAGGGTATGTTTCGACAGGCATAATGCCGCCCACATACTCGAATCCTCCCCCTTTTTTGTAATCTGATGTTTTTGATATTTGCGGTCTTTGAAGTCCTCTTACAAAACCAAGATAGCCGCCATCACCACTTCTTATATATTCACCAAGGGTATCGTCCCAGATAATCTCTTCCCTGAATTCAAGTTCCTTTTCAGAATCAGCAGCAATATTGACATTGATGTGATGCAGTTCTCTTGTAAATGGTGGTATTGCACTGCTGAATGCTATAATATCCTCTGCCATCTGCGTATGGGTTATTTTGAAAATAATCTCCGGAATGAGGTTTTCATCCTCGACCACGAATGTACCAACCCCTCGTATCTTCTTAGCGGGAAAGAGTTTAATAGAGAGCTTTGTTATGATTCCTGTTGTGCCATACCAGCCAAGGAAGATACCCACATCAGGCAAGGGATGTAGTGTAAACCATCCTGTACCTACTGCACAGGAGCCAAGATGGAGAAGCTCTCCTGCAGGCAGGATAACCTCAAGACCGAGGATCATATCAGATGTAAACCCATAGGGTTGGGCAAGGTCACCCTGTCCGTGGATCATGACATTTCCTGCGATCGTTGCTGCAGGAGGCGCCCCTGGTTCAGAGTGGGTAAGATGAGGGTGGTGCCTTTCAAGATAGGAGGTAAGTTGACCCTGGGATACACCGCACTCGATGACTGCATATCGTGCCTTCTCGTTTACCTCAATGATTTGGTCCATACGTTTGAGGTCAAGGAGGATACCGCCCTTCAAAGGCACCGCCAGCCCTGCAAGTGACAAGCCTCCCCCCAGAGGGACAATAGGGATATTTTCTCTATTAGCAAGCCTTACTATTTCCTGTACCTGTTCCGTTGTTTCAGGTGAGACTATATAATCAGGTCTATGTGGTTCTGCGGTACCGAGGTCAAAGGAATAGATATATAATTCTTCAGGACGATTGGAGACATGCCCGTCACCAACAATAGCAGTAAGCGATTTATAGATAGAGTCCATAAGTTACCTCCACCCTGCAGGGATTTCGCCGATTGCAAGCCGGCAGAGGTCGGTCATGTGAATAGGCTTTATGCCGTTCCGTGCAACAAGATCGCCGATAGTCTGAAGACAGGCCGGGCAGTTAAATACACAAACTTGAGCCCCTGCCTTCTTCATATCCTCTACATTTCTCTGTTGCTGTATTACAGCACGTTTCCGGCTGCCCTCCTGTCTTTGTCCCTGGATAGCGCCTGCGCAGCATAGGGCGTTTTCATCAACAAACTCCCTTTTTACGTTCTCTGCACCGATTAGATTAAAGATGCGTCCAACAAAGAGATGCTTGTCCGGAGATAGACGTGAGGAGCAGGGCCTCTGGTAAGCTACTTTCAGTTTTACCGGTTGTATCATATTCTTAAGCTCAATAAGACGGTTGTAAAGATATTCGAAGAAATGGATGGGTTTGAAAGGGACTTCAATTCCGTAAGCATCACAGTATGATGTATATGCCCCATAGCACTCATCATGGAAACATATAACCTCAGTTGGTTTGTGTTTCGCTATTGTTTCGATGATACCTGGTAGCCTCTTTTTAATGACAGAATCCTTTCCGTAGTGAAGGTACATGAGCTGGCAAAAATAGTGGAACATCTTGCGCTCATCTGTTGATATGACGGGAAGTCCCTCGAAGAGTTTTCCCTGTATGAGATGCATATGGTCTGAAAAGGCCCCCATATTCAGTACCGGTCCGTTTATTTCTTTTATGTCCGGCTCTCCCCTGAACGGTATCCCGAGATTGACTGCCCGTTGTACAAGGGGTCTGGGTACAGGCGAGATCCCCAGTGCCTCCTGTCTTTCTGCGATCAAATAAAAGGGGTGGTTGCCGAAAGGACAGTACTCCTCGCATGCATAACAGGTCACACATTTGTGGAGCACGAATGAGTCTCTCCCGGTGGCTATCTTCAGGATCTCTTTCTTCGCGGTCTCTCCGTCGAACTCTATATACTGGCATTTTGTGAGGCATGCCTGGGTGCCGCAGCGAAGACATAGATCCTGGTCAAATTTCAATTCATGCATTCTCTATCGCCTTATGCTACCAGCTTTTACGAACAGGTTATAATACCATTTCCGGGATCTTTATAGAAGAAGTATGTCTTCATCGTCTTTCATCCATTTTACAGCTGCCTCTTTCGACACAGTTCTACCTTTCACAATGGTCAGTGCAGAGATAGGTTATTAATATTTTTTTACACGAAATGCCCGATGTCTTTATCAGGCACCGGGCGTTTTGTCAGTTTCTAACCTGCCTTGAACTCTATTGTATCACCATTTCCGAGATAGGCAGTGTCCTTAGAACGGAATCGGGCGGTACCTTTGACCACAGGGTATCCCGCATCTATAAACTTTTTCGCTGTAACAATACCTGTACAATGGTTGCAGCCCACTTTTTCAAAACCATAATTCTTGAAGGCTATAACGAGGTCGTCATATTTCGGATCCCAGTCTTCGAAAGGAGAGATATGGAGTCCGCCGTATACCCCGTAGAGTTTCGAGAATTTGATGGTGTTGCGGGCTGTTGTGGCAAACTGGATAATGCTCTGGTGGCAGCACCCTGTCACGCTGACAAGCCCTTTATCCTTTACATTAAAATAGAAGGATTGTTCACCATAGACCCTACAGATAATCGGGATGGCAAAAGTAAAGAGGGCGCAGCCGGGAAAGAGAGGGGTAAGGCCTGGTTTTGTGAAGGTTACCTTTCCCCTGTGTCCGCTATCTTTGATATACTGTTTGCCCTCAGGATAGAACCCCTCCGGGGCATAGAGTGGGATATCGGGATAGTATTTGACTGTTACAGGAAACCCCCAGAAGTGGTCAAAATGTTCATGGGAGACCACAAGAAAGTCGATCTCCTTTCTCATGAGCATCTTATCAATGCCCTCTCGTTTGAAGCACTCATCAGTCCAGTTGAAGGACCACCCGCTATCGAGGAGTATCTTTTTGCGGGAGCCATCAAGGAGTTCCACATCAATCAGACATGCATAGCCGCCGGCATTCTCTGGATGGACTGCATTCTCAACCTGGAACTGCCACGCCTTTTCAAGGTTGTTCGGGAGCCACTGTTTAATCTCTTTTATTCCTTTTTCATATGAACCTTTGCCGAGCTTCCCGTTCCTTTCTGCAAAAGGGGGCCAATTATATTCGTACTGGTTTACCAGTAAACCCCCGACGTTTTTCATGTCTCCCGTGAGTACTTTATTGTCAAACCAGCTTGTCTCTGAAATATTCGTTATCTTGACGCTCTTGCATTCTCCAATCTCTATATTTTTAGGGACAACCTTTGTAAAATGCACCTTTCGCCAGGGACCATATGAATAGAGCCCCATAGCGCCGATAGCACCGACAGCGCCACCAATAGTAACACCTTTTACAAAGTCCCTCCTGGTCATGCCTTTATCTTCATTCTTTTTCTCATTTTCCATTTTTTTCCACCTCCTTTTTATCTTTATGTATAGACCCATTTTAGCTTGCTCAGAATAGGGAGTAGCCATATGGTAATAAAATAAAGCGCAATCCCTATAAGAATTCCTATCACAACACCAGCCGAAGATATTTTGCTTACGGAGACCGCTGCCTCTTTTCCTTTCGCCATAAGCGCCGCCTCCTCGGGCTTCGCCTTTCGCCATCCCGGCCAGTTATCCATGAACCAGTTATTGATGAGCATGAGATTTATAAACCAGATGGTAGGAATCATGGGGAACTGCTCGGGCTGTGCATATCCTTTTTGTGTCCCGAGCACGAGATGTCCGATATTATAATAGATCCAGTATACAACCAGACCGCCGAATATGGCAATTAAGGTTCGTATTAACCAGTTCACAGGGGTACTGTATTTTTTTGGCCAGTTACCGCAGTAAAATGCAAGGAAGAGGGCGGGAAGGAGGAAAAAGACCATTGTCTCACCAACATGGAGCCAGCGCCAATCAGGAGAAAAGTCCATTCTGGTACCCCTGATTGCTGGTCCCCACCACAACTCCTGTGCGAAATGAAGAAAGAAGAAGAAACACCATGCAATAGCGATAATACCAAAAAATGCAACGAGATGTCTTAGGGTATCATTCTTTATTATTTTAAAGGGATATCTTTCCCAGATACTTTCATACATCCATACTGTGATTGTACAGCACATGATCCATGAGACGTGGAAGTTGCCGCTCACTGTATTCGCAAATTTTTCCCAGTAGGGAGGTGCTATAGATGCAAACCTCTGCCATGGATATGAGAGAATGCCCATATGGGGATGCATGGTGCATAGATAGACTATTGTCCCAATAAAAAACGTCACAACGAGAACTGTTGCGCCAAGGACAGGCTGCTTCAGGTTTTGCCATGGGGCATTCTCCATAGCAATAGGCCATGACGGGCTGAGCCATGAGGCAATTGCAGCGAACATAAGACAGGCAAGCGATGCATATTCTATGGCAAAGAACTCTGTAATGCCTGGTAGCTGCATACTCCGGCGAGGATTAAAATATGCCATGGCGAAATTTCCGAGGATACCTTCAAAAAATACCTTTATCAATATCAGAAGCACCCCGGTCATTACGCAGGTCATAATGAATCCTTTCAGCACGGGATTCCAGGTCTCCAGCTGCCTTCTTCTGAAGGGCCAGAATTCAAAGATATAGGCCATCCATATTAGCACGATAAGGATCCACCGTGTGTACATATATCCCAGATAAGGTGTGTACATCCTCAACCATCCCCGGCGGTCATGGAAGATCCACCATGATACGTAAAATACGGCAAGGAGAAACAATAGATTAATAATCTGAGGCCATGGAGCTCGCCATCTGGGAA
>DHGO01000101.1 GCA_002402795.1 Deltaproteobacteria bacterium UBA4796
GCCTGTAAAGGCGTGGATATCTACATAGGGCTATTTAAAATAATCTTTGGTACTACATTTCAGCTACAATTTTTAACTTCATCTTTGGATATACTTTATTATTCTTCAAGTTGTTTGCTGATTTGATAGTTTTTACATCTATCCCGTATTTGCTGGATATCTTTGATAGTGTTTCACCCTTTTTTACAATATGGTAGGTTACCTTTGTATTATCTTTTCTCTGGGCATGACTTACGAGCTTTAGTTTCATATTTGGATAAAGCTTATCGCTCTTCAAGTTGTTTGCTGATTTGATAGTTTTTACATCTATCCCGTATTTGCTGGATATCTTTGATAGTGTTTCACCCTTTTTTACAATATGGTAGGTTTTGCATGAGGCGGTTTTTACCTCAATATCTTCATATTTTTCCTCTTTTACTTTTTTTGCTACTTCTACTTTTGCTTTTGAAGGCGTTGAGAATCTCGGTATATTCAAAACCATACCAGTCTTTAACTTTAAGTCTCCCTCAAAATCGTTTACAAGGTAAATATCTTCCTGTTTCACTCCGTATTTCTTTAGAATCTTTGCCAGTGTATCTCTCTTTTTTACTTTATAGGCAATAACATGCTTTACCTTCTTTTCATTACGTAAGGCTATTTCAAGGTTATTATTGAATGTATCAACATCAATTGAAGCAGGTAATTTTATTTCATAATTATCCATATTAGGTGGTGTAATGCCTCTCAAAATTTCTGGGTTCATGGATTTTAAATCGCTTAAATCCATGCTATTAACCCTTGCAATAGTTGAAAGAAGAGTTGCCCCTGGAACTTTTACCCTTACGAATTTTACCGGTTCATCGTATGTGATACTGCCAAATCCGAATCGCTCTGGATCCTTAGCAATTATTGCAGCGGCAATCAATTTTGGAATATATTCTCTCGTTTCTTTCGGAAGGGCATTGTATTTTGCAAGTTCCCAGAAATCATTTGTATTGTGTCTTTCAATTGCCCTTTCAACCCTTCTTTCTCCTGCATTATATCCTGCTGCTGCAAGGTACCAGCAGCCGAACTGATCGAAAAGGTCTTTCAGATACTTTGTTGCAGCAATTGTAGATTTCTCAGGATCCCTTCTTTCATCAATCCAGTAATTAACCTTCAAACCGTATCTGCTACCTGTCGAATATATGAATTGCCATGGTCCCGATGCTTTTGCCCTTGAATAGGCTTTCGGATTAAAACCGCTCTCTATCATTGAAAGATAGACAAGGTCTTCAGGCAACTCATTCTCGCGCAATATTTCTTTGATAATAGGAACATAATACCGCGACCTTTTGAGCCAGTTTACAAAGACTTTCCTTTTTTCGTTGGTAAAATATCCTATGTAATATCTCACAGCATCATTGAAAACGATGGGTATATCGAAATCCTTCAAGTCATCATGTTTCAAAAGGTATGAAATATCATCATCCTCTTCTTCTAAAGAGTAAGATTGATTTTCTGAGACAAGAGGCCCCTGTGTTGAGGGGGAGTATTGTTTTTCATCTATTACAGGGGTATCTTTTTTTGCTTTATTTTCCTGGGGGGCTTTTATGTAATTATCAGCTTCACCTGATGATATGATTTGCCCACCCGTTGAACATCCTACAAGGACTGAAAAAAGGACTGTATATATGAAAAACCTGTACATTATGTACATATACATAATACACAGTATAATCTTATTATGTCAATAAAAACAGATTGTAAGTGCAAGTTATGTATCATTTCCTATCCAAGCCTTTTTCCTACCAGTCCCCTGTATCCATTTGCGAACTCGTATGCCTTCATCTTTCTCTTGTTTTCTAATTGTACTTCCTTTACCATAAGGATGCCGGAATTTGTTGTTACAAAAAATCCTCTTCTGTCAGTCTTGATTATTATGCCCGTTTCATTATTAGATTCCATGGCATGTGCCTCTCCGTCAAAAATTTTCAGTAACTGCCCGTCAAGAAAAGTGAAGGCAGTGGGCCACATGACAAGGGCTTTAATCTGCCTCATAATCTCAAGAGCACTCATACTCCAGTCTATCTTACCCATCTCTTTTGTAATAATTGGTGTGAAGGTCGCTTCATCATGATTTTGAAGAATACGGTTCTTTATTCCTTCCCCTTCTATTTGCTTTATAAAGGGCGGCAGAATCTCTGAAATCCTTTTAGAAAGTCTTTCGGAAAGAGTAATCATATTATCCCGCTCATCTATTTTCACACTCTCCTGATAAATGATATCACCTGCATCCATTTTCTCATTCATTTCAATTATGGTGATTCCTGTTTCTGTTTCTCCATTCCAGAGAGCCCATTGTATTGGTGAGGGACCCCTGTATTTCGGTAGAAGTGATGGATGCACGTTGATTGCGCCTGAGGAAGGTAAATCTAATACCCATTTTGGCACAATAAGACCGAATGAAACAACGACAAACAGTTCAGGATTGAACTCTTTAATGCTGTGTACTGCTTCGTCTTTGAACGATGTAATCTCTATCAAAGGGAGTTTTAGCATAAGGGATGTCTGCTTTACCTCATTGTCCTCAATCCCATATCCCCTACCCTTTGGTTTAGCTTTTTTGGTAACCACACAAACAACATGAGAATGGATAGATTTTAAAGCCGGGACAGAAAAGCTTGAAGAACCAAAAAAGACTATATTCATTTTTTGATTTTATTATACTGTTTCTTGAAGATACCTTTTTTTACCGGGCTTAAATGATCGATAAAGAGTATTCCGTTTAAATGGTCAATCTCATGTTGAAATGCCTTTGCAAGGAGTCCTTCACAGTTTATCTCCACGGTTTTTTGATCCATGTCCATTGCCCTTACGAAAACCCTTTTTGCTCTTTTTATGAACTCATAGTAATGAGGCACACTCAGACAACCTTCCTCAGCTATTATCTCAGACTCCATCTCTATAATCTCAGGATTGATTAAAATAAGCGGTCTATTATCTTGATTCAAATGGGCATCTATAACAATCAGTCTGATGGGCACCCCAACCTGATTAGCGGCAAGACCTGCACCGTTCGATAATTTCATTGTTTCCAGCATATCAGAAGAAAGGGTATGTATTTTCTCTGTAATATGCCTTACAGGACTTGCAATCTCTCTTAATACAGGGTCTGGATAGGTTCTGATGGTAAGCAGTGCCATAGATATTTTTAAATCAAATCAATCAGATAGTCAACTCTTACAACAAAATACAGAATCTTGCTTGGCACTTTACGGGCGTTTTATTATTGACTCCTAAAGATGGCAGTGATATTGTAAATTTATGTTTGGTCTTGGTATACCTGAACTGCTCATAATTCTTTTTATAATACTTCTTATCTTTGGTGCAGGAAAAATACCAGAAATAAGTAGCGCAATTGGCAAAAGCATTAAAAGCTTTAAAAAATCTATGAAAGATGATGAAAAGAAAGAAGAAAAACTTCCAAAAAATAATGATAATAAGCCTGAAATCCCTCAATAATAACCTTGAATGAAAGAGTATTTATAGGTATTGGTTCGAATATCGGTAATCTTTTATTGAATTGCAGAACCAGCATTATAAAAATACTTCAGGATAAAAGGGTAAATTTCAAAGCAGTCTCTTCTCTTTATCTCACATCCCCTGTCTCAGATGTTGCTCAGGATGATTTTATGAACTGCGTGCTAAGCATATCATGGGATGAGTCACCAGAAGAATTACTTGCCCTTCTAAAATCTATCGAAGACTCTATGGGAAGAAAAAGAAGTATAATAAAGGGTCCGAGGATAATTGACCTTGATATCTTACTTTTTGAAGATATTATATTGAAAACAGAAGCCCTGACAATACCTCACCCTGAACTCCATAAAAGAAAGTTTGCTATTATACCATGTCTTGATATAGACAATAGTATCGTGCATCCTTTTTATAAGATACCTCTGAAAGAGTTCCTTTTGCGGATTGGCGACAGACAAAAAATTTTATTGATTAAAAATAGAAAAGAATGGGAATATTTTATTTTCGAAAATAAAAAAGAAAGGGGTAATAATCATGCCGGACGTCGACAAACCTGAAAAAGGCAAAGAGTTTTATCTGGATATTCCAGCCAAAAGTACACCATTTTTTCTGAAGGGATGTAATTCATTAGACTGGGGAATGAAAAATCGCCTATCCCGAATATTCAATCCTGAAACAGGCAAGACAGTGATGCTTGCTATAGACCACGGATATTTTCAGGGACCTACAACCGGGCTTGAACGGGTGGATGTTACTATCCTTCCCCTTTTGCCTTATGCTGACACCCTCATGCTTACACGCGGCATACTTCGCGCTATTATTCCTCCTGCCTTCGACAGAGGAATAGTTTTAAGGGCAAGTGGTGGTCCCAGTATCCTTAATGAGCTTTCCAATGAGCAGATTGCAATTGACATGGATGAAGCTATACGGTTGAATGTCGCAGCCATGGCAGTGCAGGTATTTATTGGTGGTAAATATGAAACCCAATCAGTGCACAATATGACCCGTCTCGTTGATATGGGCAACAGGTATGGCATACCGGTACTTGGTGTCACAGCGGTTGGTAAGGATATGGCAAGGGATGCCAAATACATGCGCCTTGCTTCAAGAATCATTGCTGAACTCGGTGTTACATATGTTAAAACCTATTACGTTCCAAAAGACTTTGACACAGTAGTTGCTTCATGCCCTGTACCCATCGTTATTGCAGGTGGAAAGAAGATTCCTGAACTCGACGCCCTTACAATGGCTTACAATGCAATACAGGATGGAGCAGCAGGGGTTGACATGGGGCGGAATATTTTTCAATCTGAAGCACCTGTTGCTATGATTAAGGCAATAAGAAAGGTCGTTCACGAAGGTACAAAACCAAAAGAAGCATATGATTTCTTTTTAACGGAAAAGAATAAAGGAAAGAATAAGAAAAAAGGTTAAGACGATTATGCGTGTAGGGATGTACTATAACAATAACAGGATTGAGGTTGAGGAAATTCCTGTCCCGAAGATTAATAAAAGGGATATTCTTGTAAAAGTTATGGCAAGTGGTATATGCGGTAGTGATATTCTGGAATGGTATCGCATCAAAAGAGCCCCCCTTGTCCTTGGCCATGAACTGGCTGGTGAAATAGTTGAGATTGGAGAAGAGGTTACAAAATTTAAAAAAGGTGATAGGGTTTTCACAACCCATCATGTGCCCTGTGATGAGTGTCATAGTTGTCTGAGAGGTCATCATACAGCCTGTAATATTTTTCAGACAAAAAACAATTTCGATCCAGGCGGTTTTTCAGAATACCTCAGGGTTTCAGGTAAAAGTGTCGATACAGGCACATTTCTCCTTCCTGATGAGATGTCTTACGAAGAAGGTTCATTTATTGAACCCCTGGGTACTGTGGTGAGAGGATTGAGGGCTATTGATTTGAAACCTGGGGATACACTGCTTATTCTTGGCTGTGGAATTGCGGGGTTACTGATGATAAAGGTTGCCCGTGCCCTTGGAGCAGGAAGAATTGTGGCAACGGATATTGAAGATTATCGTTTAGCCACAGCAAAGAAATTTGGTGCAGAAAGGGCAATACACGCTGATGAAAATATTCTTGATACAATAAGGGAAATAAACAATAGCCGTCTTGCCGATAAAGTAATCGTCTGTGCAGGAGTATTATCAGCAGCACAAAAGGCACTTGAAGCAGTCGAGCGTGGAGGTACAATACTATTTTTTGCAGTACCAAATCCAGGGGAGCTTCTTACCATAGATTTGAATCCCTTCTGGAGAAATGATGTGAGTTTTAAAACCTGTTACGGTGCAGCACCTATAGATAATCTCCAGGCAATGGAGTTAATAAGGTCCCATAACATTGATGTCAAAGACATGATTACCCATAGATTCAGCCTGAAAGATATAGCAAAAGGATTCAAAACTGCAAGCGAAGGTAAAAACTGTTTGAAGGTTATTATCAAACCTCATAATGAATAAAAGAACAGGTGTAATAACAGTTGAAAAAAGATTATTCAAACAATTCAGGGATACAGGGAGAGATATTTTTTTGAGAGGTCTTATAAGTTCCCATGCAGGGAATATAAGTGTACGTATTGGTAAAGCAATATACATAACGACAAGGGCATCTATGATGGGTCAATTAAAGTCTTCAGATATAATTAAAGTCCCTCTTGAAGAAAATAACCCTGCCCTGCTGAACATGGCTTCATCTGAAACGCCTGTTCATATGGCAATTTATAAATATACTGATGCCCATGCAATCATACATACCCACCCACCATACGCAACGCTTCTATCGATGATTAAAGATATGCTTGTACCTGTTGACTGGGAAGGAAAATGCCTTTTGAATAAGGTGCCTGTTATAGCACTACAAAAAAACAAAGAAGCTGAAGAGAAGGCACATATCATTGGTAGGTTAATGAAAGATTATAAAACCGTTCTCATACGTGGACATGGAAGTTTTGTCCGCGGTGATGCACTCGAAGAAGCTTATATGCTGACAAGCAGTCTCGAAGCTTCCTCATTCTTTTTGTACCATTTAAAACATATTACTACTTCATTCCCCATGACACGCCTTTGCCATATCAATAAAAAAGGTACGGAACTCTGAGGCACCTTCCTCAGATAGGCATGCTTTTTCCCACCTTTTCACCAGAGCACTCCCAACCACAAAACCATCTACATAATCGTAAAACCTCTCAATCATCTCAGGGCCTGATATGCCGAAACCAAGTACTGTTGGAAGTCCTATGGCCGTTCTTATATGTTTGATCTTCTCTTTTATTTCCTCTGGCAACCCCTCTCTCTCACCCGTAACGCCTGTGACAGAGACGAAGTATATAAAACCCTCTGCTACCTTCTTTATAACCTTTATACGCACCCTATCTGTCACAGGAGTGGCAAGAAAAACAGGAACCATACCGTTTTTATTCAGTGCTCTTTTCATCGGGACTGCCTCTTCAGGTGGCAGATCTACAGTGAGAACACCATCCACCCCGGCATCTTTTGCATCCTTTCCAAAACGCTCAAGGCCATATTGAAAAAAGGGATTGTAATAGCCCATGATAACCACAGGGATGTCATATGCAAGCCTGAATTTTCTCACCACTTCCAGCACATCTTTAAGGGTAGTACCGCTTCTCAATGCCCTTTCCATTGCCCTCTGGATTACAGGCCCATCTGCCATAGGGTCTGAAAAGGGGACACCTACCTCTATAATATCTGCCCCGCCTTCTGCAAATAGCTTTATGGCATCATATGTCCTTCCAATATTCGGGTCTCCCGCGGTGATATAAGGTATGAAGGCCTTTCTCTTTTCTTTTTTCAATAGCCTGAATCTCTCTACTATTCTGTTCATATGTTCCCTTTCATATATTCTACTACCGTTGCCAGATCTTTATCCCCTCTGCCTGAAAGGTTTACAATAACCAGCATTTCTCTAAATTGAGAAGGATTCTTCATCACATAGGCAATGGCATGACTGCTCTCAAGGGCAGGGATGATGCCCTCTTCCTGGCAAAGAAGGTTAAACGCTTCGATCACCTCATCGTCTCTTACATAGACATACTCTGCCCTTTTTGTATCTTTTAAATAGCAGTGCTCTGGGCCTACACTTGCATAATCAAGACCCGCTGATATGGAATGGGTCTTAAGGACCTGGCCGTTTGCATCCTGAAGGAGATAGCTCTTGGCACCCTGAAAGATCCCTATCCTTCCACCTGCAAATCTGGCTGCGTGCCTTCCTGTCTCAATCCCTGTACCACCAGCTTCCACGCCTATAAGCCCTACCTCTTTATACCTTATGAAAGGATAGAATATACCCATTGCATTGCTTCCACCTCCAACACATGCCACAACCGCATCAGGCAGCCTTCCCTCCTTCGTTTTCAACTGCCTTATTGCCTCTTTGCCTATGACAGAGACAAATTCCTTTACCATCGTAGGGTATGGGTGGGGACCAAAGACCGTACCAAGTACATAATGGGTATCACGCACATTTGTTACCCAATCTCTCAAGGCCTCGTTTATTGCATCCTTTAATGTCCTGCTACCTGCATCCACCCCCCTTACCTCTGCCCCTAACATCTCCATCCTTGTGACGTTTATTGCCTGCCTCTTCATATCCTCTATGCCCATATATACAACGCACTCCAATCCCAAAAGCGCAGCTGCAGTGGCAGTGGCAACACCATGTTGGCCTGCCCCTGTCTCTGCGATTATCCTCTTCTTTCCCATCCTTTTTGCAAGTAGGACCTGGCCTATAGCATTGTTTATCTTGTGTGCACCTGTATGGCAAAGGTCTTCCCTCTTTAGATAGAGCCTTATGCCGAGCCTCTTTGAGATATTCCCTGCAAAGTACAAAGGTGTGGGTCTACCGACATAGTCCTTAAGATAGCCTGAGAATTCCCTTTTGAAACCCCTTGACCTGACTATTGTATAAAATCCCTTTTCTAACTCCTTTAAGGCAGGCATCAAGGTCTCTGGTACATACTGACCACCATATCCACCAAAATAACCCCTTTTCACATCATCCCCCTCTCATCCCTATGAACCCTTTTTATAGCCTCAAATATCTTTGCCATCTTTTCAGGGTCTTTTATACCAGGGCTCCTCTCACATCCGGATGCTATATCTATGGCATAAGGCTTAAGCCTCAAGGCATCTTCTATGTTTTCTGAATTTATACCACCTGCAAGTATAAAGGGCCTTCCAAAACCCATCAATAGCTGCCAATCAAACCTTCTACCTGTACCACCATAGAGGTCATCATGGTAGGCATCAAGCAGAGGGAAGGCAATAGAACCCTTTGCCCTCTCTATATCATGATTATTTCTTATCCTGTAAGCCATGAGCGTTATGCCATGGATTATACCATGCCTTAAATCCCCATCTCTATCATATAACTGAATCCTATCTAACATGGCATATGCCTTTATACTCAGTATCTCCTCCACAGGTTCTTCCACAAAGACCCCAACCTTTATGAGAAAGGGTGGTAGCCTCTCTATGATATCTCTTGCCAAACGAGGGGCAATATAACGTTTGCTACCTTTATAGAAGACAAAGCCTACTGCATCTGCTCCTAATTCTGCAGAAAGGAGGGCATCATTTAGATTCGTGATACCGCATATCTTGACCTTAATCCCCATCATCCAGCCCCCTTAATTTATATAGCTTCTTTACAGGGTCTTCTGAGAGAACAAGGGCTGTGCCTATGAGAAACCCTGAGACCCCCTTCTCTAAGAAGCTCAATATATCATGTCTTGTCTCTATCCCGCTCTCTATGATAACCGGTAGGTCTTTTGGGAGCTCTTCCAAGAGCTTATTGGCAGTAGCGATATCCACCTTTAAGGACCTTAGGTCTCTGTTATTTATGCCAAGGACAAAGCCAGTTAGGCCTGCTATCTTCTCATATGTCTTTAAGCTATGTATCTCAAGGAGGACATCTATGTCTATCTCCTCCTTTGCTATGCTGAGCATATCTTTTAGCTCCTTCTCTTCTAAGGCCTCCCCTATCAAAAGGACCGCATCTGCTCCAAGGGCCTTGCTTTCATATATTTCATATGCATCGACTATAAAGTCCTTTCTAAGTATTGGGAGATTGGTCCTCTTCCTCGTTGCCCTTATAGACTCCGGGTTGCCATGGAAATAACTCTCTTCTGTTATCACAGATATGGCGTATGCCCCACCTTTTGTGTATGCATCTATCATCTTCTCAAAGGAGAGTTGCCAGTGAAATTCACCCCTTGATGGCGATGCCTGCTTGAGTTCTGCAATGACCCTGACCTCTTTATTTGACCTCTTTGAAAAGGGCTCGAAAAAGGGCCTCTTCTGTAGATATGCCTTTTCTTGATGGCCTATAGCTGCCTCTATCTCAGCAATTGGGGTCCTTTTTTTCAAATTCTTTAACTTCAGTCTCTTTTGTCTTATTATCTCATCAAGAAATGTCATCCCTTTGATGCCTCTATCAATTCGTCAAGCTTTCCTATCGCCCTTTTTGAGTCTATGACATAAGAGGCATAGGCTATGGCCTCCTTTATGGAAGGTATCTTCCCTGCCACGTAAAACCCAGCAGCTGCATTTAAAAGCACAGCGAACCTCTTTGCCCCTCGCTCCTCTCCAGAGAGGATTGCCTTAAGGATGTTTGCATTCTCCTCTGCATCCCCACCTTTTAACTCATCTATACCTACCCTTGTTACGCCATAGTCTTCAGGTCTTATGGTATACTCCTTTATCTCTTCGCCTTTAAGTTCTACCACCTCTGTATCTGCTGCTACTGATATCTCATCCATCCCGTCTGAACCATGCACCACCATAGCCCTCTTTGCGCCAAGCCTTTTCAATACACCTACAAATACCCTGCATAGACCTCTCTCATAGACGCCTACAAGTAGATGGTCTGCTGATAAAGGGTTTGTTAATGGACCGAGCATATTGAATACAGTCCTTATACCTATCTCTCTTCGAGGGGCAGCTGCATGCATCATGGAGGTATGGAATACAGGGGCAAAGAGGAAACCTATCCCTATTCCCCTTACATGACCTGCTACTGCCTCAGGTGAGGCATTTATATTAACGCCAAGCCTCTCAAGCACATCTGCACTCCCGCATCTACTCGATACAGACCTGTTCCCGTGTTTTGCCACCTTTACACCACCACCAGCCACAACAAAGGCAGCTGCAGTGGAGATATTAAAGGTCATCATCTTGTCCCCACCTGTACCTACTATGTCTACAATTACCCCATTACCTTTCTCGGTCTCATCCCCTCCATTATCAGAGATGGATAGTGGTATTGCCTTTTCCCTCATCACCTTTGCTGCTGCCACAATCTCGTCTATGGTCTCCCCTTTTATCCTGAGCGCTGTAATAAATGCAGCTATCTGTATAGGGGTTACATCACCTGACATGATGGCATCCATGACCTCTACCATCTCCTCTTCTTTTAAGTCTTTTAGGTTTACAACCCTTTCTATAGCCTCTTTTATGTTCATCCTCTATCCCCTCCTTTCTTAGTAACCTCTAAAAAGTTTTTTAATATTCGTTTTCCTTCTAAGGTCAATATAGATTCAGGGTGAAACTGGACACCTTCCACATAATATGATTTGTGTCTTATAGCCATTACCTCCCCATCTACGCTCCAGGCTGATATCTCAAATTCTTCGTCCAGTCCGTTCTCTTTTAAGGCAAGGGAATGGTAACGGGTAGCCCTGAAGGGGTTTTCGCAACCAGCAAAGATGGTCTTGCCATCATGAAAGATAGGGGATGTCTTTCCATGCATCAATCTCTTTGCATTGACTACTTCAACACCAAATGCATAGCCTATTGCCTGGTGGCCAAGACAGACCCCAAGGACAGGTATCCTTCCAGCAAAGTGTCTTATCACCTCTACAGATATCCCTGCCTCTTTTGGGGTACATGGCCCAGGTGATATGACTATCCTTTCAGGCGAAAGCCCCTCTATCTCCTCAATGGTAATCTTTGTGTTCCTGTAGACCACCACCTCCTCGCCAAGCTCACCAAAGTATTGGACAAGGTTGTATGTAAATGAATCGTAGTTGTCTATTATAAGCATCATATCAAGATATTATCTCCTTTAGCTCTGTTATGGCCTTTACAATCGCCTCTGACTTGTGGATGGTCTCCATATACTCCTTCTCAGGGATAGAATCTGCCACAATCCCTGCGCCTGCCTGGAGGTACACCTTGTTGCCTCTTTTTAAGAGGCTCCTTATGGTGATACAGAAGTCCATATCCCCATTGTAAGAAAAGTATCCGACTGCACCTGCATAGAATTCCCTCTTTTCCTTTTCTAATTCATCTATGATCTCCATGGCCCTTATCTTTGGTGCACCTGTAACCGTACCTGCAGGAAATGTGGCCTGAAATACATCGAATGCATCTAAACCTGGCCTTACCTGTCCCCTCACAGAGGATACGATATGCATGACATGTGAATACCTCTCTATCACCATAAATTCAGGCAGGCTTATACTCCCTATCTCAGAGACCCTGCCCACATCATTTCTGCCAAGGTCAACGAGCATCGTATGCTCTGCAAGCTCCTTTTCATCAGATAGGAGCTCCTTTGCAAGCTCATCATCCTCTGCCTTTGTCTCCCCCCTAGGTCTTGTGCCTGCAATAGGCCTTACCTCAACCTCCAGGCCTACCTGCTTTACCATAGTCTCAGGTGAAGAACCGATGAGGCTATATTCAGGGTAATCGAGGAGAAACATATAAGGTGATGGGTTTACAACCCTTAATGCCCGATAAAGGCTCATACTGTCTATATCAAGCTCTATTATAAACCTCTGGGATAGAACCACCTGTATGATGTCCCCTGCATAGATATACCTCTTTGCCTTTAAGACCATATCTTCAAATTCACCCTTTGATAGATTGCCCCTTAGCTGTCCAACTGAAAATGCATGCTGGTGCGTAATGGGCAATGAAGAACGGAGTATCTCATGCATCTCTTGAAGGGCCAATGCCCCCTGTTTGCCAGGACCTTGGTCATAGCAGCTTACATCAGGGATATCTATACTCAAAAGGGTCATCCTCCTGGTATAGTTATCGAATATGATAAGTCTTGCAGGGAACATGAAATACATGTCATATACGCCTATAGCCTCTTCATTGCAATCAGGGAGCGTCTCAAAAAACCTGACTACATCATAGCCTACATAGCCTACAGCACCGCCAAAACAGGGAATCCTTTCTGAAGGAGGAGGTGGTTTAAACCTTTTGATAATCTCTTTGAGAATAAGGTATGGGTTCTCTACCTCAAACTCTGCCTCTATCATGCCACTTATGGATACCCTTTTACCTTTACTTTTAAATACAATAAAGGGTTCAAAGCCAATCACAGAGAACCTGCCTAATCTCTCCTTCTGTTCCGCACTCTCTAAGAGGAAAGAAGGGCTTAAGGGATATCTATATTTCATCTTCAGATAACACGAAAGTGGTGTGTCAAGGTCAGCCAAGACCTCCCTTGAATAATATTTAGGGGCATCCATCAAAGGGAGGTTCATAAACTCCTTATAGGCAGCTGACCTTTTCATTCTATATTCTTCCTCAGTCTTTTAAAGAATTGACCCAATTCCTCCTGGTCCTTCTCCTTGATGATATGCTTTAGGTATTGGAGGCTGCTTGCAATCTTATCTATCTCAGGCAATGCATATATATTGAACATAATCTCTGTCAGAAGCTGGTCATCCTCAGAGAGGAGACCCCTTGCTATATTCAGGTGCCTGGCAAAGGTTATCCCTGGCACAGTCTCCTTTTCAACTGATGCAGCAAAGGCCATTGAGGCGATAAAAGGTAGCGCAAGCGAATAGGCCATCATCCTGTCGTGTTCATCGAAGGTAGACTCAAATATCCTAAGCCCATAACTCTTGAAAAGTCCCTCAAAAAACCTGACTCCCTCTTTGTTCGACCCTTTTATGAATATCACACCCTCACCCTTTAAAGAGCCCATATCCGCAAATGTTGGGCCAAACATAGGGTGGAGGGAGACAAACTCAAATGGAACGCCTTCATAATAATTACTAAGTTCCCCTTTTACAGAGGCGATATCAGAGATGATGGTAGTCTCTCCAAGATATGGTCTAACCTCTTTAAATGCAGGGATGGTATCCTTTAGGCTGACTGCATTGATGACTATCTCAGGGGCAAATGAATCAAGTTGAGAAAGGTCTCTTATGGCTTCTACGTCCTTGTCTTTTAGCATATCTGCCTTTTCCAAATCCCTATCATAGACTGCTACCTCATGTTCCATAGACAACACCTTTGCAAACCAGGAACCCATCCTGCCTACACCTATGATAAATACCCTCATATATTTGCCTCCTTACCTGCCATGTAACAACCAAGAAACTTATAGGTGAGTGCAACCTTTTGGATGGCATCAAGGGCGTCTTTTACCCTTGCCTCTTGATCTGAGCCCTCAAGGTCTGCAAAAAATATGTAATTCCCAGGTCGCTTTCTTTCAGGTCTTGATTCTATCCTGGTAAGGTTTATCTCTGCATCTGCAAGTATCTTAAGTACATTAAAGAGCGCACCTGCCTTATGTTTGACAGAGAAGATGATAGAGCACTTGTTGCCAGACCTATTAGGGTTTTCCCTTGTAAGGATAATGAATCTTGTGAAATTGGATGAGTGGTCTTCTATATCCTCTTTTATTACCTCAAGATGGTATAACTTAGCAGATAACCTGTTTGCTATTACACCTGCTGCCTCAAGCCTTTCCTCTGAAAGCATCTTTGCTGCGCCTGCAGTATCATAGAAAGGCCTTGGTTCAAGCCTGTGTCTCAAGATAAATTCACGACACTGGGCAAGGGTCTGGGGATGGGAATATACTACTTTTAATTCCTTATAATCTGTCTCAGGCAGTGCAAGGAGGCAGTGATGGACAGGTATATTTACCTCGCCAATGATACTCAAATTCCTCTCTATCAAAAGGTCGTTTACATGAGTAACTGCGCCTTCAAGGGAATTCTCAACAGGCACTATGCCAAAATCAAGGAGACCTCCCTCCACCTCATCGAATACATCCTTGAACTCCCTGCATGGTATAGGTATATAAGAAGGGTCATATTTGAGGGCAGCTGCCTCGCTGTATGCACCATGCTCGCCCTGAAAGCCAATAAGCTTTAAATCTGCCTCCTGGATATATCTACTTTCTTCGATGATACCTCTATAGAGGCCCTCTGAAAACTCAGGCCTTACAAGGTTATGAGAGAAGCGTCTCACATTCTCAAAGACCTGTCTCTCCCTTTCAGGGTCAAAGACCTGCTCCTTATACTTCCTTGACCTTAAAGCAATCTCCATCCTTTGATTCAAAAGCTGTATAATCTTCCAGTCTATCCTGTCTATCTGTCTTCTTATAAGGCTCAATTCCTGTTCATTCATCTAAAACCCTCAGTAGTTTTTGGTCTATCAACATAAAATCTGCAACCACCATTGCAGTTACGGCCTCAACGATAACAGGCACCCTCAAGGCAATGCAGATATCATGTCTGCCCTTACTTGAGATCTCTGCATGTCTTCCCGTTCTTAAGTCCACTGTATTCTGCACCCTTGCTATACTTGAGGTGGGTTTTACAGCCACCCTGAAGCAGACCTCATTACCATTTGTTATGCCACCATTTATACCTCCTGAGTTATTAGTCTTTGTCTTGCCATTAAGACCAAGTAGTTGATCATTATAAGTACTCCCCCGCATTCCTGCACATCCGAAACCTGCACCGAATTCTATGCCCTTTATCCCTGGAATGGAAAAGATGCCATGGCTCAAACATGACTCAAAGGAGTCGAAGAAAGGTTCTCCAAGACCACAGGGTACATCCTTTATCCGACATTCTATAATACCCCCTATGGAATCTCCTGTTTTTACTGCTTTTTCGATAGCCCTTTCGAAATCATCTACACCACCGGCTTCTACAAGTTGTGCCTCTACTCTGATCGGTCTTATAAGCTTCTTTGCAATCACGCCTGCTGCCACAAGCCCGAGGGTCAGTCTACCTGAGAAATGTCCACCCCCTCTATAATCGTTAAAACCACAGTATTTCTTCCAGGCAGTAAAATCTGCATGACCTGGCCTTGGGGTATACCTGTTCCTTTCGTAGTCCGATGAATCTACATCTTTATTTTCAAAGAGGATGAGTATGGGTGCGCCTGTGGCCTTTCCATTGAATACCCCACTCTTGATGAACGGGCGATCTTCCTCTACTCTTAAGGTTGTCCCTTTTCTTCCGGGCTTTCTCCTCTTTAAGTCTTCAAGAAAGTTCTCTTCTGATAAGGAAAGTCCGGAAGGACAACCATCTATCACTATCCCCACTTTATCTCCATGGGATTCGCCGAATATTGAGACCTTAAATATCCTACCAAAACAGTTCATTTTCCCTCCATAGAGGATTCTAAATCATCAAAGAAAAATGGATAGGATTTGGCTACACATTCTGGATTTTCTATGACCACCTGACCATCTGCATCAAGCCCGGCAACGGCACAGGCCATGGCAATCCGGTGATCATTATGCGGGTCTATGACTGAGGGCCTTACCCTTCCTCCCATTATCTCGAGTCCATCTTCAAATGCCTTTATCCCTACACCCATCTTGGAGAACTCCTTTGCAAGGGCCTCAAGACGGTTACTTTCCTTATACCTTAGACGCTTTATCCCATGGATTACACTTTTGCCTCTACAGTGAGCAGCAAGCGTAACAAGAGGCGGGACAAGGTCAGGCGAACTCTCTGCAAAAAAGTCAAAGGACCTGAGTTCGTCTTTTGCTACAGTAATCCTGTCTTCACCAATATCTACTGTTGCCCCTGCTCTCTGCAATACATCGATAATTGCCTTGTCCGCCTGATAAGAATCCATGTCAAGTCCATAGACTGTTATAGAACCTGCAATGGCACCTGCAACGAGCATGAAGGATGCCCCTGACCAATCCCCTTCTACAGAATACGCAATCGCCCTGTACTCCTGGCCACCTTTTATATAAAGGCTTGAGAGGTCTTCCTCTGATAAAACCTCAACGCCAAACCTCTTCATGACATCTATGGTAACCCTTATATATGGCTTGCTCATTAACCCCTTGACCCTTATTTCAGAATCTCCATTACAAAGGGGGAGGGCCATTAAAAGCCCCGTAAGGAACTGGGAGGTTTGAGAGCCATCTATCTCATATCTACCAGGTCTTATCGGCCCTTTTACCTTAACAGGAGGGAAACCTTGCGAGGTCATAACTGCTGCACCCATGATAGAGAGTGCCTCTACCATCCCCACAGGTCTTTCAACGAGTGACCCTTTGGCCTCAAGGTGGATATCCCTATCAAGAAGACCTGCAATAGGGGTAAACATACGCATACACAGGCCTGATTCTCCGCATTCAAGAACCTGACCCCTTATCTGCCTCTCAGCGAGCCCTCTATTACCTCTAATAGTTATATAGGAATCTCCCTTAGGGCTATCCTCTATAGAGATATCTGCGCCAAGGGTGCGGGCTATATGGAGGGCAGCCAGTGAATCCACTGAATAAGAAGGGCTTCTTAAGATGGAGGTTCCATCTGCAAGGAGGGATGCAGCTACTGCCCTTATCATAACGCTCTTTGATGAAGGTGCCTTAATGGCACCCTTAATATTTGATGGCCCTATTCGTTTCATTTGATATCCTTTCTGCTATCTCAAGGGGTGTAACCCTATCTGTCTTTATAATCATGTCTGCTATATCTGCATAAAAAGGAATCCTTTCCTTTAACAACTGTTCAAACCTGGTTCTATCCTTTATAGACTGCAAAAGTGGTCTTGTGCCATCGCCATGGAGTCTTTTAATGATAGTTGTGATATCTGCCCATAGCCATATCACCAGACAGTTCTCTTTTATGGTATCCCTGTTCTTCTTGCTCAACACAGCCCCACCGCCTACAGCTATGACTGTATTGGTTAGGTGCTTTATCCTTTCTACCTCCTGTGCCTCTAAATACCTGAAGCCTTCTTCACCTATCTGATTGAATATCCCTGTAATGGAAAGGCCTGACCTTTCTTCTATTGCGCAGTCCACATCGAAAAACCCCATACCGGTCAACCTTGAGACATCCATGGCAACAGACGATTTACCAATACCCATAAAGCCTACAATGCAGATATTCCCTCTTTTATGCCTTTCTTCTCTGTCTTCATATAATGCATCCCTCATAACATCAATGGGAGGTTTAATGCCTGCAAAATGTTCAAATGCCTTTACACCCTGAAACAACAACCATTCCCTGCCATCTATTACCCTATATCCCTTATCTCTTACCTCTATAGTCCTGGACGCATAGTTTGCATCTAATATCACTGCCCCTGCCTTGAGCATATCAGGCGCAAATCGCATTTCGTTTAAAGGGAGGCATGAGACTATGATATCTGCCTCTTTGACCTTCCTTTCCATCTTTTCAAAGGGGGCATAACTACATCCAAATAAGGAGGCAAGCCCCTCTGCCTTATTTAAGGTTCTGTTTAATATGGTCACATCTGCACCACCTGAGATAAGGGCAAAGGCAGCTGCCCGTGCTGCACCGCCTGCGCCAAGAACCATAGCCCTTTTGCCTTTCATGCTTACATTTTTGGATAGGAGTGCGTCTCTAACACCTATAAAATCTGTGTTATACCCCTTTAACCTCCCTTCCTCTAAGACCACTGTATTTACAGCGCCTATCCTTTTGGCATCATCTGCTATAAGGTCTAATACCTTCATGACCCCTTCTTTAAAGGGTGCAGTGATATTGACACCTGCTATATCTGCATTTCTCAATAACCCCAAAATCTCTTCAGGGTCTTTGATGCTTATGCGCGTATAAACGCAGTTTAACCCCTTTTCTATGAATGCCCTATTGAACATCTTGGGGCTTAAACTATGTAAGATAGGGTCTCCTGCAACAGCGAATATCATTTTATTGTCCTATATATGTCATTAGTGCACAGATCATTATCCTGATGGAAAGTCTGGGATCATCCATTACCCACCAACCTTATCATCTCCTCAAGGCGTTTACCCTCAATCTGGCCTGGGGCAGTCTCTTTGCCTTCCTCATAAGAGGCATAGGTAAATGGACTGCCTAAAAGAGGGGCCAGAACCCGTGTTATTTTTCCCTTTGCCCCCATACCTATTACCACAAGCCTCCCATGATACCCCGCGTTACCAAGAAGGCCTATTAGCCTTGCACAATCTGCAGGTGAGTTTACCATACAGGCAACCTTTGCGATTTGAGCGCCTTCCTTAAAACACGTGGTTACAATACTGTTCAAGCTATCGATAGATGGGGTCTCATGGCGATTGTGATATGATATGATTACCACGCATCCTTTTGATCGGGCCTTTTCTATAATATCCTTCCTGTATCTACTATCTGATTCTATCTCTATATCTACATATGATGCCCCTGCCTCAATGGCTTTGATCAAATAATCCATGCGGATTGATTTTGTAAGATAACCGGGTCTGCATGTGGCAATAAGCCTCTTCGGTTGACTGAAGATGGTTCTTATATCTTCCCCTGAAAGTGTCATCCTGTCCATCCGAATTTCGGCAAAATCAATATTATTCAATAACTTCAAGAAGTTAATATCATACTTATCATCTAAACTAACATATATCATATATTAAGTCGTTGATTTCTTTAATTTTTACTCTTTCAATCACTGCCCTTCCTATATCATCAAGCAATACCGAATAAATATCCTCCTTCTCTCTCTTCTTGTCCTTTGTTATAGCATCCATGATCCTTTTTTTATCCTTGATACCACCTATTGCAGTGGGTAGACCGAAAAAGGAAAGGATAGACCTGATAGCTTCCAGTTTGTCCTCCTTCAAGAGCCCCCTTGCAACAGACAATCTTGCCTCCATCACCATCCCTATGCTTACTGCCTCACCATGTCTTATCCCTGTTGAAATCTCTATGGCATGACCGATGGTATGACCGAAGTTTAGTATCCTCCTTTCATTTCTTTCTGTCTCATCCTTTGAGACTATCTTCACCTTGACCATCAGTGATCTGTAAAGAAGGGGTTCAAGGTGATCCACATTATAGTCAAGGATTACGTCTTTATCTTGCACTATCGCCTCAAAGAGCCCTTTATCTCCGATAAGTGCATGCTTTATAAGCTCTGCCATTCCATTTCTTATCTCTGCTTTAGAAACTGTCTTTAAGCTTGAAAGGTCACATATGACAAAGGCGGGTTGATTTATGGTTCCTATCAGGTTCTTGTACCCTCTGAAGTTTACCCCGTTTTTGCCGCCGATACTTGCATCTACCTGTGCAAGCAGGGTGGTTGCCACAAGACCAAAGGGAAGTCCTCTCAGATATGTTGAGGCTACAAACCCGGTAACATCGCATACCATGCCACCACCTATACCGACTATAAAGGTATCTCTTTCACAACCTGATTTAAGGAGTTTATCGTATATCCATCTGACCATTTTCAGGGTCTTACTCCCCTCCCCTTCCTCTATTACTACCTTCTTTAACCCGGAAAACTTCTCACCATAGATGGCATTTACCTTCCTGTCCGTGATAATGACAATATCATGGGTATGGCAGAACTCTCCTATGTCATCTATAGAGCTTCCAATAACTATGGTGGAACTATTCTTTTCTCCTGAAAGGGTTATCCTTCTCATTCAGAGTCCTTCATAAAACTGTGGAGTTTACGGATCTTCTTCAGCATATTTTCAAACTCTATGGTATTTAGCATCTGGTCCTTGTCGCATAAGGCCTCTGAGGGATTTACATGCACCTCTACAATAAGTCCGTCTGCGCCTGCTGCCACTGCTGCATAGGACAGAGGAGGTACAAGGTTTGCCCTGCCCGAGGCATGGGAGGGGTCCACTATCACTGGCAGGTGGGTCAACCCTTTGAGTGAAGGGACAGAACTTATATCAAGGGTATTCCTTGTATAGGTCTCAAAGGTCCTTATTCCCCTCTCGCAGAGTATAACATTGGGGTTTCCACCATTTAGGATATATTCGGCACAGTATAACCATTCCTCCAAGGTTGAGTTCATCCCCCTCTTCAGCAAGACAGGCTTCCTTGTCTTGCCTACTTCCTTTAGAAGAGAAAAGTTCTGCATGTTCCTTGCCCCGATCTGGAGTACATCAGCATACTCGCTCACCCATGGTACATCCCTTGTATCTATCACTTCTGTTACAATAGGGAGACCTGTTTCTTTCTTTGCCTTTTTAAGTATCTTGAGACCTTTTAATCCCAGGCCCTGAAAGGCGTATGGAGAGGTTCTCGGTTTGAATGCACCCCCCCGCAGCATGTCTACCCCGGATTCCTTTACTGCAATGGCTGTTTCTATGGTCTGCTTTTCATTTTCCACTGAACATGGCCCTGCGATAACACAGAACCCCTTCCCAATAGCCACATCATCCACATAGATTACTGTCTTGTTATTATCTTCCTTCAAAACACCGAGTCTTATATCTTTCATCTCGCCTATCCATCAAGACAATATAAAATAAAAAAGGCCATGGGTTTTTACACCCATGGCCTTTTAATACCCTCATATCGCTATAAGGGAAATGGGTGCAAAATTGCAAATGAATACCAGTAACCAAAATAAGTTGAAATGTTGTTCATGTTTTTGACTGTAAGCATTGTACGTGTACGCATTGTACATAATTTAATACAAATTAGATTTTGATGTCAATATAAAAAATATTTTCCCATTTTTCTTTCAATCCTGTATAATTGAAAAGTTTTCTAAGCAGTCTTATAGAACGGGAGGTATCTATGAAGTTCTTTATAGACACAGCAAATGTGGAAGAGATTAAAAAAGGATTGGAGATGGGTCTTGTTGACGGCGTAACAACCAACCCCACGCTTCTTTCAAAAGAAAAAAAGAACCCAGATGCAGTCATAGGGGAGATACTTTCCGTAGTTGATGGGCCTGTGAGTCTTGAAGTAATTGCAACGGATACAAAGGGCATGTGTGAAGAGGCAAGGAGACTTGCGTCCCTTGGTACAAATGCAGTCATAAAAATTCCTATGACTGAAGAGGGAATAAAGGCGGTAAGGACTCTATCTCGAGAAGGTATAAAGACAAATGTAACGCTTATTTTCCAGCCAGTCCAAGCCCTCATCGCTGCCAAAGCAGGTGCGACCTATGTAAGCCCCTTCATAGGCAGAATAGATGATATATCATTAAGGGGTATGGATATAGTTGAGGATATACTTGTCATTTTTTCCAATTATATGTTTGAAACCGAAGTTATTGTCGCGAGTATCAGAAACCCCCTTCATGTTCTACAGGCAGCCCTTCTGGGTGCGGATATTGCTACAATCCCTTTCAATGTGTTGAAGCAACTTATGAACCACCCTCTCACAGACATAGGTATTGAAAGATTTTTAAAGGATTGGCAATCGATTAAAAAATAATTAAATACGAAATACGAATGACTATATTCGCGCTTTGTAAATATTTTATAGTTTTCTTCTGTTTTCTATTGAGCTTTTTATGGTAAGGGGGTCTATATAAATAATATCGCCTCCTATAGGGACTCCTGATGCAATGCGTGTTACACTTACTCCGAGGGGTTTTATAAGTTCATTGATATAATGGGCCGTTGTATTTCCTTCGATATTAGGATTTGTTGCAATTATAATCTCTTTTATACCTTCCTTCAGAATCCTTTCCTTTAATTCGTTGATTTTTATCTCTTCCGGTCCTATGCCTTCAATTGGATTAATTACCCCGTGGAGTATATGGTATCTATAAACACCTGGATTAGATGATTCCACCACCATCATGTGAGAAGATTCTTCTACTACAAAGAGCGTGGATTTGTCTCTCCTTTCATCCCTGCATATCATACACGGGTCAACATCAGTTATATTGAAACAGACACTGCAGAGCATTATCCTCTCTCTGATATCAAGGAGGCTTTGAGCAAGCTCAGATATATAATGTCTTTTTGAGTTAAGAAGAAAGAATGTCAATCGTGTGGCTGTTTTTCTGCCAATGCCAGGGAGTTTCGTGAGATTCTCTATCAGCCTTTCTATGGGTTCCGGATAGTACATTCTACAATCCGAAAGGCAGATTCATACCACCTGTGATTTTTGCCATTTCTTCCTGCAATAATTCTCTCGACTTGTTTAAACCTTCATTGATTGAAGCTACAATCAAATCTTCCAGCAGTTCTTTATCCTTTTCCTGCCATATTTCATCTGAAATTTTAAGGGAAACTACCTCCTGCTTTCCATTCACCACACATGAAACCATCCCTCCGCCTGCTGATGCTTCCACAGTTTTTTCCGCAACCTCTTCCTGTATCTTCTGAAGTTTTTCCTGCATCTTTTTCGCCTGATTCAAAAGTTGTCCCAGCTGTTTTGACATGATACCTCCCCTAAAGGTTGAATAATCTTTCTGCTTCTTTTACATATTCTTCTATCGTACTCTTTTTACTTTCGTTTACATCTTTGAAAATTATATTTATTTCCCTTCCAAAAAATTCCTTGAGGTGCTGTTTTATCTCTTCTTTAAATTGTGTATCCGTTTTAATAAAATCATATCTTTTATCAAGAAATATTGTAATGGTTTCATCTTCCATTCGTATATCGATATTTTCAAAAATACTGCTTATAAATGGTTTTCGTGTTTTAAGGAATTCGATGAAGTCCTTTATATTTGATGATACAGGTGGTACAGTTATGGGTTTCTTCTGTTCTTCTCGTCTGTGCTCCTGCTCACTTAGTTCCTGCAGAATGCCCTCAACGTCTCTTACCTTGAAAAGGTTGTATAGATTAATGTAGAGAACTTCCAGAGCCACTTTGGGAAAGAGCCCTTTCAGGAGCTCCTCAGACCGTAGTAGATGGTAAAGCATATTTTGAATCTCATAGTATTCAACGCCTTCCAACAATTCATTTAGCAGCTTTGATTCTTCTTCGCTTATATAAAGAAAAGACGGGATACCATTACATGCTTTTGTTATCATCATATTTCTGAATATCGTTACAAGTCCTTTATGAACCTGATATACATCATATCCCTCACGTAATGATTCCTCTACAGTTTCCAATCCTTTTTGCAAATCACCATTAAAAATGGATTTGACCATACGATATAAAATATCCCTTCCTACAATCCCTATAATATTGACTACATCCTTTTCCTTAATCTCTTTTCCACTATATGCTATTATCTGGTCGAGCATTGACTCAGCATCACGAAGGCTCCCATCTGCTTCGGTAGCAATATAGTGGAAAACTCCTTCATCATAGTGAACATTCTCTTTTTCACAAATTTTTTTCATCTGCATAATAATGTCTTTTTCAGAAATTCTTCTGAAATCGAATCTCTGGCATCTTGACATAATAGTATAAGGAATCTTCTGCGGCTCAGTGGTGGCAAGAATAAAAATATTATGGCCCGGTGGCTCTTCAAGGGTTTTTAAGAACGCATTACGCGCTTCCGGTGTAAGCATGTGCGCTTCGTCAAGGATATAAACCTTATAAATACCTTTTAGAGGAAGATACCTCACAGTTTCAATCATCTCCCTCATTTCCTCTATCCTTCTTGCTGAAGCAGCATCTATTTCAATGATATCCACAAAGTTCTCATTTTCTATGGCAATACAATTTTCACATTCTCCGCAGGGCTCTTCTTCTTTTCTATTCAAGCAATTTACAGCCTTTGCAAGAATTCTTGCGAGAGATGTCTTTCCAACACCCCGTGGTCCTG
The DNA here is from genome assembly GCA_002402795.1 of Deltaproteobacteria bacterium UBA4796. Lineage (GTDB taxonomy): Bacteria > Desulfobacterota > Syntrophorhabdia > Syntrophorhabdales > Syntrophorhabdaceae > UBA8905. The sequence goes on from DHGO01000101.1 coordinate 24,224, forward strand.
TGAAAAGATATGCATGTGATACACGGCCGAACTTTATGGAATTTTTTATAGTTGTGACAATATGGGATTGCCCAACTACCTCACTGAATTTTTTTGGTCTCCATGTTCGAGCAATAACTGTATAACTCATGCGAATATACTCCATTCGGATATTTAGACCAGGCGACCTGCGGCACACGGATCAGTTACTACCGCTGCTTCCTTCCGGAC
>DHGO01000026.1 GCA_002402795.1 Deltaproteobacteria bacterium UBA4796
GTCCACTAAAGGCATCATAGCACAAACCTTCAATACCTGTGGTTACGATTGTAAACCATTTGACAACGGGATAGAAGTATTTATTAGTGCTAATGGTTATCAGGAGTTCAAAATGTTGGTGGAGGAAGTGCTAAGCATAGCAAATAGTGCAGGAGCCCGATTTCTGGGCTATGTTGGTTAAGGCGGTCTTTGGATCGCCTTTTTTTATTGCCTTTACATTCTTTATTTTTTACGCAACCTCTATCTTTTTCATTCTTTCCAATCTTCGGACAGCCCCTATTTTTAGGCATTCAATTCGTTCTGTAACTTTTTCTTCTATCCACTTATCTTCTTTTTCTGGATATGCTCGCTTGTACTTCACTATCATTTCTTCTTTTAAGGCATCCGGGTCAGTCAGTGCCAGGTCATAGTGTCTTCCTGTGGTGCACAGGTAACTTTCTTCATATTCTTTTTTCTCTTCTTTTTCATCATAGCTCTTCATAAGCTCTTCTGTCTTTTTTATGATCTCTTCTCCAGTTAGTTCAGGTTCTCTTATCATAAGCTGTTCTATCAGATACTCTCTCAGGTCATCGTCATCCATCCAGGGGGGTATGAACATTGCCCCATGTTCTGCTGCTATTCTGAATAGTTCTTTATGTTCTGTTAGTATTTGGTCTACCAACTCCTGTGTCCAGCCTTCTCTTAATCCCATTCTATCACCTCCTTTCTCTTAGGATTTATTTCTTTCACTCTATTTGCCTCCTTTCAGTCTTTATTATATTTCTTTATATATTCTCTCTATATATATTATACCACATTTTAATGAAAAAATTTGTAACTTACTGTAATTATTGAAAATTGACTTTTTGCCTTTTTTGCAGTGATTTTTTTGCATTTCTGTAAAATCCTTGTAACTACTTGATAGTATTGAGTATTATGACTATTCCGTTATGCCCTATTTTAACAGGATGGATTATGACCTATGGTAATTATTAAGCAATATGGTTATTTTATCATGCTGCGTTTGGATGAGCAAAATGTTCTTATTTCTGCAACATAGGGAATTTTGTTTTTTCCAACCTCTCATACAATGTTTCATCCTTAGACAGCATCAGGTACGGCATAAAGATTCCCTTGATGTCAACCATGCCTACTGAAATTAAAGCAAGCTGGGCCTCAATCCACCGCAATATCTGTCTCCAGGCAACTCTGCGAGCCTGGTCTTCATTGCAGAGACGTTTAGGGGTATGTTTGTCTTTACGCATGGCTGCAAGGACAGGCTGGTATCTTACGGGGAGTTTGAAAAAGAGTTCGCTATCCAAATATTTGATACTGAAGGCAAGGCCAATAGCTTTGCCATTTTCATACTGGGTTACGATCCCAGAAGCACCATATTTTGCAAGAAGGGTAGTTATTTCTCCTATTGTTTTTCCTTCCGAGATTTTGGTTGAAGCCATGTAAATCATTTTTTTCAAAACTACCTCATTTTTCCTACAGAAAAAGATTACCAAAAAATGCCACGGAAATCATCAAAAAAGCTACCAGGGGTTTGCCAGAAGAAAACCGCCAGTATCTAATCTGGCGGTTGCTGGCAATTACAAATACCTTTGAACTACTTCTTTTTACCTGTCTTTGTCCTTGCTTCCGGTGGTTCTATCGCTTCCTGAGCATCAGCTACACTTTCAGTATTAGCTGCATCCTGGACGTCAGTTTTCCCACCGTCGTTAAGTATATTTGTTATTTTCTCATTGAACATCCTGTATGTGCCAATGAGTTCTGAAAGCTCATCGAGACTTGAGCTTGCCTGGGATTCTATGATCTTTTCTGAAAGAACCTTGGCTGCCATGATAATGCTTCCTGTGGTATCATCTGTAGGGGTTATGACGTAAGATATTCTCCTCTGGGCAAGACGTATCTTTTCGTCTCTGGAGTTATTTATCTCGCTCCATCTCTTAGGGGAAAAGGAACTGAACCTTGGGATAACAGCCTTTATTTTCCCCCACATTTCATCTCTTGCGTTCTCTATATCAGTAAGCTGCCTTTTGATGCTTTCTATGTCTCCAAAGACAGCAGAACTTTTTAGTATTCTTACATGCTTATTAAGAGCAAGAAGGTTTTTTCCAAACTCCTGACCTTTCATGCCACCAACAGGTATGAATACAATGCTACCGGAGTCTTCTGCTCTTCTCATTTTTATTTCCATAATCTGTGCAGCCCTGTCTTTACGAGTCTGAACTTGGATTTTGTTTTGGACTGTATTCTGAACCGTATTTTGGACCGTATTTTGAACCGTATTCTGAACCGTGTTTTGAACCTTGCGAGGCATGTCCCTTTGTATTTCTGTCTGATAAACGATTTTGTCTTCCATACTTATTTTGTTTTCCATTTGAATCCTCCTATTAAATGTTTTTTAGTTTTTTTGGTTTTTTTTGGGCTTTGATATTTTTTACTTAGCATTTTTCTTCACGGCGCACCTCCAAGGAAGCCAACGACTTCAGTCGTTGGAGGAATTGGCTGTTCGTACATTATTTTTTGATTGAACAACCTTATGCAATCGCTTGGTTTTGCTCGTTGCGTAAATCTCTTATTATCTGTATCAAATTGGTGTAACGATAGCCCGATTCCTTCTCGATAACCTCCTCCTCTTGCCAATTCTCCTCTATACAATACTACATCTCCTTTTCTAAATCCTTCCATACTATTACTTCCTCCTTCTCTCCTTCTTATCCCTCCTTTCTTAAATTGGGACTTGTGAAGTTGTCTTCTCGGATATTGATAACGCCTCCAGATGAAGAACGAAGGTATCATTAATAACCCTAATCCTGTCTCTTTTGCTGCTATTACAACTGCGTCTATCGCATGTGAATAAACTGATTTCTCTCTCTTCTCTGATACCTTCTTAGCCCTGTATTCCTTTCGTATCTCTCCTGTTTCCACTCCACTTATCAACCTTACTTCGCCAAACCATTCTATTAGCTTATCGTATGTTCTCTTTTTCCCTATCTCTACTGTACTGAAATGTTTTCCCCACCGTTTTTTGTAGTGGTTAAATCTAACATCTTCTACCACTGCCTTCGTTATTGGATACAACTTTTTTAACTCTTCTATTATCTTCAATCGGAAATCCACTTTTGCTTTCTGCGAGGGAGCTATCCACCCCTCCGCTCTTGTTCTATTATCAAATCTCGCTGGTCTTCGCCATGTCTTTCTATATCTTCTAAATCGTCTTTGTCTTCTTTTCTGTTCTAACTTCTTTACTATACCTTTTGGCAAGATATTCATTCCCGTTTGCAATACTTTTTCCTTTGAGACCACTGCTACACCCTCAAATTTAGAACCGGGATCTAGCCCGAAGGCTACTTCCTGCGTCCTATCCCCAACAGGTCTCTGCATCTGAATATAGAATATCCCTAGCTTCGACCATTTTCCGATAGCTTGCTTTCCCTTTATCAGCTTTCTCGCTTTTGCAGGTGTCGTTGGCATTAGAGGGTTTCCATCAACAGATACGACAGGCACACGATATTCGTGCTCCTTTCGGAGTTTAGTGTCCCTCGGAGTTGCGATAGAAGGCTTAGGCTCTGTTGAACCATCGGACCTGCCAAATCCGGAAGAGGTTGGGACTAGGACATGCATCCTAACGTTCTTATAGCCTTCGCCGCTTCTGCTTTGCATCTTTTCTTTTTCAAAGCCTCCTAGTCAAAGCTTCGTTGCGGTAGCATTCCCGCAAGCCAACGGCTTTAGCCGTTGGTCTTTGACTGTTTTGTAAACGTCTCATATACCGAGGAGCTTATGCCCTTTATCTCCACAGCGCATCTACATAGCTTGGATGCAACAGTGCGGTTTTCACCTCCTTTCCCGATAAAGAGGCCTAATACGCTATTCTCGACAAGAACCACTATCTTGCCTATCTCCTCATGATGTATTACTTTCCATACCTTGTTTTTATCTCCTGGGGGACACAGGGCATTGATAACGTATTCTTTGATGTCCTTTGAGTATTTTACAAATGATAATTTTTCGCTGAAGTATTCCCGGAAGTTAGTTTTTTCAAGGGAGGGTTGCAATATCTGATATAGCTCTTTACTATCAGCAATTGTGCCATTGAATGTTTCTATTGCTACCTTGTGGTAT